>NZ_NRJG01000080.1 GCF_003585935.1 Psittacicella hinzii
ACTCGTTACAGTGCTAATAAAAAATTGTAGCTAATGATAAATTATTAAATTGCAAATATTAGTTTTTACTGCCATTTCAATAATTTATTACGAAAAATTAGCCCAAGTCATAAAAAAGTACTTGAAAAAATTTTATCTAGCGCTATAATTTGAGTGTGAAAAAACAAATCAAAACAAAATAAAACAAAAAAAAAGGAAATTATCATATGGGTAAAATTATTGGTATTGACTTAGGTACAACTAACTCATGTGTTGCTATCATGGATGGTAGTAACTTAAAAGTTATTGAAAATACTGAAGGTCACCGTACAACTCCATCTATCGTTGGTTACACTAAAAATGGTGAAGTTTTAGTTGGTCAATCAGCTAAACGTCAAGCGGTAACTAACCCTAAAAATACTCTATTCGGTATTAAACGTTTAATCGGTCGTCGTTTTGAAGATGCAGAAGTGCAAAAAGATATTAAAATCATGCCTTTCGAAATCATTCGCGCAGACAATGGCGATGCATGGGTTAAACCATTAGATCAGAAAAAAGCACCTCAACAAGTTTCAGCAGAAGTTCTGAAAAAAATGAAAGAAGCTGCTGAAAGCTACTTAGGTGAAAAAGTTACTGACGCAGTAATCACTGTACCAGCATACTTTAACGATGCTCAACGTAAAGCAACTAAAGACGCTGGTGAAATCGCAGGTTTAAATGTTCAACGTATTATCAACGAACCTACAGCAGCTGCTATGGCGTTCGGTATGGATAAAGGTGAAGGTACATCTAACGTTTTAGTATATGACTTAGGTGGTGGTACTTTCGACGTATCTGTAATCGAAATTGATAATACGGATGGTAACAAAACTATCGAAGTATTAGCTACAAACGGTAACACTCACTTAGGTGGTGAGGACTTCGATAACTTAGTTATCAACTACATCTTAGATCAATTCAAAAAAGATAACGCTGGCATGGATCTAGGTAAAGATCCAGTAGCTATGCAACGTGTTAAAGAAGCGGCAGAAAAAGCGAAAATTGAATTATCATCAACTAATTCAACAGACATCAATCTACCGTTCATTACTATGGACATGACTACTCAAACTCCTGTTCACTTAGTAACAACTTTAACTCGTGCTAAATTAGAAGCTTTAGTTGAAGATTTAGTAAAATCAACTTTCGAACCTGTTAAACAAGCAATCGCTGATTCTGGTTTATCAAAAGATGAAATCCACGATGTACTATTAGTAGGTGGTCAAACACGTATGCCATTAGTACAACAAATGGTTAAAGACTTCTTTGGTAAAGATCCTCGTAAAGATATCAACCCAGATGAAGCTGTAGCTTTAGGTGCAGCCGTACAAGGTGCTGTATTAAGCAAAAACGAAAACGTTAAAGATCTTCTATTATTAGACGTAACTCCATTATCACTAGGTATTGCAACTATGAACGATGTAATGTCAGTGTTAATTGAGAAAAACACTCTAATCCCTAATAAAAAATCACAAGTTTATTCAACTGCAGAAGACAACCAACCTGCTGTACAAATCGAAGTGTACCAAGGTGAACGTCCACGTGCTACAGACAATAAACTATTAGGTAAATTCGTATTAGAAGGTATTCGTCCAGCTCCTCGTGGTGTACCACAAATCGAAGTTACTTTCGATATCGATGCTAACGGTATTATCAAAGTATCTGCTAAAGATAAAGATACAGGTAAAGAACAAAACATCACTATTAAATCAGATTCAGGTTTAAGTCAAGAAGAAATCGAAAGAATGAAACGTGATGCTGAAGCTAATAAAGAGCGTGACGAAGAATTTAAACAACTAAGTGCAAGTAAAAACTTAGGTGACCAAATTGCTTCACAAACTCGTAAATTATTAGAAAAAGACGGTCACTTATTATCATCTTCTGACAAAGCTGAAGTTGAAGGTGCACTTGAAGAAGTAGAAAAAGCAGTTAAAGGTGATGATCGTAAAGCTATCGAAACAGCTATCGAACGTCTAGAAAAAGGCTTTAAACTATTAAATGAAGCTGCACAAAAAGCTGGTAATAGCAACAACAGTAACGACGATGGTTTCGTTGATGTTGATGTAAATAAAGATAAATAATCTTAATTAATCTATCTTTACATAAGTTCGAAAGCCCATGTTTAAGCGTGGGCTTTCATTGCATTAATTAACAATTAAATCATCTGTTTTTATGGCACAAACTTATTATGAGATTCTTGGGGTAAGTGAAAACGCTGATGAAAAAGAAATCAAACGTGCTTACCGTAAACTTTCTCTAAAATATCACCCAGATAAAAACCCAGATCCTGAAGCACAAGATAAGTTCAAAGAGATTAACTTAGCTTATGAAGTATTAAGTGACGCTGATAAACGTGCTACCTATGATCGTTTAGGTCATGACGCTTACGTTAATTCAAACGGTCAAGGATTTGGTGGGGGCGGCTTTGGCGGTGGCTTTGGCGGCTTTGGTGGTTTTGAAGATATTTTCAATATGTTCAACCAAGCCACTGGTGGTAACTCACGCCAGTCAACTCAACAAGTTCGTGGATCTGATATTCCTATCATTGTTACCTTAACTCTTGAAGATCTATTTTTCGGTAAGAAAGTAAAAATTACTTACAACCGTCAAAAAGATTGTCCAGATTGTCACGGTAAAGGTACTGAAAACGAAAATGATTTAACAACCTGTCCGCAATGTCATGGTTCTGGTGAGATTAGACAATTCATTTTCTCTCAAACTTGTGGACGTTGTCACGGTCGCGGTAAAATCATTAAAAATCCGTGTAAAAAATGTAAAGGGCATGCAACAGTTTCTGTTAAAGAAGAGTTTGAATACGAATTTAAACACTTACAACCAAATTCACGCTTACGCTTTAGAGGCTTAGGTAATGAAGCTGGTGCTGGAACTATCCCAGGTAACTTAATCGTGCAAGTTGAAGTAGCTGAACATTCTATTTTCAAAATGGACGATTATGGCAACCTAGTTTTAATCTATCCTATTGATCCATTTACAGCTGCTTTAGGTGGTGAGATTTCTGTGCCTACTTTAGATGGTACAGAAACAGTTACGGTTAAGGCTGGAGTACAATATGGAGATAATGTAGTACTTAAAGGTAAAGGTACGTACATTGATAACAGACGTACTGATCTAAATGTTATCTTCAATATTCCTACTTTAACTAACTTAACTAAAGAGCAAAAAGAATTACTACAAAAATTAAAAGATACTATTAATCCAGAAAAACAATTTGCTAATTCAAACCCACGCGATAAAAATCGTAACGGTGTTGATAAGCAATTTAAAAATATTAAGGACTATCTTAAAAGCCTTCTGGAAAAAATTAAAAAATAAAATACGCTCAATTTTTAAATAATCCTTAAATGCAAGTTAAAGTAGATTTTTTCTATTAATAGCTTGCATTTATTTTTTAAATTGAGTATAATAACCAAGTATTGAAATTTTTCTTAAATATTTGTTATAGCATGTTTAATGGTATAGCGAACGATAGACTCGTATTAAAATGTACATTCTTTTATTAATTATTTACGTGCTTGTTGCTGTATTTTTAATCACATTAATCATGTTGCAACAAGGGAAAGGCGCAGATGCAGGTGCTTTAGGCGGCTCTGGCGCATCAAACACAGTATTCGGTTCATCAGGTTCAGCGACATTCTTAAGTCGTTTAACAGCAATTTTTGCTACTATTTTTATGATCGGTGCGTTAGTTATTGCTAACATTAACGTACATCGTACACCTGCGGGTAGTGGTGATGATTTATTAAAACGTATTGGTGAAACTCCAGCGCAAACTCAGCCTGCGACAACACCAGCGACTCCGACTTTACCAACGGATAATCCTACTACACCAACAGTTCCAAGTGAACCAAGTGTACCAACTGATGATAAAAAATAGATAATTTATCTTGCAGGTATGGTGGAATTGGTAGACACGCTATCTTGAGGGGGTAGTGCACATCGTGCGTGTGAGTTCAAGTCTCACTATCTGCACCATTTTTTATTATAATTTAAAAGCACCTTTGTAAATACAAAGGTGCTTTTACTTATGTCTAAGATTTAATTGGTAGTTTATTTGCTAAGTAGCAAAGAAGCGGAATAAAAATATTATAAGCAATCATAATATAAATTCCAGCGTCGAACTTACCTGTTAGATCGTATAACCAACCAAACCCAAATAGGAAAATCGCAGTTAAGATAAATCCAACACAATTTACCATAGAAGATAAACGTGAGGTATCTTGTGATCTGGTAGTCTTTAACGATAATAATAACAGTAATACGGCTAATAATACCCCTGAAGTAATACCAAATAGCACAAAGAGCCAAAGTAAAATTACGTAGTAATTATAGAAAATAATTAAGCCTAAGGTTGATGCCACAAACGCAATAGCAGACCACAATAGTATAGCTCCTAAGTATTTAACATATTTAGTACAAGCAATAGGAGCTATTAATGACGAAATAATAGCAAAGAACTGGAATATATTTACTAATACTGCCATTTGTGCGTCAGATAAGCTTTCACCGGCATAATTGCGATACCAACTAATACCAAAATAGAAATTAGCGCTTTCTAAACCAAAAGCTATAGCAATACACCAAGCAGCCCATTGTTTCCACATTGAAGTGGATTTTTTGCTATTTAGAGCAATTTGCTCGCTTGGCTTGTTATCTTGTTGGATATTATTTTGTTGCTTTTGTGTGCTAGGCTCAAGCTGTTGCTTACTATCTTGTTTTAAAGTTGATTGTTGACTTTGCGTAGCAAAACGAATTTGCTGCATTTGCTCGCGCGTAAAGAATATAATCGGGATATAGTAGAGTAAAATTAAACTCGAAATAATTATCCAAAGTAATCCAACATCTCTCCAAGTATAACCATGGTTAATTAACCATAATGAACTAAATGTACCAAGCAGAGAAGATATTGATAAATTAGCTCCATTAATGGCATTCATAACCCCTAATTGTTGTTTGAAAAAACCATTAATAAAACTCGGATAGAGAACACTTAAAATCGTTATCCCAATCGAAAGGATAATTGTTCCGCTATAGATTATATAAATACCTGCATTTTGACTTAAGATACTTAGAAAATCACGGATAGCAATACCTATAATAATTAAAGCCACAGCGTAGAAAATGGCTAAAACGAAACCTATTTTATTATCAAGCTTTGCTACAAATAATGAGCATAAAGCCATCACAAAGGTCGGTAAACTTAAAATCAAACCTTGCTGAGTTGAATTTAGACTGTAATCAACGGCAATATTATTGATAATCGCACTTGTAGAGGTGAATGGAGCTCGGCTTATAAGCGTTACTAAACATAACCCTATAGCCGTATACCAAAAGTATGATGAAATAAGCTTATTCATATGAAAAAAGAAAATGTTTTAAATAAATTGAAAGAGATAACTGGTAACCAGTTATCTCTTTTTTGTAATTAACGTTTAGCTAAGTATTTTGCTGGATCAACCGGCTTACCATTCATACGTACTTGATAATAAAGTAGTGTTTTACCACTTGCACAAGTATTACCTACAAGAGCAATAGTTTCACCTTTTTTCACATTTTGGTTACTTTGTACCATGTTTTTAGAGTTACATGCGTATAAAGTTAATAAACCATTATTGTGTGAAATAATTACTGTATTACCGTAGTTATTGAATACACCAGAGTAAATTACTAGACCATCTTGTGAAGCTACAATTTTGTCACCAATGGTGCCTGATAAATGTAGGGCATGGTCTGAACCATTTGAATCTGAATATGATTGAATAACTTTACCAGAACTAGGCCACATTAAAGCAGAAGAACCAGTAGCTTGACCTTGGACATTAACAACTTTATCTTTTTGTTGTGTAACAACGTTATCACGATTAGTTGTTTGAGCAGCAACTGTACCAGCGGTACTTGCTGCTTGACTAGCTGTTTCAGTAGCAGTATTTACTGGAGTTGGTACTGGATTTACTGTTTTATTAGCTACATTGCTCGCTTCAGTTGAAGCTTTATCAGCAACTTTTGCAGCTTCTTCTTTAGCTGTATTTGCTTGAGTTGCTACTTGTATAGAAACTTGATTTGCAGTTTGAGTAGCTGTTGTTTGCGCAGAAGTTACAGGAGCTGGTGCTACTGGTGTAGTTGTAGCTGCTGCTGGAGTATGGCTTGTTGATCCTTGACATGAATTTGGATTAACCACTAATACTGTACCAGGAGTTAATATAGAACTTTTATCTAAGCCATTAGCTTTAGCTACTGCTTCTGCTGAAGTACCTGAAAGGTAACCTAAAAGGAATAATGTATCACCTTGTTGTACTGTGTAGTTTTTAGCTTTATATGAACCTTTTACAATTTGGCTGTAAATAGGTTTATTATCTGCACCACGAGGAATTCTAAACGGTTGCGTTAATTCACAAGAAGCTAAATTTTCAGAACTTACTTGCGTAGTTGGAGCACTAACAGGTGCTTTAGCTTGAACACTACTTGTGCTTACACTCGTAGAACTATAAGAAGTATTTGCAGAACTATCATCTTCAGCAGGTGTAATACTAAAAGTTGGATTAATATTGGCATTACTTGCAGTTGAAGTATTAACCGAACTTGAACTTGTATTTACACTACTAGCACTACTAGCCGAGCCGTCAATATTATAAATTGGCGCATTATTCGAAGGTGCTGTACATGATGTTAATAAAGCTACAAGAGCAGTAGCCATGGTTAAATTTCGTGCTTTAAAGCGCATGGAGCTTAATTCCTTTTATGTTGTTACTTTAAGGTGTAGTAAAGTAAAAAGCCTACTATGGCAACGATTAGTATTATCCAGCCTGACTTATTAATAATATTTTCAATTTGTTGACGATATTTTTGTCCAAAGTAGGCAAATAAATAGGTAACAATTAAAAATCTTACTAAGCGTGAAATAAAACTTAAGCCAATAAATACTAAAAAGTTATAGTGGAAAAAACCAAAGACAATGGTAAATATTTTGAACGGTAAAGGTGTGAAACCAACCAAAATAATCGAGAGAATTCCGTGTTTATCTAAAAATTCTTCGATTTTAGCAAAGGTTGCACTTTCGTGAATCGTTTGTGCAGTTACCGGTTCATTTGTGATTAAAGCAAAAATATGCGCTGCAACGTCTTCAAAGAACATACCTAGGGCATAGCCTACACAGCCGCCTAGTAATGAGAAAAATGCAGCATAAAAAGCCAACCTAAACGCTTGTTTAGGTTTTTGCATGGCTATTGGTCCAACAAGGACATCTATAGGAATAGGGAGTATAATTGCTTCTAAAAAGCTATAAATACATAAAAATGTATTTGCATTCTTATGACCTGCATAATACATAGTGCGGTCATAAAGTTTTTTAATCATGCCCATTAGCTAACCTGTGAAAGTAAACAAACAGCTTCTACTGCAATACCTTCTTTACGACCTGTAAAGCCTAATTTTTCACTAGTAGTTGCTTTCACTGAAACATTATCAATTTGTGTTTCTAAAATACGAGCAATTTCTGCACGCATGCGATCAATATGTGGCGCAAATTTAGGAGCTTGCGCAATGATCGTAGCATCAAGATTAACTAGTTTATAACCTTTAGCTTTTATAAGATCATAGGTACGAGCTAATAAAATGCGACTGTCTATTTTACTAAATTCGGCAGCAGTGTCTGGAAAGTGTTTACCTATATCACCTAATGCAAGTGCTCCTAAGAGAGCATCACAAATAGCATGTAAAAGAACATCTCCATCACTATGAGCTAAAAAGTTATATTCGTAATCAATTTCAACTCCCCCCATATGTATAGGTCCAGGAGTAGTTACATCAAAAGCATGTACGTCGAAACCGTGTCCAATTCTAAACATCGATTATTCCTTATAACAAAATATTACTTAATCCAATTGAGCTTCTTGAGTCAGATAATACTGCGCTAAGGCTAAATCTTCAGGTAAAGTAACTTTTAAATTATGCTTACCCATTTCATGTACTATAACTTGATCACCTAAGAGCGTTAATACAGAAACGTCATCAGTTAAAATTTGCAAGATTTCGTCCAAGCTTTTAGATTTTATTTTGTTATTATACACGAACTTAAGTTCGGCAATTTTACTTTTTTCGAGAAGTTGTAACTGCTCACAATATGTCAAAAAGTATGAATAAGAACTAAAATATGTCTTGCTCTCTAGTGATGGTTCATCTAGATGCATGAGTAATTTACTTAAAAGGTAATAAAAGTAAAGAAGATTAAAAGTTTGCGGAGTTTGAGCTAAATAAATTTGTTTACGATCAAGATTATCAGTTATTAAATTTTGATTATCAGCTTGTAGTAGTTTTACTGAATCAGTACATCTCATTCCAGGTAAAATACCAGCTAAAAAACTTGGACAAGCTCTATCTTTCTCATCAATTTTTGGATCTTCTGGTACAAAGGATTGTTCAGTTACCTTTAGTTGCTCTAAGTGATCTATTTGATCTAAAGTCGAGCATGCATGAATAATACTTTGAATATCACTAGATTTAATCCCCACGCGAGCAGCGTCATGGATTAAAACATAAGTCTGCGCAGGATCATAATCTTGCTCTAGGCATAATTGCATGGCATTAGCTAGCAAACTATAAACCGTATGAATTCTTTCTCCGTAGCCCAGACAAGCTTTGACTTGGCTATTAGTTTGAGAATATAGATATAGTTTTCCTTTAAGGTTATAAGCTGTAAATGAATCAAACCATGCCGGTAAAAGTTGACTAGCATAGCTATCATTTTCATTTAAAGCTACTAAAACTGAATCTATATCCTCTACGGCTAAGAATTTTTGGATTGTAATGCCTAGTATTGGCTGCTGCTTGTTTTCATAAGTAAGAGATAAATACTGCTTAGGAACTTGGCTTTGCATGCGCGTTCCTACACCGGCAGCACAGATTAAAGCTAAATATTTCTTAGCCATAAACTATCGTTTATTCGTTGTTGGAGCTTGAGGATTATATTTGTTTTCAGCTTCCTTACTGTAGTAAGTTGGCATTACTCGATTATCAATAATCCGGAAAAAGATTTCATCAGGGCGTACGTAATTTAATTCGCGACGAATAAATGATTCGTAAACAACAAGATCCTGTGCCTTTAAAGCCTCAACACGTTGTTGTAAATATGCATTATCTAATGATAATTGTTGATTAATCTTTGCCTGTGCACTTACTTTTTCTTTCATATCAGTGTAGTAAATGTAACCATTGCGACCGGCAATAATCCCATAAATCAAATACCCAATTACCATTAATAAGAGTAAATTAAAAAAACGTACACCCATGGTTGCCTCTTAACTATTTATCTTCTTTACTTAGAGTAATAAATGCCTGTTCAGCAGCAGCTAACACAAAGTCTAGATCCGCTGTGGTATGTGCTAAAGACATAAAACTAGCTTCAAACGCTGATGGTGCTAAATACACACCTTGTTCTAACATTAGCGCGTGGAATTTTTTAAACAGATTGATGTCAGCTTGTTGTGCTGTTTCTAAATTAGTTACTGGTTGTTGACTAAAAAAGATACCAAACATACCACCAACTTTATTTACCGTAAATGGTAAATCATATTTTTGTGCTAAAGATACTAATCCTTGCGTTAAATAATCAACACTTTGCGTTAATTGTTGATAATTTTCGGCTTTATTCAGCAATTTTAAAGTGGTTAAGCCTGCAGTCATAGATATAGGATTACCAGATAAAGTACCAGCTTGATAAACTGGACCTAAAGGAGCTATATGCTGCATAATCTCTTTTTTACCACCAAAAGCTCCTACCGGCATGCCGCCACCGATAATTTTACCAAGTGTAATTAAATCAGCATTTACGTTGAAAACTTCTTGGCTACCTTTAAAAGCAACACGGAAACCAGTCATCACCTCATCAAAGATTAAAACCGCACCATATTTATCACATAAAGCACGTAGACCTGTTAAAAAGCCCTCTACCGGAGGAACGCAGTTCATATTACCGGCTACAGGTTCAACAATTACGCAGGCAATTTGTTCTGGATTATTAACAAATAATTGCTCCACACTTGCTAAGTCATTATAAGTAGCAACTAAGGTATCTTGCGCTGCACCTTTTGTTACTCCGGCCGACGATGGTGTACCTTGGGTTAAAGCACCAGAACCAGCATTAACTAATAGTGAATCACTATGTCCGTGATAACAACCAGCAAACTTAATGATTTTGTCGCGACCTGTATAACCACGTGCTAAACGAATCGCGCTCATGGTTGCTTCAGTACCAGATGACACCATACGCACCATTTCTAAATTAGGAATTTCCTGACATAAATATGCAGCCATTTCTAATTCAATTGCCGTTGGCGCGCCAAAACTTAAACCATTGTCAACAGCTTGTTTTACGGCTTGAGCTACTTCAGAATGATTATGACCTAAGATAGCAGGTCCCCATGAACCTACAAAATCCACATAACGTTTACCATCAGCATCATATAAATAAGCCTTGTCTGCTTTAGAGATAAAAAGTGGATCACCATTTACACCTGTAAACGCACGTACAGGACTATTTACCCCTCCGGGAATATAGTTTTTACTTTCTGTAAATAGTGAGGTGTTTACTTTAGTCATTTTATTTACCTATTTTTATTCTAAACTTACGGTGTAGCCATCCTTGCATAAAACTAACAGCCGTCATTAACCAAGCCCAGAACAAGGCGGTGGTAAGAATGGGGATAAAGAACTCTAAATCAAATTTAATAAAGTTATATGAAAATAATTCTAAGACAAAAATAATTATTGAATACACAAAGGTAAAAAGAATTACACATATAAACTGGAACAGATAGCCAATACTGTTATACAGTGGAATAAAGCGACGATTAAGAAAGGTTACAATTAAAAACGCAATCGCGTGTTCTCCTAATTGTGAACCTGAAATACTATCAGCCAATACCCCGAGCACTAAAGCCGTAATATAACCCACACGGCGTGGATCTTTTACTGTCCATACTAAGAGTAAAGCTAAAATCCAATACGGACGTAAAAATACAAACTTAGCGTCCCAAGGAATAGTCGTAATAATAAAACCAATCAAGAAGGTTAAATAAACAACAATACTTGCAAAAATCTTACTCATTATTCTCCTCATTTACTAATTGTAAACTGCCTTGTGGATTAATAACGTAACAGTTTTGCGTTTCAAGGTTTACATTACGTCCATAATCTAAGTCCACTAAAGGAGTAATAACTTGTGATTTATTTAACAACACACCTACTGATAAACTATCAGGATCAACACCTTGATAAGTGTAAGTTAAATAATTATTTTTATTAGTAGTACGTTGCTCTAGTTTATTACCAATAAGGTTTTTAGTGTAATTACGATTAAATACTAAATTTTGGCTCGCTGTATAAGTTGGCATAATATTACAATATGGCCATACCGCTACCATATAGCGTAGACTATTTAAGTGAGCTACAGGTCGAGCTTTAGCCGAAATAACATTACCATGACTATCACGAGTAACTTCAGTAACAACGGCTACAGCATAGTTTTTAATATAGCGTTTAGCTAAACCACTAGTATAAAGTACATCTCCAGGTTTTACTGTTGATTTACTTGAAATATAATCTAGTGATAAATCAATTGAGTTAGTACCATGTACTAAATATTGCTCTTGATTGCTGATATTAAATACAGGCACATATGAGTTTACATCTGTAATTAATAAAACACGGCTTTGGTTATCTGAAATAGAGACTATTTGTCCAATTAAGCCATAAGCATCAAAAATATTTTGCCCATAAAATAAACCATCATGTGCCCCTTTATCAATAAAAATTAGATTGTTTTTGGCACCTTGCTCTGTATTAATGATGTTTACAATTTGGGTCTTAGCAACTAATGAATCCGGGATACGTAATAAAGCTTTTAATTCAGCATTTTCTGCTTGTAAAACTTTTACGTTTTCAAGTTGAAATTTTAATTCTGTTACTTGTTTTTGTAAATCTTCATAAGCCGTAGTCAATGAACCTACGTCTTTAAAGTTAGGAGTAATATGATTTACTATTTGCTTTGTTCCATAGTTAAAAATGAATATGCGATTGGTTGCATTATCTAAAGCCGTACGCATAGGTTCAATTTGTTTAGTAACCGAAAGAACAAACAAAGTAACCGCGATCAACATGCAAATCATAGCTCGCCATAAATGTCGCGGTCGATAAAATATAGCGCTGTCCACTAGACAATCCTTTAAAGCAAATAGAAATAAACCACTAAATTTTATTTAGTGGCTTATTTCTTATATGATGTTAAGCTACTTTACCTGGAGTTTTCTTACCATTGGTTGTAATTACGCTTAAACCTTCAGCAGTTTCAGCCGAAAGGATCATACCTTCCGATACACCAAAACGCATTTTTCTTGGAGCTAAATTAGCTACAACTACAACATTAGTTCCCACTAATTGTTCAGGATCTTTGTAGTATGCACGAATACCTGAGAAAATATTACGTACATCACCATTACCTAAATCAACGGTAAATTGTAGTAATTTATCAGCACCTTTAACTTCGTTACAAGCTAATACTACACCTAAACGTAAATCCACTTTTGCAAAGTCATCAAAGCTAATGTAGTCAGTTTGTTCTACTTTAGCTGCTTGTGAATTATGTTTAGCATCGTATTCTTGTTGTAATTTATCGTTTAGAGCTTTTTCAGCAGCAGCTTCTTCACGAGATTCTTCTACCATTTTTTCAATAGCTTCATTTTCTAATCGTGAGAAAATTGGCGTGAAATTATTAATTTGACGTCCAAATGGTAGTTCGTTTAAGCTATTCCAAGTTAAAGTTTCACCTAAGAATTCTTCAGCTTTAGCAACAATTTGCGGCACTACAGGTTTTAATAAAGTCATAATCGCTCTAAAGTAAGCAATTGTTTGCGTACATACACGATGTAATTCTTTAGTACGACTAGGATCTTTAGCAATTACCCATGGTGCACGATCGGTGAAATATCTGTTAGCTTCATCAGCTAAGAATGAAATTTCACGAATTGCTTTCGAGAAGTTTAAGGTCGCAAAAGCTTCATTAATTGATTCGAATTTAGTAGTAAATTCTTGATACTCTAATGGAGCATCTAAATCAATTGCTAAACGGTTATTAAATTGTTTTTGTAAAAACGAAGCACAACGTGCGGCAATATTTACATACTTATTAACAATATCAGCATTAATGCGTGTTACAAAGTCCTCTAAATTTAAATCCACATCAGCAATAGTTGGATTTAATTTAGCTGCAAAGTAGTAACGTAAAGCATCAGGGTTAACGTGTTTTAACCAAGTTTTTGCTTTAATAAATGTACCGCGAGATTTTGACATTTTCACGCCATTTACTGTTACATAACCATGAGCAAAAATATTAGTAGGTAATTTGTAATTCATGCCCATTAATACCGCAGGCCAGAATAATGAGTGGAAATAAAGAATATCTTTACCAATAAAGTGGTACATTTCCATATCATCATTATTTGCACTTACTAAATGATCATAATCAAGTTTGTGCTCTAAGCAGTATTCTTTGAAAAATGATAAGTAGCCAATAGGAGCATCTAACCACACATAGAAGTACTTATCTTTTTCATTAGGAATTGGAATACCAAAATATGGTGCATCACGAGAAATGTCCCATTCTTGTAAACCTTGCGTAAACCACTCTTTCATTTTATTAGCTACTTCAGGTTGTAAATTACCTTGTTGTAACCAATCTTGTAATGCTGCTTCAAATTTTGGTAAATTTAAGAACTTGTGGCTTGATTTACGTAACTCTGGAGTAGTACGTGATAATACAGAATAAGGTTTAACTAAATCTGTAGGATTATAAATTGATGAACAAACTTCACAGTTATCACCATATTGATCTGGAGCGTGACATTTTGGACATTCGCCTTTAATGTAACGATCCGGTAAGAACATATTTTCTACAGTATCGTAGAATTGTTCAATTTCACGTTCAACAATGCAACCATTTTTTTCTAATAGTTCATATGCTTGTTGCACATTTTCATAGTGTGTAGGTACTTCTGTAGAACTAAAATTATCAAAGCTAATAGCGTATGATTTAAATAGATCTACATATACACCATGGAAATTATTAACTAATTCTTGTGGTGTAATCCCTAAAAGACGTGAACGTAGCATAATTGGCGTACCATGAGCATCAGCTCCACCAATAAATGCCACATCTTTACCAATTAGGCGTAAATAACGCACCCAAATATCAACTTGTGTATATTCAAGCATGTGCCCTAAATGCAAATCGTTATTTGCATAAGGAAGAGCTACCGTAACCAATGTCTTTTTATGCATGGTTTCCCCAAAATAATGTTTTCAGGACTAAATGCTTAGTCCTGAAAAGAAAATTAATAATTTAACGCTGAAATATCAGCTACTAACGTAAATAATAAATGTAATTTATAAAGTAAAGCGTAACGATTAGCTTTCACTTGGGTATTTTCAGCATTTACTACTACGTTATCAAAAAACGCATTTATTTCATCACGAATACTTGCTAATTCACCTAATAACGTAAAGTAATTTTGTTCACGATATAAAGGTAAACATCTTTGTTCAAGTACTAGAAGATCTTGGTACAGATTAGTTTCTTCTGCAGTTTCAAATAAGCTCGGATCAACCTTACCTTCATTAGCAAACTCTGATTTAGCTAAGAAGTTATTCACACGTTTATTTGCAGCAACTAAATCTTCACAAGCAAGATTCGCTTTAAAATCTTTAACCGCTTTTAAACGTAAGAAGAAGTCGTATGGATTGTTGATATTTAGATTTTGTACTGCTTGAATTTCATCAACGCTAAAGCCTTGTTCTTCATATAAAGATCTTACACGACCTTTAATGAAATCTAAAATATCTGCTTTTAGTTGCTCTGGTGCAACTTCTAATTTATCACCGTAAATTTGAATAACTTGTGCTAATACTTCTTCTAAGTTTAAGTTGTATTTACCTTCAGTTAGAATACGTAAAATGGCGATTGCAGCACGACGTAAAGCAAATGGGTCTTTAGCCCCTTTAGGTGGTTGATTAATACCAAAAATACCAACTAAAGTATCTAATTTATCAGCTAAAGAAAGAATAGCACCGGTTTGCGTCGTTGGTAAACTATCACCAGAGAAACGTGGTAAATATTGTTCTGCCAATGCAGTTGCAACTTCAGCCGCTTCACCACCAGCTTGTGCATAATACATACCCATAATTCCTTGGGTATCTGTAAATTCGAACACCATATTCGTCATTAAGTCACATTTAGCTAGGTGAGCAGCTCGAACAGCATATTCTTTATTTACTTGGATTTTGTCAGCTAAGTATGCTGAAATTTGCTCTAAACGTTCAACTTTATCGTAAACCGTACCTAATTTGTGTTGGAATACAATCGTTTTTAAACGCGGAATTAAATTCTCTAATGGAGTTTTTAAGTCTTGCTCGTAGAAGAATTTAGCATCAGTTAAACGTGGACGAATAACTTTTTCGTTACCACTAATAATTAAACTTGGATCTTCCGGCTGAACGTTAGAAACGAAAATAAAGTGTGGTAATAAGCTCGTAAATTTACTATCAGCAAATAGAGGGAAGTAACGTTGGTCTCCTTCCATGGTATGAATTAATGCTTCTTTTGGAACTTTTAAGAAGTCTGGATCAAAATTCGCAATTAAAACATTTGGATGCTCAACTAAAGAAGTAATTTCATCAAGTAAATCTTCTTCTAAGTTTACATAACCTTTATTAGCTGCAGCAAGTTTTTCTACCTGACTTTTAATTTGTGCTTTACGCACTTCAAAGTCAGCAACAACTTTACCTAAGTTTAATAAATCTGTTTCATAATCATCTGCATGAGCTAAAGTAATTTCTTTTTGCCCTAAGAAGCGATGACCTAATACACGACGATCTGAATTAATTCCAAATGCTTGACCTGGTAATACTTGATCGTCTAATAACATGGTAAAAGTATGAACCGGACGAATAAATACATATTCGTGGTTACCCCAGCGCATACCTTTAGAAATTGGAATAGCTGCAATAGCTTCTTGTACAGCTGCTGGTAATAATTCCGCAGATCTTGCACCTGGTTGCTCATATGCATAGTATAACCATGCACCTTTATCAGTTTCGACAAAGCTTGCTTGCGCAAAATCAATATTATTAGCTTTTAACCAACCTTGAGCAGCTTTAGATAGTTCACCGTTTTCATCAAAGCAAGCAGCTTTTGCTGGACCTTTTTTCTCGATTAATTGATTAGCTGCTGAACTGTTTAAGCCAGTAACTAAAATCCCTAAACGACGAGGAGTAGCAAAAGGTTTTAACTCATCATAAGCAATATTTGCTTTATGTAAAGCTAGACTTAAAGCGTTGGCAAACTCTTGGCTAACGGTTTTGAGGTCTTTTGGTGGTAACTCTTCTGTACCTAGTTCTACTAAAAAACTATGTTTATTTCTTTCCATTTTCAACCACTACTTTTTATCTGCTAAAGTTTCAAAACGATTACACATTGGGAAACCTAAAGCTTCACGACTAGCATAATAAGCTTCAGCTACCATTTTAGTTAAAGAACGAATCCGTAAAATATATCTTTGACGTTCAGTAACTGATACAGCTTTACGAGCATCTAAAAGGTTAAAACAATGCGCTGCTTTTAAGATACGTTCGTATGCAGGTAGTGGTAAAGGTTTTTCTAATTCTAATAAACGTTTAGCTTCTTCTTCGTGCTTGTTAAAGCTATAAAGTAAAAACTCTACGTCAGCTTGTTCAAAGTTAAACGCTGATTGTTCGATTTCGTTTTGTAAGAAAATGTCACGGTAATAAGTTTTACCTAATGGACCGTCACACCATACAAGATCATAAACGTTATCAACGCCTTGAATATACATTGCTAGACGTTCAAGACCGTAAGTGATCTCACCTGTAACAGGTTTACACTCTAGACCACCTACTTGTTGGAAATAGGTAAATTGTGAAACTTCCATTCCATTTAACCATACTTCCCAACCAAGACCCCAAGCACCTAATGTAGGGTTTTCCCAGTTATCTTCAACAAAACGAATATCGTTTTGCTCAGTATCAAAACCTAACATACGTAGTGAATCGATGTATAGCTCTTGAATATTATCTGGAGATGGTTTTAAAATTACTTGGAATTGGTAGAAATGTTGTAAACGGTTTGGGTTTTCACCATAACGTCCATCAGTTGGACGACGTGATGGCTGTACATAAGCACAGCAAATAGGTTCTGGAGTTAAAGCTCGTAAACAAGTCATAGGGTGTGATGTACCAGCTCCCACTTCTAAATCAAGTGGTTGGACAATTGTACAGCCCATATTTCCCCAGTATTCTTGTAAGGCAAGAATTAAACCTTGGAAAGTTTTTACATCAAAATGTGTATTAAAATTACTCATGAAACTTAGTCTCTGACTAGAAAATTACTTTAAACCTACACTTTCTTTTTGTAGGGCAATGATTTGTTGAGTAGCTTGTACTCCTAAATCATAAACACCATCTAAAGCTTGTTTACCAAAGCTTTGTTTTTCACCACTTAATTGGAATTCGATAATTTGTTGTGATTCAGTCATTACAACATTACAATCTGCGCCGATATTTGAATCTTCAGCGTAATCTAAATCACATAAAAGTTCGTTATCATCAATACCAATTGAAATAGCAGCAATAAATTCTTTAAAAGGATTCTCCGCCACTAAACCTTTTTCAACTAAATATTGACAAGCATCATATAAAGCAATACAAGCACCATTAATCGATGTAGTTCTTGTACCACCATCAGCTTGAATAACATCACAGTCAATATTAATCGCTAAATTTGGCATTTTGCTTAGATCTACGGCATTACGTAAAGCACGACCAATTAATCTTTGAATTTCCATGGTACGACCTGAAATGCTACACTTGCGTCCATCACGAGAGTTTCTCGTTGCTGTAGCGCGAGGTAACATACTATATTCGGCAGTTACCCATCCTTGTTCAAGTTTTTGTTCTTTAATAAAAGATGGAACTTTATCACTTACCGAAGCAGTACAAAACACTTTCGTACGTCCGAATTCAATTAATACCGAACCTTCGGCCCAAATATTACAATTACGTGTAATTTTTACTTGGCGAAATTCATGGTTTTGACGATTATCTTGGCGTAACTTACTCATTAAACCCTCATATATACAAGTGAAAAACTAAGTAATCACTATTGCATGGGGTAAATAATTTATATACTACATGCAATAAAAATTACTGAAAAAAGTACCTTATATTTTACCATAGTTTGCAAGTTTTTCAGCCAATACCACCAAATTCAAGCTAGCAAAATAAACAAAAAAGATGGACGCAAAAATTTTGCGTCCATCTTTTCTCATGCGTAACATATGTTTACAACTAAATGAAATTATTAGTCTTGTAAACCTAATTTTTTCTCTAAGTAGTGGATATTAGTACCGCCTTTTTGGAAGTTTTGATCGTTAACAATATCCATTTGTAAAGGTAAGTTAGTTTTGATACCTTCTACTACTAATTCTTGCAGCGCGCGATTCATACGGCTAATTGCATTTTCACGTGTATCTCCGTAAGCAATTAATTTACCGATCATTGAATCGTATGTAGGTGGTACTGAATAACCAGCGTAAATGTGAGAATCCCATCTTACACCAAAACCGCCTGGAGCATGGAAATTGGTAATTTTACCAGGTGATGGTAAAAAGTTTTCTGGGTTTTCAGCATTGATACGACACTCAATAGCGTGACCACGTACTTTAATATCTTCTTGCTTAATTGAAAGTGGTAGACCTGAAGCAATTAAAATTTGCTCACGAATTAGGTCAACACCAGTAATCATTTCTGTTACAGGGTGTTCTACTTGAATACGTGTATTCATCTCAATAAAGTAGAACTCACCATTTTCATATAAGAACTCAAAAGTACCTGCACCACGATAACCGATACGTTTACATGCTTCGGCACATACCGTACCGATTTTTTCACGTTGCTCAGGAGTAATACCTGGAGCTGGAGCTTCTTCAAGTACTTTTTGGTGTCTTCTTTGCATCGAACAGTCACGTTCAGCAAGATAAACAGCATTACCAAAGTTATCCGCTAAAACTTGAATTTCAATGTGACGTGGGTTTACAAGATATTTCTCCATGTAAACCATGTCGTTATTGAATGCTGATTTAGCTTCAGCTTTAGTCATTGCAATAGCTTCTTCAAGTTTAGCTTCGTCGTGTACAACGCGCATACCACGACCACCGCCACCACCAGAAGCTTTAATAATAATTGGGTAACCAATGCGTTTAGCAATTTCTTTATTTAGTTTAACATCATTGCTTAATGGACCGTCTGAACCTGGTACACATGGTACACCTGCAGCTTTCATACTATTGATAGCTGCAACTTTATCACCCATAATACGGATAACATCAGCTGGAGCACCAATAAATGTAAAGCCAGAGCTTTCAACTGCTTCAGCAAATTCAGCATTCTCACTTAAAAAGCCATAACCAGGGTGAATAGCATCACAACCTGTAGCTTCTGCTGCTGAAATTAAAGCAGGAATATTTAAGTATGATTTAACAGATGGTGGAGGTCCAATACAAATACTTTGGTCTGCAAGTGCTACGTGCATTAAAGAGCTATCAATCGTACTATGAGCAGCAACCGTTTCAATTCCTAATTCACGGCACGCACGTTGTACTCTTAAAGCAATCTCTCCACGATTTGCAATCAGAATTCTTTTTAACATAAAACTCTCGTTTTTATTCTGTACTAATTTAGCAAATTAGTGCTAAAAATTATTCGATGATAAATAGTGGTTGATCGTATTCTACAACGTTAGCATCTTCAACAAGAATTGCTTTCACCACACCAGCTTTGTCAGAATCAATTTTGTTCATCATTTTCATTGCTTCAACGATACATAAAGTATCACCTACTGCAACTTTGTCACCCACTTCTACAAATGGTTTTGCATCTGGGCTAGAACGACGGTAGAACGTACCTACCATTGGAGATAATACTTTGTGACCTTTGATTTCTGGTTCTGCTGCTGGAGCTGCAACAGGAGCAGGTGCTGCAGGAGCTGCTGGAGCTGCTGCAACTGGTTGAGCATAAGCAGGAGCTGCTGTAGTTACTTGAATATTTTGTTGTCTATTTAAAACAATTGAATTTTTATCTTCAACAATTGTAATTTCAGTTAACGAAGACTCTTCAAATACTTTAATTAACGCTTCGATTTTTTTAATATCAAAGTTCATTGAGGATCCTATATATAAGTAAAGTAC
>NZ_NRJG01000081.1 GCF_003585935.1 Psittacicella hinzii
CTGGGCTCACGTTATTTTTAATGGATTATACGAATAATTTAGTCCTAGAACTTTCTAATTGAACTTAGGTGTACTTTGGGGCTAAATTTTTTTACAGATAGCTTTTCTCTAGATCTATTTTTTCTCTAGATTTTGTGGCTGATAAGTAGAAAGATCAATGCGATACTCTTGGAAACCTGCACTATCTAAACCTAGTTTAGTTAATGGCCATACAGAGTGCGTTAATGTCCATTCTACAGCTTTAGCATCTGGAGCAGAATAAATCACTACGTTAAGTTCTTTACCATTAGCAATAGGAGCAAAAGACCAGTTTGGTGTTTTATCAACAGCTACAGGTTCACCAGCGCTAGATACTTCTTTTACGTAGTTAGCAATAATATCTTGTGAAGTTTCAAGAGATAAGTAAGCTACATGGTCTGGACCTGTACCAGCAAACACTCCACCGTTTGCACGGTAGTTGTTAGTTGCTACTAAGAATTTGTCGTTATCGTTAACTGGTTTACCTTGGTAGGTTAAGTTAACAATACGACCAGCATTGGCTACGTTAGTAGGTTTACAAGTAGAAGTGAATTTAGCAGGTTTAGTTACGTCGATTTGGTAGTTTAAACCATAGATCACATCGTAGTTATAAGTACGATATGATGTGTAGTTGATTAACTCTTGACGTTCTTTGTTATTAGGATCAATTTGATTGAATTGTCCGGTTGAACATTCTAACCAGTCTTTTAATTCTTTACCTGTAGTTTTTACCACAGCAAAAGTATTTGGATAGAGGTACACATCTGCTACGTTACGGAGCACAAATGTACCAGCTGGTACTGCCACAAAGTTGGTTACGTCATTGTGACGTTCCCCGTATTTAAATGGCGCAGCTGCTGATACAAGTTTGTAACCTGCATAACCTTTATTTTCTTTTGCCCATTTTTCAAGAGCTTGTAGTTGTACTTGGTTAACAAGTTTAATTGCGTAGTCTTCTTGGGTTAAAGCTAAGTAACCGTAAAGGTTATCAGCTAGTTTACCAACCGGAGCGTTCGCAAAATCACGAGTTGCTTGGTGAGTACTATCAAGAAGTTTTACTAATTCTTTATCTTCTTCAACTAGAGGTTTACGATTTTTACCATCGTAAATAGCGCGGGTTGAAGCTACAGATTGGCTTTGATCAACTTGCCATTTACCTTGTTCGTTTTGCGTAAGTACTAAGTCTACAATACCAATGTGATCACCCCAACGACCTGGCATTACTGATGGCACGCCATTAATAGTACCTTTTTCTACATCAGCACCTTTTACGCTCGCAAACTCTGGTGATGGGAATACAGCATGTGAGTGTCCGAAAACTACAGCGTCAACACCTTTAACTTTAGTGAGGTTGATAACTTGGTTTTCATATAGCGAGCTAGATGGAGCATTGATGCCAATGCCTGAGTGAGCAATGGCAATGATTACATCCGCACCTTTAGCTTGCATTTCAGGGATGAATTTTTCGGCAGTAGCTACAATAGGTTTAGTAGTAACTTTACCAGTTAACTTGTCAGCATCCCATTGCATAATTGTTGGTGGAGTAAAACCAATATAACCAACTTTTAAAGTGTGTTTGTCGCCTTTAGCATCAACGACTACTTGCTCTTTAATAATGTATGGAGTGTAGTAGTTAGCACCAGTTTTAGCATCGTAAACGTTTGAGTTAATAACAGGCACACCTGCTAACTCTTGCGCCGTGTTTACTACTTTTTGTAAGTAAGGTAAACCAAAGTTAAACTCATGGTTACCTAAATTTGAGACGTCATATTTTAAGTAGGCAAAAGCTTGGTATGCTGGGTGTACTTTGTATGACTTAAAGTCATCTTGTTGTGCCCAGTTACCAATTAAGCCACCTTGAATTAAATCACCATTATCGACTAGTACTGAGTTAGCAACTTCAGAACGTGCTTGTTTAATTAAAGTTGCAGCATGTGTTAAACCATAGGTTTGCACTGGAGCATCTTTAAAGTAGTCGTAAGCAGTTAGATACGCGTGAATATCGGTAGTTTCGATTACACGTAGTTTAATCACATTGTTTGCATCAGCAAAGGCTGCACTTGATAAACCTAAAACGGCAAATGCTGTTGCCAGTTTGGCAAATTTTAGAGACGATTTAAAATTCATAGAGCTTAAATTTTTGCTTGGAGTAAGAGAGTTTTTTCCTTACAGCTAGGCTCATAAAAGCTATTAATATCAAGCTACAGCTAGAGTTAGGTAAACCAACTTAACTATAGTGACCCTTATTAACTCTTCGTAAGTCAAGCTGGAAGCAAAAGGTAAGCAAGATTAAATTCTAACTGTATTTTAGTAAGAAAGAATAGTCTTAGACTACCCAAAAGAAGTTAGAGTTTCGGTAAGAATAAGAGCAGTATTACTAAATTTAGGTATAGCAAATCTTGCGATTTTATTGTACCGCGAAAGCAAAATTTAAGCAGTGTTTTAGATAAAAAATTTGTCTTGGCTGTTGGTAGGGTGTTGATAAATCGCAATAATTTTCTTTGGGGCTAAGGTAGTATGCAATATTATCCATTAGTACCTTTATCCATTAGCACCTTTATGCTCGTCAATATAATACTGGGAGTATGTAAAAAATAAACAGGAGTTGTACTTTAAAAAAGATATGATTCCCTCTCTAAAAAGAGAGGGGTACTTCAATAGCACACAACCATAGCTGTATCGTACTTTTCGGATTGTATGGAAAAAGCAGAGCTCCTCAAGCTCGCTTTATTGTTGCATAAAATATCCTAACATACGCCAAGCAAAAGTACCTACTAAGGCTATACAAACGATTAAGGCAAAGTAGCGTTTAGGATTCCATACGGCTTTAGCTAAGATAATACGTAAAGCAACAAGAATAAAGAAAATACAAAGAATTGCGTTATAAATTAAAGTGTGCATAAAGTTTTATCGTAAGATCAATCAAAGTAATAACTGGTTATATCTACATAGACAAGGTGAATACTTGCACTAGTAATAATTTAGCTGCTTAGATTTTAGCTCTAAGTAAGTTATTAGCTCGAAGTAAATTTATTGGTTCTATGCATATGAAAAAAGACGAGTCGTACTCGTCTTTTTCAGTTTGAGATTAAGCAGCGTGTTTTTTAATCGCTTCTTCAAGTAAAGGTTTTAATTCACCTGAAGCTTCTAATTCTAACACGATATCACAACCACCAACTAGCTCACCATTTACCCATAATTGTGGGAATGTAGGCCAGTCACCAAACTCTGGTAATAGAGCGCGGATTTCTGGGTTTTGTAAAATATCAACAAACGCAAAATCGATGTTTTGGTTGATAAGAGCTTGTACAGCACGTCCAGAGAAACCACATGAAGGGAAACGTGGAGTACCTTTCATGTAAATAACGATTGGGTTTTCTGTAATTTGACGTTGAATACGAGCAAATACTTCTTCTTTGCTCGGTTGTTTAACTTCTTCGCTCATAAAGATCCTGAATAGATAATAAAAACAAGAATAGGAATAAAGTCCATTACTTTCGGTTGGTCTTTGTAGCTGATTATAACAATAGAGAAATTTTCTTGCTGAATTGTTTAGGAAAAGCTCGACCCAATTGCTTAGAAATAGCTCTAGCGCCTATTTATAACGGATTTGCCATATCCTTACTTTTTATAAGGATATGGCAAGGCAGAGTTAAGGAGACTTTGCAGAGTTAAAGAACTTTTGTGGCTATGTACTTATAGTACTTATTATGAGTCTTGTTCACTATATGACTCACTCATCAAATGATTTACTTAAGTTCTTTTAAGCGATTAGAGAACCTGTTCACATAATATATAGCTCAAGTTCTTCTGCTTTCTAAGTTAGTAAATAACTTACTCAAGTTCTTCTAAACTTACTTGCGGATCAAAAGTCTGATACTCTTCACCATCAAAGTAAGCTTGCAGAATAAGAGCAGCACTTACGGCATCAACTTTGTGTTTTTGTAAGCCTTTGTATTGGTATTTTGCAAAGATTAGTTCTTTAGCACTAGTCGTAGTATTACGTTCGTCCATAAAGTAGACCGGAATACTAAAAATCTTATGTACCCATTTAGCAAAGTTATACACTTTAGGGCTTACATGAGTAAAAGTATTATCTTGGTTGCGAGGTAAGCCAACCACAATGGCAGCTGGCTGCCATTCTTTAACTAACTTATCAAAGCTCGCATGGTCGACTTTGCCTTTACTCATCGGAATGCCGGTTAACGGTTGGGCGGTATAAGTAACATCTTGTCCAATGGCAATGCCTGTAGCTCCAGTACCATAATCAACACCTAGGTAATAAGCCATGATTTACTCCTTGTCACAACGGATTTGCGGAGAAGGTTGCTTTTCCCAAAGGTGCGGGTTAAAAGCTTCAGGACTAGCTTTAGACATAGTCGCTAGATCGTCGCCGTCTAACGCAATTAAGCCGAAAGTATTAAGCATAATGCAATAGTAAATCTGCATGAGTTCATAGAACTCACCTAGAATTACATGCTCATTTACTTTATGTAAAGTAGCGTTGGTTGTCCCTAACTCAAACATTTGTTCACAAATGCGAGTTAAGAAACGACCATCAGAAGTACCACCACCGGTATCAAATTTTGGTACTAAGTTGCCACGTGTAAGAGTAGTAATTACTTTAGTTGCATCTTGGCAGAACGGACTAGCTTGTGGCGTAACAAAAGATTCTCCTGAACATGTAGATTGCACGGTTAATTTATCTTTAAGTTCAGGGAAGCGATCAATAATGCTATTTACTTTCGCTTGTAAAGAAGTATAAGTATGTTCATTATTAAAACGTAAGTTAAATTGTGCTCGCGCTGTGCCTGGGACAAGATTCGTAGTACCGTCACCAGCAGCGAGTTCAACTAGCTGGAAGCTAGTTGCTGGAAACTCACTATTACCTTGATCAAGGTTCATGAGTTCTGTTTGTAAAGCATTTAGTAAAGGTACTAAACGATGAATAGGATTATCTACTAGATGCGGATAAGCTACGTGTCCTTGCTCTCCTTGCACAGTTAACCACCAAGAAGCCGAACCACGACGTCCGTTGCGAATAACATCCCCCACTTGGGCGCTAGAAGATGGTTCTGCAATAATACACCAGGCAACGTTTTGTTGTACTTCTTCAAGGCAAGTAACAACATATTTAGTGCCATCTACAGCAGCAGCTTCTTCATCACTAGTTAGTAAGAAAGCAAGAGTTACTTGTTCAATTTCTGGAGTACCTGCATAAACATCAAGCAAGGCTGTAACGGCATAGATACTAGCAACTAGTCCACCTTTCATATCGGTTGTTCCACGTCCAACCATATATTGTTCAGGATGATATAAGTATCTATTACCTAAAGCTTGACGATAAGCCGGAAACTCACGAATAAACTCAGCAGCTGGAGATAAACCTTGGGTTGCTGAAACTAAATAATCAACATCTTCAAGCGTCGAATAAGGATTAGTTGCCTGATGATTAGCCGTAGGTACTTGTTCATGTACTTGGGGATCAAACGGATCATTTAAGGTCCATTGTTCAAGATTACCTGGTGGTACTACATCGGTATGTCCGGCAAATAAGAATACTGGTAAATCAGAAATAGCAGGGAAGTTTGCCCAACTAAGTTTTACTCCAGCCGCTTTAGCGCTTAAGTATTGTAGATAAACTTGTTCCCAAGTACTATCAGTAAAGTCACCAGTATTACCGTGATTTAAGGTCCATGGACGACCAGTTTGTCCACTGTAGGTGCTTGCTAATTGCGATTTAGCACCTAAACGTACGTATAAAGTATTGGTAATGCCATGATGACTAAAGTTGATCGCCACAAAGCCATAAGGTTTTAAGATTTTAGCAATATCTTCTTGGGTTTGATCATCGGCTGGAGTAACGGTATTGCGACTTACGAGCTCTTGTAAAGTGGCAATGCCACCTAAGTAGTCAAGTTGAGTCGCTAGGGGATCTAAGTAATACGGGCGTTTACCCGTAGGATTTACCAAAGAGGAAAGTTTTTTCTTCATAGATAAAGGTAAAAGCAAAGGGATAAAATTGGGATTTGCAATTAAGAAAGAGATAGGTAAAAGCTGTCTGCGAAAATAAAGGAAGTATTTATTTTTGGGTACAGCTTATGTTGATTAAACTAACTTACTTGTCGAATAATCAAATTAATTAGGTATTATTTGGCTGCTAACTTAAAGTTAGAGCTAAATAATGATATCTACAAGTTACAAGTTACAAG
>NZ_NRJG01000082.1 GCF_003585935.1 Psittacicella hinzii
GTTTTAGTTGAAGTTTTAGTTGTAGTTTTAGCTGCGGTCTTATCTACTTTAGCTTTTTCGACTACAGATGCACTTTTAGCAGTATTAGTTTTAACAGTAACTTTAGCTACCTCTTCTTTAGTTGATTTAGACTTAGTTACAGTAGCTTGTTTAGTTTTGCTAGCTTTAGAAGTTTTGTCTACTTTGCTAGCTTTCTTTGAACTATCTGCTTTATCAGAACTATCAACTTTGGCTGTAGATTTCTTAGCTTTAACCGCTTTCTCTGCTTTGGTAGCCTCGATTGAGGTAGCAACTTCATCTTTGCCTTTCGTTGTAGATTCTTTAGAAGCTTTCGTAGTTTTATCAGCTTTGGCAACTTTCGTTTCAGCAACTTTTGTTTCTGCTGCTTTTTTAGCTTTATTGACTTCAGAAGTAGCTTTATCCTTCTTGGTTTTAGCTTTAGGAACTTCAGCTACTTCTTCTGCTGTTGCAGTTTGTGCAGCAGCTGTTGCAGCTTTAAGAGTTTTACCACGAGCAGCTCGAGCTTTGGCTTTCGCTTTAGAAGAAGTAACTTCTGCAGTTGTGTCTTCAGCAGTAGTTTCACCTGCAGTAGTTTCTTCTATAGTCACTTGTTCTGTTACCGGATGCTCTTGCTTATTGTCTTCAACTGCTACTTTGGTAGCTTTGGTTGCTTTGCTAGGAGTTGCTTTTTTATTTGCAACTTTCTTAGCTGATGCAGTTGGTTGAGCTGTGCCATCAGCAGTAACTTGAGCAGGTAAAGACTTACTGTTAGCAACTTCATCTTCGCTTGTAGAATGTGTTGGATTTGCTGCTTCTACACTACTTGCGGTTTCTATAGCATTTTTCTTTTGCGCACGCGCAGCTGAACGAGCAGTAACTTTACTTGCTTTAGTTGCTTTTTTACTAGCGGCTTTTACTTTAGTAGTTGTCGCAGCAAGCTCGTTTTCGTTTTGTGTAGCTGGTGTATGGTCTAGTTCTTGAGTTGGTTCTTGAACTTGATCTTGCGCTTGCTCTTGAGCCTGTTCTTCACTTTCTAGTACTGCAACTAGTTGCTCTAAAGTTAATTCTTCATCTTCGTTTTTACGACGTTTGCTAGGAGATGCTTTAGTTTTAGAAGCTTTAACTTCAGAAACTTTAACGTCAGTTTTTACTGAAGCTTCAGGTGCAGAAGTAAGTGCTACTACTGAATTATCATCTAGAACATGTTCTTTTAGAACTTGCTCTTCTTGGTTTGGTTCTTGGTAAACTGCTGTAGTACTTATCGCAGCTTCACTTTGATCACTAACTTGTACATTATTAGCAAGAGCTGGCTCATTGTAATCGTTGGTACTGTGAGTACTGTCACTTGTACTACCTAGATTATTTTGAACCGCAGCTTTTTGTCTTACACGCGTAAAGATTTCAATTACTTGACTAGGATCTAAAGTCATTAGAACCTGTACAAACTCTTGATTCTCTAAATCTGCAACTTTAATGTTTGCTACTACTTGGGTAAAGAGATTAGCAGTTAAAGCTTCATTATTAACCGCTTGATTATCATCGGTAGTATTAGTACTTACTACTCTTTGCGCTACTCGTTTATAAAGATTAACAAGATCTCTTGATCCAACCGTAGTTAGTGCTAACTTAAATTCTGGAGCATTTAAATTCTCAATGGTTAAGTTATCTGCTAAATAATCAAGTAAAGGATTACCTGTAGAAACAGTTGAAGAAACTACGTAAGTAGGAGAAACAACGTCAGCTGTAGTAGCACTATTAGCTGCCGAACTATAAGTCGAAGTAGTATTATCTAGAGAAACTTGCTTAGCAGCAAAATCCTCTTGCTTAGAGTTAGTGCCAAGATTAGCATCTAAACTTTGGCTTGAGTTTGCTTCGGCATTAGAGTTTAGACGACTTAGATTGCTAGTTTCAACTTTAGCACGTTTGTTGTTGCTATGAGTGTTATTGAATTTTTCACTGCGACTAAAGTTTTCTACTGCTTGATCGGTTAAATCATAACTACTTGCATGTGGAGTAATAGCTCCATTACTTAAGTAAGCAGAGATATTACGTTCAGCAAACACTAAATCTTCAGGTTGTGCTAGTTCTTGTTCAGTATTTTGACGATGCGCACCAAAGAATTGTGATAAGAATGCACGTAATCCAGCTTCTACATGCTCAAAGTTTGGTAGTTTATTTGGATCAACTCCTAAAAAATCAGCCATTTGTTGCGGATCATTAGGTACTTTATCTTGTACTTCATGTTGGTATATGTTTAATGCTTCTTGTTTGAGCATTTTTACCGTTTGACGAATTTGGCTTGCATCTAGACCATTTTGTGCCAAGATTTCAGGTAAGCCTGTATCTAGAGTTTCATAGAACTGACGTAAAGCATTAGCTTTAGCGATGTATCCTAAAGCTTTAATTGCATGATAGTCATCAGCTGTTGCTTCTTTTTCTAAGAACTCTTTCTTGCGTTGCGCATTAGGTTGATGCGAAGTACTATTCAGATAACTTGCTGGATCTTTAAAGAAAACCTCTGCTTTAAATTCTGGATCGTCTAGGTTGTAACCATATAGAGCTACTAAACTACGTAATACCGGATTATCGCGAATAGTATGGAGTGAGAATTGTCTCACTTCATTAGCACGCTCTTGACGAATTGCTTGTTGCTGCTCAGGAGTTAAAGCTTCTTTAGGTTCGAGTTTTAAAGAAAGATTTTCTAATTGCGCAACTAGAGCAGCTGATGGATTTTCAGGATCGAGTAATTCATCGGTTAACTGTTGCTTGTACGAAGCTTGAGCCGCAGCATATTCATCACTTGCATATAACTCTTGTTCTGGAATTAATTCTGGTTCAATGATTTTCTCTAAATAGCCTTGAACTTTACTTAGACGAGCAAAGTTATCTGCTTGTTGCGCAAGAATGCGTGATACTTGGGCTGGTTCAAAACCTTGTAAGTCATAAGCATTAGCATCTATCCATTGTAAGAATTTATCGGTTGTATAGTCTTCGTCGAGACTTTTTAACATAAATTCATCTGCTAGATGTAATGCATGTTTTACAACTTCTGGAGTTAAGCCTTGATTGGTTTTTGTTTCACTTACTAAACGTTCTTCAATACTTACGTAAGAAGCTTCAAAAGCTTTACGCCAGTATTTAAGAATGTAGTTAGTTTCATGTGGTAAAGATAATTCTGCGAGTTGCGTAAGAATATCTTCTTTTTCGGCAACAAAGTTAATTGGATGAATACCTTCTTGAGCTAGTTGTTGTTCCAGTACGTCTTGATGTTTATTAATCAGCTCAAGGGTGTAATCATCTTCTTGGCTGCGTTCGGCAGCTAAGTTAGAGATTTGTGCCATGAGATCATAAACTTGCTGAGCTTGCGCAAACAGATCACGATAGTCACCTAAGCCTGCTTGTAAACAATAGGCTTTAAAGTCATCTAGATGCTGAGCAACATATTGCTCATATGCTTGATATTGAGCTGCTAAATTGAAAAATCCTTGTTCATAAAGTTCAAGTTGATTACGATATACGTCTACAACTTCAGCAATATCTAATAAGGCATTTTCAATTTGCTTAGTATAATCTTGCGGAGTAAGATTTTGAGGTTTAATGCCCGTATTGATATACGAGATTAAACGTTTAAGCTCACGCAGCACGCGCTGCGCGGTTTTAGTTTTCGGAGTTTCTTGACTGCGCGAAAGGAGTTGTTCTTTTTCGGTTTCAGACATAGAAGTATGTGTTGGAATAAAAAAGTTTTTTGCAGCTTATATTGTAGCAAAAGCTGAAATTGAGTACAAAGTTATCAATAGTTAAGAGGCTTAAGGTGAGCTTAGTTAAGAGTTAAAGGTACGAGATTTTAACTAGTAGTAAGATAATTTTATCTGGTAGTTTATGCTACAATATAAAGAGCTTAAAGATGTTATCTCTTAAAATTTTTCATTTAAATACAAGCACTAAAGTAAAAGCAAAACTAAAGTAAAAGCTAAAGAATAGGAGTTTGTATAGAGAACAATCTTTAAGTGCTTAGTCTTAACAGACTAAGCGGGGATTAATTTGCAAGATCGACTATCTATAGTGCGATCAAGAATTAAGTTTTTATTTACCAGTATCTACACAACTTAAAAAGTTGTTTGCTACATAAGTAGGTTCTTGAAACTTAGTTCTCTTGCAGGTAATGAGGTATATAAACTCTACCTAAGGCAAATTAATCAAAGATGAATTTTTATAAGGAATTATATGGACAATCCCCAGAAATTAGAGAATAATGACACTCATATAATCTTAAATTCTCTAAGTGACTCAGCTACTTCGTTTGACGCGCAAGAAATTAATGTAATCGAAGGTGCTGCTCCAATTTATAGTCAAGAAGAACTAGATGCTCTACCAGATCATGAATTAAAACATGTGGTATGTGGAGTAATCTTTAATGAATATGGGCAAGTATTAGTTAGTCGTCGCCGTGCTGGTGTTGACTATGCTAACTCTTTGGAATTTCCTGGAGGCAAGGTTGAATATCATGAAGACCATGCTGCTGCCTTAAAACGTGAATTTGAAGAAGAAGTTGGCATTACGGTGGATAATTTTAAATTAATTTATGAGCAACGCGTAAATGGTTCATCTTCGCCTTTTCACATTTTCTTTTATTTAGTTCGTGACTTTTTTGGGCAACCATATGGCGCAGAAGGGCAAGAAGTATTCTGGTTAAATGTGGACGAGATTGACTATAATCGTTTTCCTCCAGCAACACAATTATTAATTCAAAAATATATTCTTACCAATGAGTATATGCAAGAGATCTACCGCTAATAAATGTGAGTGTTTCTTGTGAGGATTAAGTGTGATCTAAAGATTACTACTTGTAGTGATTTTTAGATAAGAGATTTTTGTTTTAAAAAATATTAAAACGAAACAAAAAAGAACAATAACAGTAAAACCCGAGAACTTTGTGAGTGCGACTTACAAGTTCTCGGGTTTTCTGATTTTGAAAGTGATCATAATTGCGATGAGCAGACTTAGCTTTGACCGGTAATATTATGAGAGTGATTTTAATCACTAGTTAATTGCGCAAAAGAAAAACAGCAAAGGTAAGGTGCTAGTTTATCAATGCGTGCAAACGGTCAATAATAGTATGCTCGCGCTAAATGTGAAAAACATGACTTTAGCTTGTGAAATTTTAAGCATAAAAAAACACCAGCATCTACTAGATACTGGCGCACAATTCTCACTTTACTTTATAGGCTAAATAAACACCTAACATAGAGCACTTTTATAAAGTACTCCCAAACAAATCTAAGTACTATTATACTTCATGAATAGGGGTAAGTCACGAAGCCCATGGGTAAATGTATTAAAATATAGCTCATTATGAGGTTTTTGTTAGAAATGTCAATTTATGGATGCTAAAAAGTAAAAATTAAACTAACAAATGCACGTTTGAAAGGTGCTGTTTAAGCAAAAATTTGGGAGGAAGAAATTAAATTTTAGCATGCGCTATATAGATCTAAATCATAAGAAAATCGGACATTTTTTATGTGTAAGCTGAGCAAAACTATCTGCTGCGCAGCGAAAAATGCTTACGCAATTTTGATAGTTTTGTCATCATTGAAGTAACGATAAAAACCGAGTTATATCTAAGGGATTTTGTGATGAGTTTGCGAAAAATTTTCGTGCATGTAAAAATTGCGATTTAACACTAAATTAACGTGCTTAAGATTTTGTTTTTGATCAAAAACATCTGCTCTTAAACCATGAAATTATTCACAAATCTAAGTTTTAGTAAGGAATGATGATCAAAGTGATCAAGCGTTGCTCTAGCCACTTGTGATTTAGCTGTGATTTGGCGCTTAGTTGTGACAATTTTTTACATAAATTAAACGCAAATAAAACGTAAAACATAAGCGATATAGAAAGTTATTTTTTACGTTTAAGTGAAATATGATTGATGTTTGTAGAGATCAACAATTATAGCTAGAGAGTATGTAACTATGTTGTAACTCTATTGTACTCTGTTGCACTAAGTTGTAACTATAGGGAGTATATAAAAGTTGCCCGTATACATACTCTCACATTTAGCAATGCTGCTTATCTGAAAGCTATTAAATAGAGTTAGATATAACTCTGAAGTTGTTTAAGGTTGTCTGCTGGGTGTTTGAGGTTGTCTGAAATCTAAACTATTTCTCTTTAATTATTAATCATTTAGAGAAAAATACTCTCTTTTCAGAAAATTTTTTTCAAAATAGACTAGGCAAAGCCTAGAAAGTACGCTAAGATGAATTAGTCACTCCAATTTATCGTGACTTATATTTATGTTTGATAATGGTTTGCTTGGTAGAATTTAATTCTCTGTGTGTGAGTCGTATCTTCACCCTGTAAATATCTAAATCCTGTAAGCTCTTCCTTAGAAGAACTTTACAGTTTGACTAGATAATTAGCCAAACAAATTGCTGTGATTATGAATCCTCCAATTTGAGATATTTTCTATGAATACCCTCGCAAGATTTAATGCTTTTATCACTAAGACCTTTGCTCTGTGGATAATCCTCGGATCAGTGGTTGCTTATTATTTCCCAACCTACTTTACAGGTTCAATCCCATACGTACCTTATTTATTAGGGGTAATTATGTTTGGGATGGGGTGTACGCTTTCATTTAAAGATTTTAAAATTATCTTTACCCAACCCAAAGCCGTAATTGTAGGTATTGTAGCGCAATTCTTAATCATGCCTTTAGCGGCATATGCTATTGCTTTAGCTTTTAACCTACCAAAAGAACTAGCAGCTGGTTTAATTCTTTTAGGAGCATGTCCAGGTGGTACAGCTTCAAATGTTGTAACTTACTTAGCTCGTGGTAACGTAGCTCTATCAGTATGTATGACTTCAGCTTGTACCCTTTTAGCCCCAGTGTTAACTCCGCTCTCGTTCTACTTACTAGCTAGTCAATGGTTAGATATCCCTGCTTGGCCAATGTTCTTATCTGTAGTGAAAATTGTTCTTGCGCCAATTGTTTTAGGTTTAATCTTAAAACTATTCTTCCGCAAACAAGTAGCAATGACTACCCAAGCACTACCTTTAGTATCAATTGTTTGTATCTTAACTATTCTTACAGCAATTATCGGTGCTAATGGACAAAAACTAGTAAGTTCAGGTTTCTTAGTATTTGGTATTGTGTTCTTACACAATGCTGTAGGTTACTTCTTAGGTTACTTAGGGGCAAAAATCTGTCGTTTAAGTTTCCACGACTCAAAAGCGATTGCTATCGAAGTGGGAATGCAAAACTCAGCTCTAGGGGTAACTCTAGCCAATACTTACTTAGGTCCAGCAGCTGCTATCCCAAGCGTATTCGCGGCAATTTGGCATAACGTTTCAGGTCCAATTCTAGCGAGTGTGTTCGCGCAATTTAAAGATTCAGTTGCTGAAAAAGAAGCTGCAGAAGTGCGTGCGGCTATTACTGGTGAAGAACAGGTTAAAGTTGTTGATAACCAATAACACATTACAATAAAACAAATTCTTAATACGTAAAAACTCCCAGCTTAGCTGGGAGTTTTTACGTA
>NZ_NRJG01000083.1 GCF_003585935.1 Psittacicella hinzii
ATACCTTATTAACCTACTAAGGTAGTCAACAATTTTTTCGCTTTTTTAGAAAAAAGAAAATGCAATTTTAAGCAAAAAAGAAAATTTATACACCTAAAAAAATTATATGAATGTTGTGAAGAGCAAGTGACCAGAACTCGGCTTGAAATGACATCTTAAGAGATTTTTCACAAGCACTTATAATGCTCGTTTTGCTAAATTTGTTCTTGGCACTGATAGGTGAAAGCTATAGCTGAAGCGATGATTTTTCTTGGCTAAGGGGTAAAGTTTACGTTTTATCAGGGTAAGATTTACACTTTACTCACTATGAGCAGTCCCCACAAAAATTAAGACATACTACTAGCAAGTAAGCCCAAAGCGACTCTCGATCCCTTTCCTGTATTTTTCCGTATTACTTACCTATTCAGCCTCGTGTTTATTTTTTACCTACTCTGAACAGTACCCCTAAAGACTGATCTTTTATTCTTACCGTATTTTCTCTACTGCCTTATACATACTACATTAACCTTACCGCATTATCCCTACAACTTTTATTCTTATTGCCTTATCTATACTGCCGAATCCCACATAAATTGAGCCCAAAGAAAAAGCTCAGCACTAGTTATGCCGAGCTTTATTTAATTGGGGATAAAAATAATAAGGCATTAGTCCCTTAATAAATTATCAGAAACTAATGCCTCTTTGTGCCTATTAATTAAAGGCAACTATTAAAAATCTGCTGAATTAACTACCAAGATTTAACGAAATGTCAATGTAACTTCTTTAAGGAGAAAAACTATGAAAAACTTGTAGCGCTACCAGCGACGTGCTTGACGTAGGGTAGCTTTCAGCAGAGAAATCTTTTTACTAATCTGAGTATTAACTTATTTGCTTGGTTAAGGCTAATTTTCTTAAGGCAATAAGTTAATCACTGTAATTACATCATACGTTTTAAAGTATTATCTTTACGTACAAAGTGGTGGAATAATGCTGCTGCAGCGTGTAAACCAATCGCACCTAAAAGTACGTAAGCAAATACTACGTGACCTTGTAAAAGTTTGCTAGCGATTTCTGGATTTACATCGAAAGCTGGGAAAATTTCTACTCTCCAAAAATCTGTTGCTCTACCGTAGAATGCACGACCTAGTAAACCTTGTAAAGGTAGAATAATAAAACCTAAAGCTAAAACAATCTTAATTACTAAAGCTGCTAAGTTTTGTAATGGAGAAATTGGTGGAATGATTGCAGGTTTACGTTTTGCTAAAGCGTGCATAGTTACAAAACGAACTACTGATAAAACTAGCGCTAATGCACCAAAGAAGAAGTGCCAAGGGTTATATAATTTTGCCCATACACAAACGTAAGCACCTACTACGGCAACTAGAATAAACCAGTGCAAGGCAATCGAAATTAGAGGATATTTTGTTGATTTTTGTAGTGTTGTCATAATATTTTTGTCTTGAATAGATATTGCTATGATTAAAGTTAAGTCGACCTAATGGGGGAAGCCATTAAAAACTTATATTCTGTAACCCCAAGCCTAACCTTGTTGCTACAGGAGGAAAAAAATAACTTTCTTATTATAGTGGAAAATTGAGCTTTGATCTATGAATAACAGGAAAAATATATTTGCATAGAACTCACAAATACCCCTGAATAATAGTCATTATTATTTAGCTTTTTCAGACAACCTTCCAACATACCTTAACCAACTCTCAGACAACTCTCAGATAACTTCGGACACACTCAGACTACCCTCAAGTAAGCCGCAAAGAGACTAAAAACTCCACTTGCTATTATCACTACAATCTGTGCCATACCACAAAATTAAAAAAGCCCGCTAAATAGCGAGCTTTAAGCATTTGACTAACAATATATAAATGGCTATATAAATTATATAGCTGTATAACTACCGAACTCTATTTTCCTAAACTTTTAGCTTAATTGCTAAGAATATTTGGATAGAGACCAGTAAAGATACGTTTGTAATTTACACCTGTTAAGGTATTGCCTGTGTTGTCGTATTTTAAACTAAACCAAATAAATTCAGCCTTACCAACAATATTTTCAAACGGAATAAAACCAACGAAACGTGAGTCTTCTGAATTATCACGGTTATCCCCAACCATGAAATATTTATCTTCAGGTACAACCCAAGTTAAAACCGGCATACCTTCTTGACGATACACATTAGCTTGAGCATAGTCTAAAGGTTGTGGGTTTTGTAGGGTGTAGTGAGATAACTCATGACCGTCTGAAGTCATTAAAGTTTCAGTACGTTGATTTTGGTATGAGTTTAAGTAGAAGTAGTCGTAGTTAGCACTAAATTGACCGTAAGTGAAAACATTCACTTTACAGCCTTCACCAACTACACTATTATTAGTTAAACTTGTCCAATCTAAACCTTGCGCTACTGAGCGTGGGTTTTGGCAATTCGAAATTACAAGGAATTTTTGGTTATATTGGTCGTAGTGCACAATATCACCAGGTAACCCAATTACACGTTTAATCCAGTCTTCTTTTTGTTGACGTGGTTCTTTAAAGACTACGATGTCACCACGTTCAACTGGATTTAAGCGCACAATGGTTTTTTGCCAAATTGGATCATGTAAACGATATTGGTGTTTATTTACGGCAATGTAATCTCCGATTTCGAGCGTCGGTTGCATTGACCCTGAAGGGATTTTAAATGGCTCGTAAACAAATGCACGGAATACAAAAATTACTAAGAAGAAAATAAAGTAACTTGAAAGTTCACCCGCTAAAGTTTTACGCGCTAAAACTTTAGCCGCAGCATTAAGTTCTTTATTTTGTTTTAAATCTTGTTCAGTGCCTTGTAAGTTTAGCTCTTGGGCTTTTTGCTTACGGAAGTAAGGTACGTAGTAAAAACGACGTACAGTATAAGCCGCTAAAAATACAAGTAACATAATTACCCAAATAATGGATAAACCATTACTAAAGTTGTCCATAAAAATGCGATAAAGCAGGACAAAAAGGGCAACTACAATAATAAAGGCTAGTAAACTAGCATGCTTTTTCATAAAAATCTCTAAGTTTGTTGAAACGATTAAGAAGCAAGTTAGTCGTGCAACTAACCACAAACTTATGCCTTAATCTGGGGTTAAAATTTATGAGCAGAGAACACAACTTAAGTTGTTAAGGAAAAAACTAAATAAACAACTAAATAAATAGCTTAATTTTATAGTTACAAATAGCTAAAACTCGCCTAAATAACTATTAAAGCATTAACTAAAACCGTGACTAAAAACAATAATTAGAACTGTAATTAGAACAACAGTTAAACAATAACTAAACACTAATTAAAGCGGTGATATACGCAAGCTTAGCGCTTGCATATATCACTATTTTTTAATCTTTAGTTTAAGCTTATATAGTTATAGCTATGAATTATGCAGATCCAAGTATGTTTTTACACACACCCTTCTCATAACTCTAAACTAAAGGATAAGCTTTGTTGTTAGTGAGTTGGTTAGCTTATTGGTTAGCTTATTGGTTAGCTTATTGGTTAGCTTATTGGTTAGCTTATTGGCTATTTAGCCGGTTAGTTAGCTGTAGTTAACTGATTAGTTAGTTGGTGGTTCATTAACTACTTAGTTTTTCCCAACATGCAGAATTGCTAAGAAGGCTTCTTGTGGCACTTCCACGTTACCTAATTGCTTCATACGTTTTTTACCAGCTTTTTGTTTTTCCAGAAGTTTACGTTTACGAGTAACGTCACCACCGTAACATTTAGCTAGTACGTTCTTACGTAATTGTTTTACGGTTGAACGAGCAATGATTTGGTTACCGATTGCTGCTTGGATGGCAATATCAAATTGTTGACGTGGAATAAACTCTTTCATTTTTTCTACTAATTGGAGACCACGCGTACGTGCATCGTTTTTGTGGACAATTAGTGAAAGAGCATCAACACGGTCACCATTGATTAGTACGTCCACACGCACCATTGGTGCAGTTTGGAAACGTTTGAAACCATAATCTAATGATGCATAACCACGAGAAGTAGATTTTAAACGGTCGAAGAAATCAAGGATTACTTCCCCTAGTGGAATTTCGAAAGTTAAAGCTACTTGGTTACCGTGGTACATCATACGAGTTTGTACCCCGCGTTTTTCGTGACAAAGGGTTAACACGTTACCAAGGTATTCTTGTGGTACAAGAATGTTACATTCAGCAATAGGTTCGTTAATGCAGTGAATATTGGTTAATGGTGGTAGTTTAGATGGACTATCTACATATACTACATTACCATTAGTTAATTCCACTTCATAAACTACGGTTGGAGCTGTAGTGATTAGATCTAAGTCGTACTCACGTTCTAAACGTTCTTGTACGATCTCCATGTGTAATAGACCTAAGAAACCACATCTAAAACCAAACCCTAGAGCTTGAGAAGTTTCTGGCTCGTAGAATAAAGCCGCGTCATTAAGTGAAAGTTTTTGTAGAGCATCACGGAATGCTTCGTAATCTTCTGATGAAGTTGGGAAGATTGCCGCGTATACTTGAGGTTTGATTTTTTTGAAACCAGGTAAACGTTCACTAGCCGAACCATTGGTATGAGTGATTGTATCACCAACTGGAGCTCCAAGGATATCCTTGATACCACATACAACCCAGCCCACATCACCACATTCGAGCTGTGTAGTATCTTCTTGTTTAGGGGTAAAAATACCTAAACGGTCAACGGTGTAATTTTGTTCGGTTGACATAATTTTAATTTTGTCACCTTTTTTCAGTGAACCGTTTTTAATACGCACTAAAGATACTACTCCCATGTAGTTATCGAACCAAGAGTCGATAATTAGGGCTTGTAATGGGGCATTTGGATCACCCTCTGGTGCTGGGATTTTGTGCACGATATCTTCGAGTACATCTTCGATACCTAGACCAGTTTTAGCAGAACAACGTACCGCGTCGTGCGCTTCGATACCTACGATATCTTCGATTTCTTCGGCCACACGATCCGGATCAGCTGCTGGTAAGTCGATTTTATTTAAAATCGGCACAACCTCAAGATCCATATCCAGAGCCGTATAACAGTTAGCAAGCGTCTGCGCTTCTACCCCTTGACCGGCATCTACAACTAGTAAAGCCCCTTCACAAGCAGCAAGCGAACGTGACACTTCATAACTAAAGTCTACGTGTCCTGGAGTATCGATAAAGTTTAATTTATACTCTTGTCCATCACGTGCTTTATAACGTAAAGTTACCGAAGCAGACTTAATAGTGATCCCTCGCTCTCTTTCGATATCCATCGAGTCGAGAAGTTGCTCTTGCATTTCACGATCAGAAAGACCACCACATACTTGGATTAGACGATCTGATAAGGTTGACTTACCATGGTCAATGTGAGCAATAATTGAAAAGTTACGAATATTCTTCATGAACATTACCGAAATAAGAATCTCAAGTTAAGTTGGTTGTCCTGATAAAGAAGTTAGTCGTATAGATAAAGAGATTAGTTGTACGGATAAAAAAATTAGTTGTACTGATAGTACAGATAACTAAAAATAAAAGATGCAAGTAAAATCTAAAAACCGTAAAGAAAGAACTTTCTATACTTGTTTTTCAGACAACCTTTTTCAGTCTCTATTTTATGATTAATAATCATAAAACTCAGGCTGAAGCATATTGTTATTATTCCTATAATTATTATTGTCCCTTTATCTACAAGTAATTAGCTTTATTAGCTAATTTCGAGCTAATGCGTTTCTTTAGCTTACTATCTTCGCTTAAACATAACTTAAATGAGAAGCAAAAACCTTTAAAAATTATCGCAGTTTTGTCTCTAACAAAACTGTGTTAAAAAATTCAGAATATAGGATAAAAATGCGAGAGTCTAAGAGCGATAAATGCTTCTTTCTTCTCTCCCATAAGCTACTTATTATAGCATAGGTTCGACTTAGACCCACAGCCCAACTCGTAGATAATTAATTATTTCGTACTTTATTTTTACCTACTCCCTTTACGGTTGTCTGAAAAATAATAGGTATATCTTGCATACCTCTTTTGACTAGTAGCTTTACAAACTTTACAAACCATCATCTTACTTTTTCAGACAACCTTCACTATCTAAACAACGATCTTAATTTTACTTGAGCAATAGATAGCAATAAATATAAACCAACAAAGGAAAATTACTCGTTAATGCTGTATTTTCTATATTTTTAGGCACAAACGCGGTAAAATAAAACTATACTTTGCAAATTTACGCTTTTTCCACAACTACCAGTCTAAGAGAACATATCTTATAACTTATAACTTATAACTTATAACTTATAACTTATAACTTGTAACTTATAACTTATAACTTGTAACTT
>NZ_NRJG01000084.1 GCF_003585935.1 Psittacicella hinzii
TACTACTCTAAATAATTTTAATCTAATAAGAAGATCCGGTCTAGGTTGAACATCAACCTAGACCGGATCTATTCGTTTTGTCAATAAAAAATTATTAATTATTTAGAGTTCTTTAAGGCTGTACTTAATTCATCGACAATTTCAGTTGTACCTTGGTAACCACCAAAAGCTAAATACCAAACTACTGAATTTAGGTACACAATACCGTTGTTTTTACCAGCACTAGTCGCTTTTACTAAATCATTGTCTAAAGTATCACGAGCATTACCTTTATTTTCAGATAAAGCAGCTGTACGGTCAACTACAAATAAGAAGCGCGGATCGGCTTTATTGATTAACTCGTAGTTTAATTCTGTACCATGACGTGAAGAAGCATCACCGATATTTACTGCTGGAGTAAAACCAAATTTATACACTAGACTAAAACGACTTCCTTCACCAAAACCTGACATTTTACGGTCATTTACTAACACTACTAAAGCTTTTTGATTCGAGGTTTGAGCTTTTAAAGCTTCAACTTTTTTATCTAAAGCCGTTAGTAATTCTTTAGCTTTATTTTCCGTACCTGTTAATTGAGCAATAGTTTTAAAGTTATCTACAATTGACTCATAAGGTTTAACATTATCCAGACTTACATTGTAAATTGGAGCAATTTGTTTTAATTGATCGTAAATTTTTACTTGACGCCCTGAAACAATAATTAAATCTGGATTTAGATTCGCAATAGCTTCTAAATCAGGTTGCACTAAGGTACCAACGTTTTTAAATTTACCATTCGTGTAAGTCGTTTTTAGGTATGCAGGGAAGAACTTAGAATCAACAATACCCACAACACGGTTTTGTTGTCCTAAAGTTACTAAATTATCAGCAGCACCTAAGTCTAAAATCACAATGCGTTGAGGATTATCAGGTAATGTTTGTTTACCGGTTGGAGTATCAACAGTTAAAGCATAAGATCCTTGTACACATGCAAGACCAACAAGAGAAGTTACGGTAAACTTTACAAGATTTTTCATGAAAAATACCTATTGTTAAAATTAGAGTGAAAGAAATAGTAATCCTATAATAGCTTAAAGGATAGACTTATATAAATATTTATATGAGATTTGTGTCACCAGACCACTTTTATACATCAGCTTTAAAATAAGTGGCAAGGTACTGTCCATTTACCTGATGAATATCAATATTAATATCGTAGAGCTGATATAAGCTCTCGGAAGTCATAATCTTGCCAACTTCACCTTGTAAAGCTACTTGGCCATCTTTTAAGGCAATAATATGATCACTATAAGCAGAAGCAAAGTTAATATCGTGTAACACCACAATTACGGTTTTGCCATGCTTATCTACTAAGTCTCTTAATACCCGCATAATTTGCACTGAATACTTCATATCTAGATTATTCAGTGGCTCATCAAGAAAAACATAACGCGTATCCTGAGCTAGCACCATCGCTATATAAGCTCGTTGTTTTTGCCCTCCTGATAATTGATCTAAATATTTGTGTTTAAACTCATCTAGCCCCATATAGGTTAAAGCTTGCGCTATTTTCTCTTTATCAGCTGCTTGTAATTTACCTTGACAGTACGGATAACGTCCAAATGCTACTAGATCCTCAACTGTTAAACGTAAATTAATATTGTTAGCTTGCTTGAGAATTGATAAGAGCTGCGCTACTTGTAACGAGGGAGCTTGATGTACATCCACGCCATCAACCAAAACTTTACCAGTTGTAGGTTGATCTAGACGACTTATAATCCCTAAAAGGGTAGACTTACCAGCTCCGTTTGGTCCAATAAACGAAGTTATTTTATTTTCAGGAATTTCTAAATCTATAGTTTGTAATACTTGCTGATTACCTATAGTTTTACTTAATTGGCTAATTGCTATTACCATTTACGCTGCTGCCTAATTAATAGGAAGATAAAATAGCATCCTCCTAAGAAATTAATAATAATCGAAATTGTAGTCGTAAAACTAAACAGACGTTGTACTAAGATTTGTCCGAGCACTAATACTGCAATAGACAAGAAAATACATGCTGGAATTAGTAAACGATATCTAAAACTTGGAATGTACTGCAAAATTAAGTTCATTACTAATAAACCTAAAAAAGTCACTGGACCAACTAGAGCAGTTGATACAGCTACACAAATAACTACTAAGAATAAGAGTCTCCAAGTTAAACGATAATAATCTATACCGAGGTTTACAGCCGTATCCTTACCTAAAGCAATTACGTCTAAGTATTTACTGCAACGCCAAATTAATACAAAAGTTACACCTAAGAAAATCGCAGAGACAGTTAATACTTGCGTGTTAATCGCTTGGAAGCTCGCATAGCCAATACTTTGGACTGCTAAAAACTCACCAGGATCAAGTAAAGTTCCCATAAAGGTATTAAATGAGCTAAAGAGCGTACCAAAGACAATACTTAATAATAAGATAAAGAATACATTGTGATTTGACCGACGTAACATTATCTTAAAGAGGAGGAAAGAAAAAACCAACATGACTGCCAAAGAGATTAAAAATAAAACAGTCTGGTTCATATCAGTTAGTTTTTCTGCTCCAGCGACAAAGACAATACAGGTTTGAATGAGCACATATAAGCTATCTAAACCTAAAATACTCGGTGTAATAATGCGATTATTAACAATGGCTTGAAACACCATTGAGCTTGCACCTATTGCCGCTCCGGTTAAGATAATGGCAACCACACTATGCCAACGCATATTAAAAACAAAAGAGTTTTTAGGAATACCACCCCAACACAAGTACGTAATAATCGAGGAAAGAGCAATTAAGACTAAAATCCAAGTACGACATAAACTTTGGCGTTTATTTTTACGCTGTAAAAGAGCCGCTTGCTCAGTGTATGGGCTTGTTTTAGCACCTGCAGATACTTTATTTTCTAAGTTAGCTTCGCTGTTATTAGTTGTATTGCTTTGGTTATTACTTAGGTTATTGCAGCTATTACTACTATTGCTTTGATTATTGCTTTGGTCATCGCTCTGGCTACTGCTTTGGCTACTGCTTTGACTACCGTAATGACCAACTCTACTTAATTTATCATCTTCTTTAACCATGACGATATCTCCGATAAATTAAATAGATAAAAACTAAACTTCCAAAAATACCAACAATAGCTCCTATAGATACTTCGAACGGATAAATAATACTGCGTGAAAGTAAATCACAAAGTAAAACAAAAATTGCTCCGTAAATCGCAGTTAGAGGTAAGGTTTTCTGCAAATTGTCGCCATAAATTAGCGAAACTATATTAGGGATAATTAACCCAATAAACGGGATCGAACCTGCAGTTACACAAATCACAGCAGTAACTACTGACACTAACACTATCCCGATAAACATCATCTGGTTGTAGTTTACCCCTAAATTAGTGGCATTACTTTTACCCATGCCAACAATGGCAAACTTTTGTGCGTAGAGGTAAGCAATTACAAAACAAGGTAGGCTTAAGAAAAGAATTTCGTAACGTCCCTCGATTACCAGCGAGAAGTTGCCTTGTAACCAACTTGAAAAACTTTGCAGCAAGTCGTATTTATAGGCAAAGAACTCAGTAAAAGAATCAATTATTTTCCCGAACATAATGCCAATTAATGGCACAAAGATAATGTCGGTAAACTTAAGGCTGCGTAGTAGCTTCATAAAAACCAACGAACCTATAAGTGCTACCACACAAGCAAAACTTGCTTTAAACAGTAGACCAGCCGTTGGCATAATCACAATCGAAATAAGAATTCCTAACTTGGCGCACGATAAAGTACCAGCAGTAGTAGGAGAAACAAACTTATTATTTGCTATTTGTTGCATAATTAAGCCACAGATAGCTAGACCAGCTCCAGTTATTAACACTGAAATCAAGCGGGGTAAGCGACTGATAGTAAATACTGCCCAGTCATCAGCAGATAAACTTATCAGCCCTTGCAGGCTTACCGAACTCACACCTAAAAACAGACTTCCAAAACAGAGCAAACCTAGCAGCAACAGTAAATAGCGCTTTTTTATTTGCATAGTTAGATTAAAAATGAAGAGTGAAATTACATTAAGTGCATAAATAGATCTTGCAGTAAATCTTGTCTTACAACTAGCTAGTTCTTAGTGGAGCATGTAAAAAAATAATTTTTTACCTACCCCCAAAGTTAAAGATTAGTTAGACTTGATTAGACTTGGTTTGCCTAATAATTTACCAAATCTCTCTAAGCTAAATAAGAATGATTTACACTTTCATATTGTAGCAAAGTTTTAATAGCTCTAAGCTAAAGATTGAACTTTTTCGGATAATTACCTAGACTACTTTTTCCTCAGATTACATATAGCCATAAATTGTTAAGTAAATATCTATATTTACGGCTCGATATACGAACTTAAATTTTTAAGTTTTAAATTTTTGTCAACTAAATCACAGTTTGCTGCTTTTTACGGCAAAGAGCAAGTTTAAACTAGCGCTTAATGCTATAATGAGAACCAAGAAATTCGTCTCTTGTACTTAATTTGCATTTTGTACAATTAAGTATTAATTTGCGTTTTATTCCACGTTAAGGTTTGGGCAAATGAGTAACAAATTAGAACAATTAAAAAAATTAACTGTTGTCGTAGCTGACACAGGTGACATTAACTCAATTAAAAAATTCCAACCACAAGATGCTACTACTAACCCATCATTAATTTTAGCTGCGTCAAAATTACCAGAATACGCACACTTAATTGATGAAGCTGTAAACTATGCTAATAGCCAAGATGCAGCTAAATGGGATGAAAATGCTTTAGATTACTTATCTGTAGCTATCGGTTACGAAATTTCAAAAATCGTACCTGGATATGTATCTACTGAAGTTGACTGTCGTGAGTCTTACAACTTACGCAACACTGTAACTCGTGCACGTAAATTAATCGCTTTATATGAAGAACGCGGTTTATCTCGTGAACGTGTACTAATTAAAATCGCTTCAACTTGGGCTGGTATTAAAGCTGCCGAAATCCTTGAAAAAGAAGGTATTCGTTGTAACTTAACTCTATTATTCAGCTTTGCTCAAGCGCGTGCTTGTGCTGAAGCAAACGTTACATTAATTTCTCCATTTGTTGGTCGTATTTTAGACTTCTACAAAAACAAAAACCCACAAGGTGACTTTGCTGGAGAAAATGATCCTGGCGTGAAATCAGTAACAGCTATTTACGATTACTACAAAAAACACGGCTATCAAACAATTATTATGGGCGCAAGCTTCCGTAACACTAACGAAATTGAATGTTTAGCTGGTTGTGACCGTTTAACTATTGGTCCAAATCTTTTAGCTGATTTAGAAGCTGATCAAGGTACTTTAGTACAAAAATTAAGCAATACTTACAGTGAACCAGCTGCTCGTCCAGAGCCTTACACTGAAGATCAATTCTACTGGGATCACAACCAAGACGAAATGGCAATTGTGAAACTAGCAGAAGGTATTGTGAAATTTGCTGCTGATACCGAAACTCTATTAAATGTATTACGTGCGAAAAAATAATTAGCCCTTAAGTAATTAATACTCGCAATACTTACAATACTTGCAATACTTTGCACCTAGAGAGATCTAGGTGCATTTCTTTTGCTTTTACTGCATGAAATCATTAACTAAGGTATAATTATAAGTTTGTACAACTTCGAGCAAATCTTGTGCTCTTATCCTTTTTATCTTCTTTTCTCAGTTCTGGCGTGCATCTAAAATTTACTTTTAGGGAGTTGAGAAAAGAAATTAAAAAGTCTTTTGTTCTTAACTTTTTAGTCCCACTATGTTAGAAATTATTTACGCCATTATTGCGGCAGTATTTATTAATAACTTTGTTTTAGTTAAATTCCTAGGCTTATGTCCAGTAGTAGGTACTTCACAAAAACTTGATACCTCGGTTGGGATGGGGATGGCAACTACGTTTGTTCTCACCTTAGCTTCGTTAATGAGTTATCTTACTTATGCATATATCCTAGCTCCCTTAAATGCAGGTTACCTAGCAACCATTGCCTTTATCTTTATCATTGCTGTAATTGTGCAAATTACCGAAATGATCCTGAAGAAAGTTTCTCCAGGTTTATATAAAGTTTTAGGGATTTTCTTACCACTAATTACGACTAACTGTGCCGTATTAGGGGTAGCTCTTTTAAACTTAAATAGTAATGACAATTTAACACAATCGGTTTTTAACGGCTTTTTCTCGGCTCTAGGCTTTACCTTAGTTCTGGTATTATTTGCGGCAATTCGTGAACGCTTAGATAGTGCTAATACTCCAAGTACGTTTAAAGGTGTACCTGTAGCTTTAGTAACTATTGGTTTAATGGCAATTGCTTTTATGGGCTTTACAGGATTAGGGAAATAACATGTTTTTAGTTTGGACTTCATTAATTTTTGCAGGTCTGGCTATTGTTATAGCCCTAATTATTACTATTTGCCAAAAAATCTTTGCTGTAAAAGAAGATCCTATTGTTGAAAAAATCGATCAACTTTTACCGCAAACCCAATGTGGTCAATGTGGCTATCCAGGCTGTATCCCTTATGCTCAAGCTGTGGTTAACGGCGAAGAAATTAATAAATGTGTTCCAGGTGGACAAGAAACCGTTATTAAACTAGCCGAGCTCTTAAACCGCGAAGTACCTGACACAGAACTAGCCGAACCTGAAGATTTAATTGCTATTATTCGCGAAAAAGACTGTATTGGTTGTTTACATTGTATTGAAGCATGTCCGGTTGATGCGATTATTGGTGCTAAAAAATTAATGCACGTAATTATTCCAGATTACTGTACAGGCTGTACTCTATGCGTTGATCCATGTCCGGTTAAATGTATCGACATGATCCCTCGACCAAAAGAAGTTAACAAATATTCGCAAATGCGTGCGCAAGTTAATATGCCAAAAGGAGTTACTCCTGAAAGACTTATTAACTTACTTAATTTACCAGCCGATGCAAATGTTAGTAAAGTAGCTGAAAATGATCTTAACGCTTCTGTTGACAGTGCAAAGAATGAGCAGAATACAAACTCATCTTCTCTTATTAAGAAAATCGCCCAAGCAGTAGAAGCTGATAAAGCAGCCGCTACTAACAACGCAGCTCAAAATCTTCATTATGATAGTGCTAGCGCAACGAACAAAGGAGCACAAAGTACCCAAACAGAAACGAGTATGACAGTTCCTCAAAGCGCTACCGCTAACCTAACTACTAGCCAAAGCGATAACTCTAAAGAGCAAACAGCCTCTACAGTTACGGTTAATGAGCAAGGTCGTCCAATCTTTAAAACCACTCTTACTCCAGAGCAAGAAGCTAAGTTTAAAGATTTAACAGATTATGAAAATAAAGCTGATCCAAATCAGTGGAACTTTACTCCGCATCATGGTCCAAGTTGTTTAGAAGTTGATACTCCTATTCCTGATGGTTTAACTATTGAGTATGTCAATGACGATACTCAAGCAGAAACCACCGAAAATAAAAATAAAGAGTAAAACTTTATAAAACAGACTTAGCAAAGTAAATTACGCATTATTGCAACGCTGCATACAAGATTAAAGGAGCCTAGAAGTTTCTAGGAAAATCTCAAGCATGATATTGGATAAAATCAAATCTGCCTTTGTGCAAACTGCACAAAGGCTATCCAAACGTGATATTGCAGTGAAGTTACATCAACGTCTTGCCAAAGGTAAGCTCTATCATTTCCATGGAGGCTTACACTTAGAATTAGGTAAGGATCTAACTTCACAAGCTCCAATTGCACAAATTGGAGAATTAAACTACTACTTCTTAAATATGCGTCAACACAAAGGTCCTAAACCTATTTGTGTTGTTGAACCTGAACAAGAAGTAGTAGCAGGTCAACTACTTACAAGTAACTATATCCCTGGTGAATTACCAGTTCACTCACCGGTTGCTGGTAAAGTTGTTGCCATTCAAGACTTTTTACAGGCAAACGAAATTACTAAAACCGGACCGACGATTATTATCGAAAATCAAGAGCAAGTAACACCCAAGCTAGAACAGATTGTCGATTTTAGTCAAGGGACAGCTATTGGTCCGGCATTTTATGAGCCTTTAAACTATTTCACTACTCCGCGTATTGATTTACTCTGGCGCATTAAAAATAGCGGCATTGCCGGTATGGGTGGAGCGGTATTCCCGTCTGCACGTAAAATTAATAATCGCCATTTTAAAAGTTTAATTATTAATGCGGCTGAATGTGAACCATATATTACTTGTGACGATGTATTAATGCAGCATTATGCGACGCAATTAATGCAAGCTATTGCTTGTATGCAGCATATTCTGCAAACCGAACAAGTAATTGTCGCTGTTGAAGATGACAAACCGCAAGCTATTGCTCAACTAGAGACAGCTTTAACGCAAAGTATTAGCAATGCTAAACAAGAGTTACTAGCTGCAGGTTTAACTAATGAATTAGTTAACTCTTTAGTTATTAATACTAGTCAAGCAGCTCAATGGACACTACTAGCTCCAGAACTCCAACAAAAAATTACTTTCATTAGTAGTTTAGAAAAAGTTCATATTCGTGTTATCCCAACGCGTTATCCATCAGGTAACCAACGTACAACCATTGAAGTTCTTACTGGCTTACGTCTAACTAAAAAACAAAACCTCACTTCATTAGGTGCTATTTGTTTTAATATTGCGACCATTTATGCCATGCATCGAGCTATAGCCTATGGTGAAGTATTAACGCGTCGTTTAGTGACCGTTACAGGTAAAGGAATTAAACGTCCAGGTAACTACTGGTTACCTTTTGGTACAACTCCTACTTATCTGTTAAATTTACTTGGGGCTAGTGAAGAGTTTACGCAACAAGTAATTGTTGGTGGTCCAATGATGGGCTTTAAACTCGATGATTTAAACACTCCTATTAATAAAGGGACTAACTGTTTAATCTTTGTAGGAACATCGGAAGCCCAAGCTGAACCTAAATTATTCGCTCCGGCAGAAGAACAAGCATGTATTCGTTGTACAGCTTGTCAAGAAGTTTGCCCAATGCTATTACAACCTCAACAGTTGTATTGGTATGAAAAAGATAAGGATGATAAAAAACTTATCAAAGCTAACCTGAGCACTTGTATTGAATGCGGTTTATGTGACTATGTATGTCCGTCTAACATCCCATTGGTTTCATACTTCCAACAAGCTAAGTTTAGAATTTTCCATGAGCGCCAAAAAGCAGCCATGGCTGAAGAATCTAAACAGCGCTACGAAATTAAATCAGCCCGTGAAAAAGCTGCCAAAGAACTACGTGACGCTAAACGTGCTGCTGATAAAGCTCGTAACCAAGCTCGTGCCCAACAAATGCGTGAGCAAACTATTGCTTATACAGGCATCGACCCAATCGAAGCCGCAAAAGCTCGTTTACGTGCTAAAGGTATTACAACCGGTCAGACTACAGCAGTTGATAACCAAGCTCAACCTGACAATGCAGCCATTATGGAAATGCGTCGTCAGCGTCGCTTAGCAGCACAACAAGCTAAAGCTGATAATGCTACAGGTAATAACGCTATTGATGAACCTACTGTAGGAGCAAACGCTTCTAACTCAACAGCAGAAGTTAGCAACACTAACGCGAGTAAGTTAGATCGTAGTGCAGTCCTAGCTGCAGTCGCCCGTGCAAAAGCTCGAGCTCAAGGCAATACAGGTTCTACATCAAATGTAGAAGCACCTAATACAGCCAACACAACTGCTACGGATGCACAAGCAAGCTCAACAACTAGCACTCCAGTTGCTAAAACGGCAGTACAGCTTGCTGTAGAGCGAGCTAAAGCACGACAAGCAGCCGCACAAGCTGGTAATGCAAATAGCGCTAATAACAATAGTAGTCAAGCTACGAGCCCAAGCCAAGCAGCTTCAACTTCAGGATCTACAAGTACCTCTACTCCTGCAAAATCAGCAGTACAGTTAGCAGTAGAAAAAGCTAAAGCTCGTCAAGCAGCAGCCTTAGCCGCACAACAAAATGCGACAAGTTCAGCAAGCTCGTCTGCAAACGCTAATTCATCGTCTCAAGAAGAAGTTGTTACAAGTACTGAAGTTGTTAGTGAGAAGAAATCAGCTATTCAACTCGCAGTTGAACGCGCTAAAGCCCGTCAAGCACAAGCTCTTGCGCAACAAGCTACACAAAGCACTACTCCAGAAGTTTCTACAGCAGAAGCTACAACTGAAGTTAAAACAGAAACTCAAACTTCTGCAACTTCTAACGCTAGTGAGGCTAAAAAATCTGCAGTACAACTAGCTGTTGAACGTGCTAAAGCACGACAAGCGCAAGTTCTTGCCCAACAAGCTACTCAAGCTTCTACTCAAAAAGTAGCTGCAGCTGAAACAAAAACAGAAGCTACAACTGAAGCAAAAGCTGAAACACAAAATTCTGCAACTTCTAATGTTAGTGAAGCTAAAAAGTCAGCTGTACAGATAGCAGTAGAACGTGCTAAAGCACGTCAAGCACAAGTTATTGAGCAACAAGCTACACAAACTTCTACTCCAGAGGTTACTACAGTTGAAACTACTACTGAAGCTAAAACAGAAGCTACAACTGAAGTTAAAACAGAAACTAAAACTACTGTAACTTCTAACGTTAGTGAGGCTAAAAAGTCAGCAGTGCAACTAGCAGTGGAACGTGCTAAAGCTCGCCAAGCGCAAGCTTTTGCACAACAAGGTGTACAAACGTCTACTTCAGAGGTTACTACTGCTCAAGCTACTACTGAAACTAAAGCAGAAGCAACTGCTGAAGATAAAACAGAAATGCAAGCTTCAGTAACTTCTAACGTTAGCGAGGCTAAAAAGACTGCTGTGCAACTAGCAGTTGAACGTGCTAAAGCTCGTCAAGCTCAAGCGCTTGCACAACAAGCCACAACACAACAATCTAATATACCTACACCTAATGCCAGTCTATCTATGCAAGGAGAACAGCATGAAAACCACTAATAACATTATGTTGCAGGTATTTCTTGCGTTAATTCCTGCTTTATTAGTTAAGACTTACTTTTGGGGGATTAATACTATTTTCTTACTTGTAGTGGCTATATTAACCGCTACAGTTACAGAAATTGTAGTAGCTAAACTACGTAGTAAAAATCTTCTTGCCGAAGTTAGCAATAATTCTGCCGCTGTAACTTGCATGATTTTAGTCTTAAGCTTACCGTCAGGTATTCCTTACTATATTATGCTTATCTGTACCTTAGTAGCTATCTTAATCGCTAAGCAGATTTATGGGGGCATGGGGCAGAATATTTTTAATCCTGCTATGGTGGGCGTAGCTGTATTCTTAATTACTTACCCACAATTTATTACTTATTGGAATATCCCAAGTAATGAACTAAATTATCAAGTAAGTAATATGCTTGGTGCTTTTACTGGCACTAGTGCCGTAGATGCTTATACGCAAGCTACACCCCTAACCGAAATTAAAACCTTAATGCAAATGGGTAATCACGCTAACTTAAATCAAGACTTAGCCAATATTACCCAAACTAACTATTATCCATGGTTAGTTTATGCTTTAAGTTTTTTAGCTGGTGGCTTCTACTTATGGGTAAGAAAGATTATTACTTTAACCCTACCTCTAGTTAGCATTGTTGCCTTTGTGGGACTTAGTTGCTTACATTATCTAATTACAGGTTATAGTCAAGCTAATCCCCTTTACTCATTAATTTACGGTTCTATGATTTTTGGAGCATTCTTTATTGTTACAGATCCTGTAACTGCTCCTCAATATCGTACGGGTCGTATTATCTATGCGATTAGTATTGGATGTTTAGCTTACATTATTCGTGCTTTTACTAACTATAATGATGGTATTGCTTTTGCTGTATTACTAAGTAATATCTTAGTGCCATTATTAGATAAGTTCTTTACCCCTAAGGAGTTTGGCAGATAATGTTTTTTAAATATCTATCGCGCAATACTTTAGTGCTGGTATTAGCAACGGTTATTAGTATTGAAGCATTAATTCTTTTTAATTACGCTTTAAAAGATCGTATTAATAATGCTGCCGATAATGCCTTACGACAAACCATTGCTGGTTTAGGGCAAGCTTTTCCGGCAAGCAATTATGATAATGATGTAAGTAAAGACTGCTATGTCCCTGTGGCTGGAGCATTTCAAAGTAACGACCCTCAAGTTGATACTTTAATGCTGGCAACAAAAAATCAGCAAATTACAGGTTATATCTTAATTTCTTCAACTTGGAAAGGCTATTCAGGTTTAATTCGTACCATGCTCGTAACTGATGCCCAAGGCACAATTAAAGCCGTACGCATTCTTGAACAAAACGAAACTCCTGGTTTAGGAAATAAAGTTATTACTACTCCTTGGGTGCATAGTTTCGATAATTTACCTTTAGATCAAGCAACCTTAGCAAATTTAGCAGTGAAAAAAGACGGCGGAACTATTGATCAATTTACAGGAGCAACTATTACTCCACGCGCAATTGTTAATCAAATTCGTGCCAATATGGAAGAGGTTATTACCCAATTAGTAGCAAATCCGCAAGAAATCTTAGCAAGTAAATTTGTTAGTTGCCAAGTAGCGACAGGAGAGAAAAACTAATGTCACAAAGTACTAAAGAGATTTGGTTATCAGCCTTGTGGAAAAATAACCCCTCATTTGTGCAACTCCTAGGTCTGTGTCCGTTGTTAGCTACTTCAACTGGAGCAACTCCTGCTTTAGGTCTAGGGATTGCAACCATGTTTGTTATGCTCTTAGCAAATACTTCTATTTCGTTATTGCGGAATTACATTCCTCACGAAATTCGTATTCCTGTATTTGTTTTAGTGATCGCAAGTTTAGTAACCATTGCGCAGTTATTAATTCATGGTTTTGCTTATTCGCTGTACCAAGCATTAGGGATTTTCTTACCCCTAATTGTTACTAACTGTATTGTTATCGGACGTATTGAAGCCTTTGCTTATAAAAACTCAGTAAAAGCTTCAGCGATTGACGGTATTGCAATGGGAGCAGCGGTTGCTATTGCCTTAGTAATTTTAGGTGGCATTCGTGAAATCTTAGGGCAAGGAACTCTTTTTAAAGATTTAGATTTAATCTTTGGTCCGGTTGCCAAGAATTGGTATATTTCTTTTTATCAGGTAGATAATAACTTCATTCTTGCAATTCTTGCTCCTGGTGCTTTTATTACTCTTGGCTTAATTATTGCTACTAAAAACTGGCTAAACCAACGTTTAGTATCCAAAGCTCGTAATAAAGTAAGTACCCAAGTAGGTTGCCAACCAGGACAACATGCGTCATAGCAAACATTAAACAAAAACTACAACTTAACCCTGCAACTAAACACTGCAACTTAACTGTAGTTCATTATTAATTTTCTAGATACAAGCCAAACAAAAGATTTAAAACTTAGATATTCTTATAAAACGTATGGTGTGTATAGGGAGTAGCTGATGATTATTCTCTATATACTCTCGGTTTATAATAATCTTTGTAAATAAGTATTTTCGCGTGAAATTTTAGTGATATTAAAGTTACTAAACTAATTTTTATCTACGCCAGAAAGTGCTAATATGAATATCTAATTATGTAAATCTTGCCGTATCTAGGGTTCTAGGTTATAATACAATGAGGAAAGTTTGACTTTCCTCTACCTTATTAAAAAGGTGTTAATAGAAAAACCTATAAAAAAAGGATACGACCTAAGTTGTATCCTTTTTTTTAATTTGAGGGAACAGCATGAAAGCTTTAATTCAACGCGTAGCACATGCTCAAGTCGAAGTTGAGCAAAAAATTGTGAGTAAAATCGAACGTGGCTACTTAGTACTCTTAGGAGTAGAAAAAGGCGATACCCAACAAACAGCCGATAAAATGCTTGCCAAACTACTAAAATTCCGTATTAATGAAGACGAAAACGGCAAAATGAACTTAAATATTGTCGATGCCGGTGGTTCATTATTAATTGTTAGTCAGTTTACTTTATGTGCTGATACTTCTCGTGGTAATCGTCCAAGTTTTAACGGTGCTAGTCCAGATCTAGCTAATGAGCTTTATACTTATTTTGCAGATCAAGCTGCTAAACAAGTACATGTAGAGCGTGGGATCTTTGCTGCTGATATGAAAGTTTCTCTGCTTAATGATGGTCCGGTTACTTTTATGCTCGAAGTTGCTCCTGAAGTAAATTAAGACTTAATCGAGCCTCTAATTAAGTAAACATCTAATTAAACCTCTAAATTAAGCACCTAAACTAATCTCCTAACCCTTTTATGAATCTCGAGCTAAGATTAAGTTTGATTTTTAATAGCTTACACTTAGTAGCATTTTGCTACTGAATAAAGTTGACAAAATAAAAATAAATATTTACAATTGTAAAGGTTTAGTTTATACTAATTTTTTATTTTAAATATTAGGCTGTTAAAAATATAATTTGCAGCCATAAAGCAAAAATCCGCGGGGTAAAATTCGAGGATTTTTTCTATTAGGGACTTTCTTAATCTAAAGCTCATAGTTATTACGACTTATCCTCTACAAAGCAGATGCTAAAGCTCTCATTTGGGTAAGAACTATCCCCTTTAAAAGGCTATAGCCCCTATAGAGAAGTAAATTTAGGTACGGGTATCTAAATTAATTTTATACTGCTTTTACTATGCTTTAGAATTGCCCCTTAGTTGTCTTAACTACACACTAGTTAATATTTTTTAAATCTATGTCATAACTAAGGTCGCCTGCAACGAATAAGTTATAGATTTCTTATTCAGTTACACTGAGGAAACAAAACATGGATTCACCTGAAATTATGGTAGATGGTTTTACTACTCTCTTTTGTGCCTGCGTAGTGTTACTTGTAGGACGAGTGGTTAACCGCTATGTACCATTTTTAGAAAAATTTCATATTCCAACTCCAGTATCTGGAGGTTTATTAGTTGCTGTAGTATTAGGTATTCTTTACTACACTATGGGAATTCGCTTTGCCTTTGACGGTAATTTATCAAGCACTTTTATGCTGTTGTTCTTTGCCTCAATTGGTTATTCAGCAGATTTCAAAAAACTACGTGCCGGTGGTAAAGGTCTAATCCTTTTATTGCTTGCATGTTCGGGCATGGTTATTATCCAAGACATCGCTGGTATCGGTTTAGCTAAACTAGTTGGTTTAGATGATCTTTACGGTCTAATTGCTGGTTCAGTAACCCTTGTTGGTGGTCACGGTACAGGTGCTGCTTGGGGTCAAACCTTTGAACAAACCTATGGTCTAGCAAATGCTTCGGCAGCAGCCATGGCATGTGCGACTTGGGGTCTAATTAGCGGTGGTATTATCGGCGGTCCGGTTGCAGAATTCTTAATTAAACGTCACAAGCTAAAAGAAGGCACACGTACGGTTCAAGCTTACGATGAAAACGATCACGAATCATTTGAAGATGAGCAACAAGCTCGTCCAATTCGTACGAGTTCAGTTACCGAAGGTCTTATTTGTTTAGCCTTTGCTATGTTCATCGGTTCGCGCTTATACGACTATGTAACTAGCTTACAATTAGCTTATTGGCCTAACATTCCTAAATTCGTTTACGTACTTCTAATGGGGATTGTTTTACGTACTATTCTTAAAGGTTTATTTAAACGTGAACTTAAAGAAGTAACTATCGACGTATTAGGTAATGTATCATTATCGATTTTCATTGCCATTTCTTTAATTTCAATTAAGATTTGGCAATTATCAGCATTAGCATTACCAATCTTTGTTATCTTAGTAGTACAAACTATTTTAGTGATTATCTACTCTGTATTTGTTACGTTTAACGTAATGGGACGCAACTACGATGCTGCGGTAATGTGTGCGGGTCAATGTGGCTTTAGCTTAGGTGCAACGCCCACAGCTGTGGCAAATATGCAATCAGTGACTAACCACTTCGGTCATTCACATAAAGCATTCTTACTAATCCCATTAGTAGGTGCGTTCTTCATTGACTTTGTGAATGCCATTGCCATTACATTCTTCTCAACTGCAATTAAATAATTGGCAGTAAGAAATAAATTTTTAAAATTTACAATTTCATTACTAAAAGTAACTAGGTCGCATGCACGTCATGCGACTTTTTCTTGACCTAAATTAAAAAACTTTACTCGATTTTTCAATCTCTTAATTAATTTACGCCTAAATTATGAAAAAATTTTAATTTTGAGCATTGACAAATTTACATTACATCACGTAATATAAAGTTATACTCGAGCTTGAAAGGATAATTATTTCAGCTCCCAGAATTTATTTTTTTCTCTAATTATTTTTCGCTTAAATTAAGGTGCTAATCATGACACGTTTAAATGCATACTTTACATACTTTACTTATTACTTTTGGTGGTATTTCAATGCTGCAAACGTACTTATGTCTAGCGCCGTGAAAAATTGGCAACCAAGACTTAAGCTCGTACCCTAGAAGTAGAGTAAAGTTCCTACTTCGGGTATAAGTAGGGCTAAACTCTTGGTACTTGAGATTATTTTGCTCAAGCCAAAATTTTATTCTTAATTTAAGCAAGCGCATCTCTAAAAAGGCTAGACATAGGTATATGTCTAGCCTTTTTGCGTTGCTCGTTTTTTTTAACATTGTGATAAAGATAAAGTTCTTTCCAAGTTTAATTTATTTAATCCCATGAAAGAAAACTTTATCTAATAAGTTTGAGGTTTTACCATGAAATCTAAAGTTCTTGGTTCGATGTTGTTAGTAGCCGGAACTACTATCGGTGCAGGGATGTTAGCTATGCCAATTAATACTGCATCAGTAGGGTTCGGAGTTACTTTTATTGAATTATTTGCCTTTTTTATTTTAATGCTTATTCCGGCACTTTGTATTGCTGAAGCTTGTCAATTTGCCCCACAAGGGACAACGGTAGCAGGCTTAATGCGACGTACGTTCGGGATTGTAGGTTATGCTTCTAATACAATCTTACTCTATGTCTTTGCTTATTCTTTAGCTTCGGCATACATTTCAGCAATATCTTCAATTTTAGCTGAAATTTTAAGCGTACCAGATGCCTTTAAAAAAATCTTTACCGTACTTTGTTTAATCCCTTTAGGTTTAATTGCAGTTATCTCTACTAAAGTAGCAGACATTATCAATCAGATTATGTTCTACATTATGTGTCTAGCTTTTGTAGTAGTGATTACTCTTTCAGTTAAAAACATCAACCTTTCATACTTAATGACAGGTCCAGTTTCGACCCAAGCTGTAGTTAAATCTTTACCTTTATTCTTCTTAACTTACGGTTTCCACATTTTAGTTCCATCTTTAGCTGATTACTTAGATCGTGATACTAAAGCTTTAAAAGTAGCTTTAATTGGAGGTCTAGCTATCCCATTTGTAATTTTTACCGTTTGGAACTTAGCCGTACACGGACAAATTCCACAAGAAGATTTAATTAAATACGCACAATCAAACAAAGTAAACATTGCTAGCTACTTAAATCCAGAAAGTAGCACTTTACAAATCTTTACAACCGTTTTCTCATTAACGGCATTAATTACTTCATTTATTGGTTTATCAACTGCCTTAATTACTACCTTAAAAGAAACCTTTGCTAAAGATGATAACAATATTGATAAAACAAGCTTAATTCATGCTACTGATGATGTAAAACTTGAAACTAGTTTAGGTCGCATTGCTATCTTTATCTTAGCTTTTGCTTTACCGGCCGTGCTAGTTACTTTTACTCCTAAAGCATTCGTTTTCTTCTTAGGTTTTGCGTCAATTATTTCTACTTTACAGGCTATGGTAATGCCAATGGCGGCAGTGATTAAAATCCGTCGCACGAATCCAGAGTTATACAGCGAGAAAAAAGTTTACCGCTTTATGTTACCAGGCTTTGTAATTGGTTTAATTGCTTTTGCTTTCTTATTAATCGCATTTATGGCTGATTTAAATTTATAACAGTCGTTACTTAAAAAGTGATACTCCCCAATTACTAATCCTAAAGTAAACCTATTAAAAAATACACAAATTTAATAAAAATTAATTAAATCTACAAAGTTTACATTTTCTTTTCTCTAACTTAGAAGCTATGCTTCTAAGTTAGACTTCTTAGCAAAGCAATGTTTATAAGTATGCACTTTGCAGGCATTACAATTACGACAAACACGACACCCCTCCTTGCTTTAAAGTACATACTTATAACTTTGCTCGCTCTTAGCGCTTAAGTATATTTCACCCGAAACCTCTTAGGATTTTGCCAGCTAGATATAATTGATCATCATAAAACTTGGAGTAAACTGACAAAGTATCTAAGAGAAAGGAATGATTTTTCGGTATACTAGGCGCTGTAAATTTGGAGGGCAAATGACACTTTCCACCACACACGCAATGATGCGATGGTGCATCTAATGATATTTTGAGGTATAAACTGTGAATTCAAAAGTTTTAGGTTCAATGATGATGGTAGCAGGTACTACCATTGGAGCGGGGATGCTGGTAATGCCAGTAAACTCGGCGGAAGTAGGGCTTGGAGTTACTCTACTTGAATTATTTTTCTTCTTTTTATTAATGATTTTACCCGCACTGGTAGTAATCGAGTTATCACAATTTGCGCCACGCGGCTCAACCGTAGCCGGTCTGCTAAGATTAGAGTTTGGTAATGGTGGTTTTATTGTTGGTAATTTACTGTTTTATGTGTTCGTATACTCATTAACTTGTGCATATATTTCAGGTCTTTCGGACGTCTTTGGTAAAATGCTGGGCGTACCGCAAAACTATCAAAGTATATTCACTATTGCCGTAGTTCTGGTATTAGGCTTAATTGTTATTTTTACTTCACGCTTTGCTGATCTTGTAAACCGCATTTTCTTCTATTTAATGTGTGTAGCATTCGTGGTATTAGTAGTAATGTCTATTCCAAACTTAAAAGTAGAATATTTAGCTTCAACTCCAGTATCTAGTTCTGCAGTTATTAAATCGATCCCGATTTTCTTCTTAACTTTTGGTTTCCACATTATTATTCCTGCATTATCAGATTATTTAGATCGTAATACACGCGATTTAAAAATTGCGATTGTAGGTGGTTTAGCTATCCCATTTGTGGTTTTCTCAATTTGGGTAATTATGATCCACGGACAAGTAAGTCAAGAAGAACTAATTGTTTTCTCGCAATCAGGAGATGTTAGTGTTGCTGACTTAATTGCTCATGGACATGCAAACAAATTCTTAAACATTACTATTTCTACTTTCTCAATTTGTGCATTATTAACTTCATTTATCGGTGTATCTTTAGCGTTAATTACAACTCTAAAAGAAACTTTTTCACGCTCATTACCGAAAAAATCAGAATATGTTACTAATCACTTAGAAGAAGAAAGTGAAGAAGTTATTTACGGTTCAACCGACCGTATTAAAACTTTCTTAAATCGTCCCGCACTATTCTTAGTAGCTTTCGCGATTCCTACTTTTGTGGTGTTATATACTCCAGAAGCATTCGTATTCTTCTTAAAATTAGCAGCAGTTATCTTCACTGTACAAAACCTTGTACTACCAATTATTGCGCTAATTCGTATGCGTGTGCGTCACAAAGAATTATATGCCTACCCTAAAGCTTACCGTTTATCTTTAAACAACATTGTTTTAGGAATTGTAGCTTTAATACTTTTAGTATTAGCATTTATGTAAAACCAAACCATATTTGCTTAGCAAATATAAAAACTAACTTTATGCCTTAGCCTAGAGCAATGCTCTAGGCTTTTTCTTTTGTCAGATTCCTACTCAAGCAAGTACTAAACACCCCCATAATGTTATGGCTGCGGACAGGGATACCTAAATTTAACTTCGTGATAGAACTTTTAGCGGTAAAACTTGTCTAAGATATATAAAGAGCGATATTCATATATCGCATCCTTGGCGTCATTTATAAAGGTAATTCAGAAATTGCCTCTGAATAAAATTTAGCATTACAGCCAACAAAGATATAGGCTACTTGGATTTAAGCAACTTAATTCAGGTTACTAAGATTTAGGTTACTTAATTAAGGTTACTTAGATTTAGCTAAAGAGAATTTTCTTTAGAATGTGTAATTTACTTTGATATTTTTCGGTACTGGCTAACTTCTTATTTTGAAAAGATAAACTTAAGCCCAAGATTATGCGTTGACAATAAGCTTAACCTGCAATAGGCAAGTCAGGCTACAAGCTTTAGAAAGTTACAACCATATTAGCAAGTTAGACTTAAAGATTTATCTACGTCAGATAAGGCATAAAAATTACATTTGCCACTTCTGTTAAACTCAAAGCTCACCGCAGACAGAGCTCGAGGTTTAACTTAATCGAAAGAAGCTGAAAAATATTTAAACGAAATTACAAGCATTTACCTCTAATAACTTAACTCCTTTAGGGGTTAAAAATTTACTTTTGCAAAATCTAAGAGAAAGGTGAAATTGAACTTTCAAAATATAGCATTTTGATAGCTTTAAAAATTTATTTAGCTTAAAAAACTAACATTTACTTCTAATCATTATCAATTTATTCATAGCTAGTTATATAACTTAGCTTTTAAATAGAAAATAAAGTAAAGTATAGTAATAACAGTTTCTAAATTTGGCATCATCTTATGGAAGAGTTGAACTTTTACATACTTCCATAAGCATCTTGTTCAACAACCTTACACCTTATATCTTTTGTGCTAGAAGTGGCATTCTAGCAAGGCTCCCCAGGAATAATCGTTTCCTGCTTCTACTATCACTCTTGGCTGCGGCACAGCATAAGAGTAAAGATAAGAGATTGAACTTTAATTTATAGTTGTTGATATTGTTAACAAATAACTATCAATACCTATAGATTACATTTATTACTATCTATTACAATCTGTAAAAGTTCGTCCTCTTTATTTTTAATGTGGCAATTAAAAATACTTATATAAACCTAAAGCAACTATTAAGTATTAGCTCTCAAAACTAATCCTTGATCTTTGCTTAAACTAGTAGAAGTTTCCTCTCAGTTTTTATTCACTCTACAATTTTATTAAACATTGTTTAGCAAACTGGTTTTAATACTAATTAAATAAGTCTTTATTTCCCTGTAGCGAATATTAGATAAGTTCACAGTAACCGATCTATAGCTTAAGTATAGTTTTAATCCGATAAACTTATACTTACTAACTAAGCATTCTCGCTGTTAGTTGATAATCGCTACTACAAAGCGCTACTTATTTACCACAAATTGTAAACTTGTAGTAAAAAGGATTTAATTTAGTTAAGTTTTAACCTCCACAGAAGCCTACACTTCATTACGTATAGGCGCTCCAGAATTTTATTTACAAGCTAATTTAGTACCAACCCCTAAATAGCTCCTCGTATTGCATCTTGCAACTGTTTTTGATCAAGATATTGCCAGTCTTATGCCGACAACTGTTTACAAAAAGTAACTTTTGTCGTTGCTTCTAACTGGATATTAGTTTTTCTCTAACTCTATCTAAGTTATTCACAAGGTTAAAGGTAATAAATTAATTTATTTGCTAAAGTTTGTTTGTGTACTAAACACGTACACTACCAGACAACTTCGCCCAAATATCTTCGTCCAAATTACAGCTTGCAGATCTAATACCATTTTGCAATTAATATTGAATGCTTTAGTCATAGCTCAACATTACAACTACCTAGCATTAGATAATTTTCTATTAATTTGTAATATTTAGTCTAGATATAAAAAAGTAACCAATTTATGACAAGCACCACCATCGTTTTTTCGTGGTCTTAGTTATTCTGCTAAACATAAAAATAAAATTAGTTTGATTTTTCTAAACTGAGATTGCGCACAAACTCTATTCTACACGGGGTAGGAAAGAGATCTGTCGCGCTTAATCTTTATAAAAGACTAATTTAAATAAATCCTGTTTATGATCTTGTTATTACCTCTTAATATTGGCAATAAGGTAATAATTTAAACAGATTTAACAGGTGATAGATTACAAGATTTCTTAACATGATGCACTCTACATCAACCCACGTGTTTAGAACACCATATTTAAATAATTCGGTTATGTCTGCGTACTCAACTCCAGTTAAAACCATCCTCACAACTATATTCCCCGTAATCGGAGCTGTAGCGAGTATAGGTAATGCCTACGCTGCACCATCCAATTACACTGTTGTGTTAGATAAAAACTTTGCTACTGGTCGGACAGCCACTGTAAACAATATCAATGACTTCCCAACCAACAAAGATAATGCTGACTTTAAGTTAGAATTATTTAAGCGTTCTGATCTAAATCAAATCTATTTAAACTCACGTTTAAATACGCAAAATAACAAGCCTGTATTCACAGCTTTCAATCAGGATCCAAATGTTCCTAACCAACAACGTTTAACTTACTTAAACGTACAAGCAGCATTAGACACCATGTTATATGGTGACGATCCTGCGCGTAAGAAAGTTCACTTAGCCTCGTTAAACAAAAAAGCTCGCGGTTCGAACAAAGACGAAGTAAACGGCTTTGGTACGAAAATTGCGGTTGTAGATTCAGGTATTAATACTAAACAACCTGACTTTACTAACAAGGTAGAAGTTACTGACTTAGGTGGACAAAAATACGCGAACCAAGTTACGCACGGTACAACTGTAGCCTTAACTGCTGCAGGTGCAAATGACAAGTACCAAGGTGTAGCTCCAGGTGCAAAAGTTAAAGCTTACGCTATTGACCCTGAAAATGTAGTACTTGAAGACGTTTTTGTTACAGTATATAAAGATAAAGTATCTGTAGCTAATGCTTCATTTACGCTTGGTGATGACACTAGCATTTTCCCATCAATTCGTAACACTTTCTACAAGATTTTTAATAACCCAGATGCTCCACTTTATGTGTTTGCTGCGGGTAACAAAGATACAGCAAGTTCAACATTTTCGCCTCTTCTACAAAAACTAATTGAAGATCCGAAAATTATGTCGAATACTCTAGTAGTTTCAGGTGTGCGTATTAGCAACCCTAAAGCTCCTGTATCAGCTAATAACTTAGCCTTTGATCCAGATGCAATTTCTTGTTCAAATGTTAAATACAACTGTTTAACAGCCTTCTTTGCTTATGATGTACCTAATCCAAAAGCAACAAAATCAGGTGATGATTATGTAACTAGCTATGGTACTTCATTTGCAGCTCCCCAAGTTTCAGGTGGTGCAGCGCTAGTTAAACAAATGTTCCCATGGTTTAACGCTGATAATATTCGTCAAACTCTTTTAACTACTGCTACAGACATTGGTCCGGCTGGTATTGATGACAAAACTGGTTGGGGTCTATTAAACGTAGGTGCAGCAGTTAGAGGTCCAGCACAATTTGCTTTCGGTGACTTTGTTGTAGACTTTACTCCAGATAAAGTTTCATCAAATCGTGAAGTTTTCTACTTCCGTAACAACATTTTTGGTAAATACGGTTTAGTAGTACGTGATAACGGTGACTCACAACGTACCTTAATCCTGACTGGTAAAAACACCTATAAAGGTCATACTACAGTACAATCAGGTATTTTACGTCTTGAAGGTTCTGTTACTTCAACTACTAATATCGACCATGATGGTTTATTCCAGTTAGCTTCAACAGCTACCTCGGGTGATATTTACAATAACGGCTTCTTCGTATCTTTCGGTGGTGAAGTTAAAGGCTCATACAGCAATAGCCCATTAGCTATTTCTACTTTAACTTTAGGTAAACCATTAGAAGTTACAGGCGAAGCAAAACTAAATGGTGCGCTAGTTGTGGATATCCCTAGTGATTTCAAACCACAACCAGGTTCAGCTTATTTAGTTCTTAAAGCAGGTCAATTAACTAATGAATTTAAAACTCTAACCATTACTGGTAATAGTAACTTAAAAGGTCAACTTTTCTACGATTACACTAATGGTCAAGTAGCGATTAAATTCAACTAGAACTGCGTACAATTCTTACTTTAATTACAAATCAAATCTCACAAATCTCTAAAAAGCACTTACCGAGGTAAGTGCTTTTTCTTTTTCCCTTAAAATTCACTCCTCTAGCTTTCGTTTATTACCTTTTGCTTTAAATATTAAGCCTTGAATAACAAATTAGTGATAAACTACAACCATGACATGTATCAATCTTAAATTAAAGTAAACCTTAAGCATACTTTAATTTTTATGGTTTGTATAGTTTATGCACGAATTTGAATTTTATAACCCGACACGCATAGTTATGGCGACTAATGCTTGTCAACACTTGCCACGTCTAATTCCAGCTCAAGCTAAAGTTATGCTGGTGTATGGACAAGAAAGCATTAAAAAGTACGGCATTTACGACCAAGTTTGCCAAGCTTTAACTCAGTCTAATTGTAAAATTATTGAGTTTGGCGGTATTACCCCTAATCCCGATATTAGTAAACTAGTTGAGGCTATTTATCTTGCACGTAAAGAAGAAGTTACTTATTTACTTGCGGTTGGTGGCGGCTCGGTAATTGACGCGACCAAGTTTATTGCTAGTTATATTAACTTTGAGCAATTTGATATCTTGCTCTATGATTTAGAATCAGAAACCTTTGCCATTGCCGAGCAAGAGGTTCTATTTAGTGAGCATAATGCCGAGTTTCGTAATAGTCCCGTTCCTTTTGGTGTCGTACTTACTTGTCCAGGTACTGGTTCAGAAATGAATAAATGGGCTGTAATTAGTGATAAGTATCGCAACTTAAAAGCTGATTTTGGACACGAGGATCAATTTCCGCAATTTGCTCTTTTAGATCCAACCTTAACTCTTAGCTTACCAGCCTCACAAATTAGCTATGGAGTTGTGGATACTTTCATTCATGTCCTTGAGCAATATTTAATCCATAATCAAGCGGCTCAAAGCGCTAATAGCTTAACTACGCAAATTGCCGAAAGTATTCTGTGTACTATAATGAAGTACGGTCCGCTGACCTTAGCTCATCCGCAGGATTTAACTTATCGTGCTGAATATATGTGGGCTGCAGCCATAGCTCTATGTGGTTTACCTAGCTTAGGCTTAGAAGCTGAAGACTGGTCAACCCATCAAATTGGGCATATGCTTACAGCCTTATTTGACATCCCTCACGCTCCATCTTTAGCTTTAGTCATGTGCAATAATCTGCATTTACGTAAACAGCATAAACAACAAAGATTAGTGAGCTTTGCACGTCAGGTATTAGGTTTACAACGCTCAAAAAGTTCTGATGAACGTTTAGCAGCAATTAGTATTCAAGCAATCCATGATTTTATGAAAAACATGGGACTAGCTACTTGCTTGAAAGAAAAGGTTTATCAGCATTTAGATATTAAAGCTATTCCAGAGACTGTGCGTAAGATTATGCAAGAACGTCAGATTGTTGGCTTTGGTGAATATCAACAAGTTACTCCAGAACTAACCTATAGTATTTTACAGTTAGCGTTGCAAAAACCTTTTTATGCACGTCGCAGAAGATTTACACGTAAAAATAATACAGATAGATCAATAAACACAAAGCAAAATAAAGAGTATACTGTGGTGTCCCCCAAATGATATACAAAATTCATACTTTCAATGAACGAAAATATGTCAAATGAAAGCATTTTTTTTATAATTTTGGGTTAACTAATTTTTAAATTTAATGTATAAATCCTATGACTGTAGTTTATTTCTAATTTATTGAACTAAGTCTTAATGGGGTTTAATTTTTACATTTGGGAAAGACCTAATTGAATAAGCCCTCCCCCAAATTCGTACAAAAATAAAACAATATTAAAGTGTAATTAAAACAATTAAAGGACCAACAGCAATATATTAACGGACTTAATAGGTACTGTGCTTTAAATAACATCGAAATGTAAAATTAATTTCAAGGTCTTAGGCTCTCACCTCCTCGCCTTTCG
>NZ_NRJG01000085.1 GCF_003585935.1 Psittacicella hinzii
TACTTTATTTTACCTTTGTTCTTACGAAATGGTTCATTAGTGATTCTGGATTCGATTAATCCATTTGCAGACCAGTTATCGATGGTTCTTGAGCAAGGAATATACTTGTTACTAATATTATGTTCTTGGTATAAGGGCAGAATCTCCCTTGCTATTCTTTCACTCGGTTGCTTTTCTTTAATTAACTTATTGATTAATTTAACTACAGATTTAGCAACCTCAGGGTGATCTCTATACAGTAGATCTAGTTTATTCTTTCTTCCTCTGTCACTGTAATTAGTAGATAAATCTCTATTCTCAAAAAAGGCTTTACAGCGTGCTTTACGAGATTTACCTGTAGATGGGAGGTCTATCATTTTACTAAGCTCTCTCCATCTCTCACGGTAACGCATTAATCGTGCTTCTATAGCACGGTAGGTACTATTGAATTCATGAATATTTAATACTCTATAAAATGCTTCTTTTAGCTTTATTTGCCCACAGCAGTAATTAACGATTGTTGATAGTCACTGTGTTATAATTTTTGTAGCCACATTGTTTCCTTATTGACTTTTTTTATTGACTTATACTTGTATTTTACAGCATACAAAACACAACATGGCTTTTTTCATGCCCGAATTTTTTCGCCGGTTCCAACTCCTGTTTATTTTTTACATACTCCCCACATTATTTTTTCAGACAACCAGTTACCAGCGCTTGTATTTTGGGTAATAAAGCCCCTTGCGACAGATAAAATCATAATTATTCGTTCTTTTTGCAGAATAGCTTGTTAAATATACAACTGAATTTTGATTTATCTACCACCAAGCAGAAAAAATTTATCTATCTCTAAAATTAAATGAAAGTTGCAAAAATTAAAGCACGGCAAAAGCCCCCAAGCATGAGAATCTCATACTTGGGGGCTTTACCTTAATTACTATTTTTTGTCATCCCATTACTAGAGAAAAAATAATTTGAGGACTTAAAACTTAAGCCCAAACACATAAAACCTTGCTTAACTTACAGCTCTCTTGTATACAATTAACTAACTCATGGTATTACTAAACTGATTTAACTACCGTCCTTGCTCAGCAGCTGCACTTATTGCACTTACTTTATTTTGTAAGTTCAAAATACTCAACTAGACCAGGTGGGATTTGCGCAAAACCTGTATATTGTTGATACTTAAAACCTAGTTTACTATTTGTTCCTTGTTCATAAAGTTGCTGATCTATTACTTGAGTATCATATAAAAAGTCTAACATTAAGCTTTTTACTTTATCAGCACTTACTCCAGCAAACATTTTTTGTTCAAGGAAGATTACCATCTTACAGTAATCTCCAAAAGAAACTCCAGCATCAACTCCGGCTTTATTAATTAAGTCTTTAGCAGATTTAGCTGTACATAAACGATTCTGAAAAAGGAACTTGTCATAACTTGGTAGTAAAAACTGGCCATCTTTAAACTCATAAGTAGTACCTAATTCTGGATCATTACTACTAATACCAAGTAACGAAGCATATAGCACGACAATACCATTATCCTCGGCACTTTCTCGTGTAAAAATTGGACGAGGTTTAATGTCGGGATTAATTTGTGAAGCAGCCATTAGTAAAAATACGCCACTATAATTTGGAGCCGTAGTTTGATAATTTTGCACAAACTGAGCCGCCTCGGCTTCAGTTACTTTGGGTGAGCAAGCCACTAAAGAGACTCCGATTACTAAAGCGAGTATTAAAGCACTTATTTTGCGTTTACTAGTTGTTAATGACCACATACCTATAATCCTATATTCTGTACCTAAAAAGCTAATCTAAGAAAATCTAATCTAAAAAAATCCTGCTTGATCCTATATCTCTCTGTTTTGCCTGCTGCTTAATGAACTTTAGCACATAAGTTTATGGCTTACTCCGTTTCTGAATTACTCAGTTGTGAGATTACTCTGCTTATAGATTTACTTACTTCTCGATTACTCAACTACTGAATTTTTAAACTTCAGCCAAGCAACCGCCTAACACACAAGTAACGTTGTAATACTACAGCGCAATAAGAGATTTATGACCGTCTTTATTATATAATGCGAGCTTAGAGCACCTACTTTTACGCTGGATTTTGATAGTTCAATGCTAATTTTTCGGCTGTAAGTAAGTTATTTTGTTAAATTTAACTTTCTTTACCACCCAAATGGCAAAATTTCTTACCCAACTTTACTTCTCATCCCTGTAAGATTCTCTAACTAAACTTGCTTTATACTAAAGTAGCCCCAAGTTCACATAAAAATCCTCGTACACCAACTAAGATGTACTAGGAGAATCTTTATAAACTAGGTTGATAAAACACTAGTTAACATCCTACATGGATCTTACAAAGTAATTTCATTAATCAATCATATATTTTAGTAATCTAAATCTTTCTTTATATAACTTCTCAAAGACCTCTGCAGAGCAACCAGAAGTAGGACAGGTTGAAACACTCCTATAAGATGCTAATTCTTGTCCAAGGCTTGCGATAGTTGTATCAGATCTAGAACTATCTAGCTCTTCTACTAAATTATCTATAACTAAGAGCTGTCCACCTACTGCACTTTGCATTTGTATAAAAGCAATATTTTGCATAGTGTAGAAATATAAGTTATATAAAGACTGCATTACTGCTAAAGGTTTACTATTTTGATCACTAAAAATATTATCAACAATTTTTACCAGTACTTGTTTTAACTCATCAGCTGGACAGTGATAAGAAAACGCCTCTCTACCTAAAAACTTTTGTACTTGTACGGCAAAAGTCTTTAAACCACTACAGATGCTTTTATCATCACTAGTAACTAATAACTTATTATCTTTCAATAAATTAATGGCATCTGCTTTGAGTTTGGCTGCATGTTCAGCAGCTTTCGTACTACCAATAGGTTCAGTTCTTAGAGTAGTAAAAGTAGATAAAATTTTATATTTAAGTGCAGTCTCTGCATCCGTTAACTGAAAAGAGGCTTTCAGTCTAATTTTTTGGAGATCTTTTCTTAAAGATTCTAAATACGGAAATACAGATACCTCAGGATCATAGAGTTGATCGTAAATGCTTTGCGAAAATAAAGAAGCAGTTTCTAGGTAATCACTGAAAAAAGTCATAGCCTCTTCTTTCTTCACGACTTCTTTCATAATCTATTGGTAAGGTTTCTGCAACTGCGCAAAAACATCTTTATACTCTTTAATTTGTTCTTGAGTTGCTATGCCAGCAAGAAAATCGTACTGTAGTGCATACTGTTCATTCTTACTTGCAAAATTACTCTGAACTTGTAATGCTACTTCCATCGCTTGGGCTTTAGCTTCTTTAGCATAACTAAAAAATAAGCTATAAATCAGCACAAGTAACAAAGCAACTAATTCTGAAGCACCAAAAATTTGCTGTTTACGGGATAATTTGTTTAACATTTACAATCCTATATCTATCTACCTGCGTAGTTTGACTTTAGAGCCAACCATTCATAGATTTTTAAAATCTATAATTAGGTTAAGACGATTACCATCTATGGAGTGCTAATTTTAAATGGTTCTACTTCTTGCTTACCAGTTGCTATTTATTTAGGATCAATCAATAGTTACTCTCGCATGTGGATTATCGGTTAAGTTATCAATTTCTCCTATGTAAGCATTTTGGAATGGTGCATAGTCTTTTTCATTAGTCGATTCATATCCCACATTATAAGCTGAAAGATTTGCAAACTTTTCAACTCTATTAATTCTCGAATATGCAAACATCCCTAGAATGCTAACTTTATCACCTCGTTCAATAGGACGAACTGCTAATTTTTCTATACGCTCTGGCGAAAGTTTAATACTTACAGCATCAATCTTACTACCTAAGAATGCATTTTTAAAGCTACGCACATTTACAGCATGACTTAAATCTAAAGTTACAGGCGTACCTATTTCAGCAAGTAAAAATAAATTGGTTAAATCTGCATTTTCTCCAATGAGATTTTCCAAACCTTTAATTTCATGAATTTTACTTTGGTAGAATGCTGACTCTAAATTTGTTGCGTGGATTGGAATATCAATATCTAACGTATTAAGGTATAAGTTATTAAAAGCTAAAGCATAATTACCCTTAACACATTTATTAAAATCTTCCCAATCTATAGGTAACTCGGATAACTTAATATCTAAGATTACTTGTCTACGCGCATACCAATCAATAAAAATAGCTAAATCTTCAGCGGTAAAAATAGAAGACGCTTCTTGCTTATCTAAACATTCAGCAAAATATTTTTTGATCTTTGTTTCGTTCTATATATTCTTGCTCATTTGGATAGCCACCTGATCTTCTATAATACTCTCTTAGTACACCTAAACTGATATTTCTATATTTAAAAATACTTACGCAAATTCTATAGATACTTTTGGCTACTCCTACAGCTACAACCATAGCGATAAGAGTAATGATAGTTTGGATTGATGGAAAAAACCAATCGCCTTTCCTCCAATATTCATAAAGACATAACCCTAATATAGGCAGGAATGATCCCATAATAATTAAAGGGTAACTTGTATAAATATTATATAAATCCGCACCTTTTAATTTAGGTAAATATTTTTTACCAGCGAAATATACATATACAGCACCTACAGGAGATAGGCATACTATTATATATACTAATAACTTCTGGTACTACAAGACTTATAAACACTCCTAACCAAAAGATTGTTATTGCAACAAAATATAATTCTCCAAGAAAATAGGCTAATAAAGCCAAAATTACTAAAGGAATAGTTATAATTATTAAAAATAGATAGAATGCTATATATGCGAATCCTTTACTAGATAATGCAGAAGCTTTGATAAATTCTTTGGTGTTCTGTCTATTAATTTCATTAGCAACAGTTTCTATTGCCTTTAGTTCAGAAGCAGTATACTCCCTCATACCTGTCCTTATATAAATTCAGTAAAAAACGTTTTACTCATTTGAGTAGTACTCACACAATAGTCTTAAAAAGGCTATTGCATAGTTTTCTTTAACTCTTCAAAAGATTTTTCTAACTGTTTCATGTAATCTTTTACTGCAGAACTAACTAAGGCTGACAATTTACTTGTCAGCCTTTGTATATATGGTGGGGCTACACGGTCTCGAACCGTGAACCTTATGATTAAGAGTCACCTGCTCTACCAATTGAGCTATAGCCCCAAATCGATTCTTACTGTTAGCAGTATAGCACTTAGAGAATTAAGTATTCGTGATTAGCAAAAAGTTGTGCAAAAGTATTTTCTTTGTTTCCGTTCAGACAACCTTTAGAGAACTGTAATTTAGCCTTAAATTTAAGCTCTTAGCTTAATTTAAAGAAGTCATTTTTACTGCTAATACGCATCAAGAAGTTACAGGGTTTTTGAGTGAAATACTCAAGATATAGCTCTGAATCTAACTAAGAGCATAAAGCTTTTTCCTCCACAATATATCGTGATCTCTATAAATAGAGTAATTTGTACTTTTTGTGTGCGGTAACAAGTGTAAAAAAAATCCAAGAGTTTTTAGGCTCTTGGATAAAAAATTACTTGTATATCTACGTATAACATACGTTTGCTTATTATCGTACTTAATTTAGAATATGAACTCTTCACCATCTTAGCACTAAGTACTAAATACTAAGATTGAACCTGTAACTGCTTATTGTCAGCTATTGCTTTACATAAGCTTCAATGGCTTTACCGTTTAGATCCGCAGCCGTTAGCGGCGTCCAAGTAAAGTTTAGTTTATTTTGTTGTGCTTTCTCGTACTCACGTTCGCTTAAATGTTTACTTAAAGCTTGAGCATTTACCGTGTAAATTTGATCACGAGTAAAAGCTTTATCAAACAGTTGATAGTAGAAAACGGTTTTCTTACAGAACTGTTCAATATCTTGAGCTGTACTTGCTAATTTTTCCATTTGCGATGGATTATCTAAAGCAATTTCACAAGTTTGGGCAAAGAACTCCCAGTGATTAAAGTTTCGAGCTTTAAACTTCCCATCATCAACATCTACTTTACCAAAGTTATTAATACCGTAATAGAATGCCGGTAAAGTACGTTCAATGATCGTTTGCGCTTGTTGTACTGGTTCAGCTTCATTAACCGAACTAAAACCTAAAGCTTCGGCTGCAAAGTACGTAAAATTCCAAGCTAATGCTTGTTCTTGATAGATTTTGTTAAACTTTTTAGCATCATCGTCGGAAATACTTGTGCCACCACAGCTCACTAAAGCTAGAGCTAGGGCAATACTGCTGGTAATCCCAGCTGCTTTTACAAATAAATTATTTTTTAACATTGAGTCTATTGTAGAAAGAAAGTTAAGTTAATCCTTCCTCACTCTGGCGCGAGGGAGTTTTAATGGTCTCTTAACTTTACGCTCGTATTTCTCTACATCATTCGGAAAACTATATTTAGTCCTATTATGCTTAGTGCAAGTCAACATTTAGAGTTAGTGTGAATTATCACTTACTTGATAATTTGTAAACCCTAAAGTAGCATGCGTAGAATACGAGCAACTAATAAAGTAAAAGTTGGGCGCTTTTAACTACCGTTATTAGCCTTTGCCGCTTTTGCTTTCCCCAAATTCGGTAATCTTTACTTACATAAAATAAAGATCGAGCTTAAATAATTGAAGTATCCTTTAGACAAGTATTTTGCTCTAAAGTGGGCGGATTGACGAAAAAATTTTATAAATTTTTTCAGACAACTAAACTTAAAAAGCAAAAAGCTTTTAGTTTTCAAGAGCTTATAGAAAATCCAGTTTGGATCTTTGACGATTAGTTTTACCTATTAATTTTTTAAAGTAAAAGCTTATCTTACTAAAGTGATATCTCACCTTCTTAAATTAAGCACTTAATTTAGTAAAGAGATCAGATCTACTAATATTAGTAAAGAGATCTACTAATTTAGCCAAGAGATTAAGATTACTTAATTTATAAAGTTGTACCTTAAGACTGTGGTTGTCTATTTAGAACGTGTACCTCAATACAGTCTATTTTAGAATGAGGTAAAAAAGTTAACAACAAAACTAATCAATTAAGACCCTAGCTATTGCTATGGTCTTAATAAATCATTATTTGTTCGGACTTTTGTCCTAACTATTATAGGCAGTTCTATTCATCACTAGAGATGACATTATCATCACTTGGTTGCGTAACGTGAATCCACAGATCATCGTCTTTTACGTGTTGGTAATTAAAGCCCATTTTACCACGCTCAATATCTTGCCATTCTTCTGGGCTAAACTTATTGCGATAGATATCCGCAATTACCGATTTAATTTGATCTGGAGTAAATGGTTTAATGAACAAACTATAGTAATAGTTAGTGTTGTCACAAAATTCTAATGCGGCTTCGTTTACTGCTGCAATTTTGTGCTGTAAAGCGCCATTGCGTTTAGCAATTAAACAAACCTTATGCGCAAACTTAAAGTTCTTTAACGCAGGAGGATTAAACTGATGATCAACTATTAAGTTAGCTTCTACATCTGGAGCATTTAACATCATGTAAAACATAATTACGCTATTAGGTTTTACTGTATCTCCAGGTAAAAGTTTACCTTTACCTAAGTCGAACATATTGTAGAGAGTGTACACTGATCCCCAAGCTTCTTGGTATTTCGTATAGATCAGAATAAACTTATCAAATTGCTCTGAACTTACTTCATTTCCGGTGATTTTATAAGGATCTTTATCTTTACAAGCAGTTAGCCCAAAAGCTAACGCTAGTCCAAGTAATCCTACCAACCACAGACGTCCTATGTTCCGTAAAAAAGTCATAAATTTAAAGTATCTTAAGCCAAGATAATTCTTCCTAAAAAGATCTCAGTACTTAAGTCTTAACCTATATATAGTAAGGAGATAAGTCGAACTCTATTCTTAACTTATCTAAAAAGAGTTAAATGGAAATATTTTAGGCAGCAAATATATTTATCTTGCTTGACCCACGTAAATTATAGCGACATAATGAAAAATTTCCAGTGGGGCGCATAATTTGATTTTGGTAAGCTGTTGAAAAACACTCTACAAACTCGATACACATGCATGCAAAATCTACAATCTAGTCCTTACTTTTTGTAAGGGAATGCTGTGCTTGCCCATGAGATTATTAGATTTCACCTACCGATGAGATTATTAAACTTCCTTTTAACTTTTTTAGCTCTTACATACTCCTCATATATAGGCATTACTAATGATATCTACACTTTATTAACGGTATCTAGACCTAGCTAATGACCACAAGACTTTATTAATTGATCTCTATACAGTTAAAGATAGCTAAAACTATTTTAAAGACAGCATTCAGACTGCATGCAGACACAATACTGCATGATCATGGTCTTCTTAACTCTCTAATTGCGCAGCCGTTTCTAAAGGAAGTAGAGGATTTTCAATAATTACTTTTTGCCAGAAAGGAACTTGCATCAGTAGAGGGAACTTGCCATTAATAATCGGTAAATTCTCTAAGGTAAGACTTTGTTGTAAGACGTTTTCAACAATTAGTTGCGCTTTTAAATTTTTAATTTGACTTGGAGTTAAAGAATTATAAAAGTTCTTATTAATATAGGTAATTACGGTACAAGCATCTGCAGCTTTAGCGTAAACAGCCTCTAGTTTGACTAAGTTTTCAGTTGCTAAATTTCCAGTACTTGCTTTAGCGCAAATAGGTTCAATTGCCAGTATAGCTTCTAGTTGTACCATGGCACTATCACTATAAGCTAGATTAATTGCTTGCCAAGTTAACTCTAAACCTGTAGCAATTTCTTGCGCTCGTGCATCTTGAGTACCTAAACCTGAATTTTCTTGACTTAAAGTATTAGTTGCTGCGCGTGTATAGGCATACAGCATAATCTGCTGTTGATAAGCATTATCTATATGCTGTTGAAAATAGGTTACTTGGGCATCGGTGAGCGCAGCTTTAGAATACAGATAATATCGCATCCCAAATACCCCCACGATCCCCGCTAGCATAAAGATTACTAAGTGGATTAAAAGACGTTTACTAGTCATAACTATAAGTGCGTAAAGTTAATTCTTTATCTAAAATATCTATCCTCTTACCTCGATATGACGATGTAAGCTTGTTTAGGATTGCTATTTTAGCACTTAGCTGTATAGCTTGCCGATTTTTCATACAGTATCTTCTGCTCCGACAAAAATTTCTTCTTCCCCAACTAAGATGTACCATATGATCCCTATCCAATAACTACGGCTACACTTTCCTTACAAAAACAATCCCAGAAAATGTCAAAAATACTACAGGATCAAAATCCCTAAAAGAGCTAAAAGCACTACCGACATTAAAAGAACTACAACCACGAAAAGCACTAAACGGCTAAACAAGCTAAAAGCCCAAACTGCTAAAAGTACTACACTTCTGTTCACTTTGTGTAGCGACAAAAAAATCCCCTTAACCTCGATGTAAAACATCAAAGTTAAGGGGATTTAACTAAATTGTAGTCTATCTTTTAAGCAAAGATACTAGCTAGAGCATATTGGCAATAATTACTATATCCATGTAAGGGTAACTATTACCATCTAAGCCCTTACTCCTAATTGTAATTATTAGGATAGTAGCGACGATACACTAAGCTATAACTCTCGATTGCTTTTTGGCTATAGAGGTTTTCAACTACTTTATAGAAGCTTCCACCTAAATAAGCCATACCTTCTAAAGGTACAATCTGGTTAGCAAAATCAATACCATTCCAATAATATGGACTACGATAGATATGTGCATAAGGACGATCAGGCATAGTTACTTGCGAAGTGTAAATACTAAACTTATCGTAACCTAAGTGGTGACGGTAAATCGACCAGTTAGATAATAAGCTATAAGATTTACTTTGCCAGTAACCTTGCATCATGTACTGCGCAAAATCTAGGTAGAGTGGTAAGTGATCTTTTGGTAGCATTTTGAAGAATTTCAAGAATGCACGTGGCAATTTAGATAAGAGTTCACCTTTTTTATCTATAAACGCTTCATTATTACGTAAAGCATAGAGAGCAAAGGCGTTGGTTCTAAATGGCGCTGGTAACTCCACAAATACTTGCGGAGATAGCGTATCCATACGCACATCCATTGGCATTTCCCCATTAGCCTCTAAGCTTCTTAGGCTTGAGTATTTATATAGTTCTTCAACGCTTTGTTTAACTTGAGGTAGTTTAAATTTATTCTTGTTAAAACGAGCGCTAATTTCTTGTTCTTGTGCTTTTAGATCCGTAAAACGTTTAACAGCATAGTTATAACTGATTAAGAATCTTTCATAGTAGTGATCAAAGTCACCATGAGAAAGTACTTCTTTAACTAGACTGTAATCTAAGTTTAAGCTTACAGATAATAACCAACTAATGAAATCTTCACTATGTTTTTTATTATCGTAACTTGCAAGAGACACTAAGTTAACTATATCTTCAAAATTCACTTGAGCATCAATCTCAATCTTACTCAGGTCAACCTGTTGTGGGCTAACTTGAGAGTTCGATTGAGAATTTGTTTGCTCATTAGCTAGATTGTTAAGCGAATCGTTATCTTGACTATTAGCTTGGGCACTAGCTTGCTCGTTTGCTTGTGCAGCATTTGCGGCTTTTGTCTGCTTGTTCGCTTTATTTTTGCCTTGAGGGGCATTCGCTTTAGAAGCAGGATTATTGCCTTGAGTAGGAGTTAATTGGGCTACTATCTCCTGCGTATGAGCATTAACCTTATCTACAAACTCTTCGTGCTCAGCACTTGTACCTTGTAACCAGTTATTCACACCAGCTAAACGACGTAAAGTGTGATAAGCACTATTTAGACGTTTAGGTGGGATCTTCTCTGGATTAATGTCACGCGCTAGACTATGGTGCAGAGAGTACATATTCACTAGTTTAGCTAATAAACCACGGTTGTTATAACCAGGAATATCCTCATTGCCTTTGAACGTTTGGTGCATCATGTGTAGAGCTTGTTCGTATTCGCTATAACACACAGTACCATACAGGTGTTGATTACGAGGATCATAATCAGCTAATTGAGTATTAATCACGGCTGCGGCATTAGCATCTAAACCAGATAATCTGATTTCAAAGAGTAATGAAAGATCAGGATTCAGACATGGTTTAGTAACGCGTCTTACCTGATAGCCCGTAAGAGTACGATCGGTCAACTCTATACGGTCTAAGACTTTACTACCAGGAATGGTTGGTTGATCTTCAAGAATACCCATTAGTTCGATATTAATATCAGCTCCCAGACTATGCTGTTGTGCTGTTACGATATCATCTAAGTCATGACCTAAGTTTTGCGCAATTTTAGCAGCTTCATACGCTAGATCTGGAGAGCTAAACTCTAAACGCTCGGCATAACTTTGTTGACGATTTAAGAACATATTAGCTAATTGTGAACCTGAAATTAGCTCACTAAAGAACTCAAGTTCGTCATCATCACCAATAGTTAGTAATTGCGAAGCATATACCGAAGTACTTTCTTTGTTAGGTTTTGCACTCTCAAGAGCAATGCTTGGTGCTGGTTCAGCATCAGGTTCTGGAATAATAACCTCTTGCTGCTCAGCAACTAGTTCAGCTGCTTGGCTTGGATCTTGTTTAGCTATACGTGCGGCTCGAGCTAAGGCTTTAGCAGCTTCGTATTTAGCTATTCTTTGTGCAAGATCGCTGCCTTGCTCGTTATTAACTAGGTCATCAACTTTAGCTTTAACCGCTTGTTCCACCTGTAAAGATGCACTTAAGTATTCAGGACCATCGATAGCAAACATGGTCTCTAGTACTTCTTCGTCCTCAACTTCGGCATTCTCTTGCTCATAGATTACGCGAGCTTGAACTTTGGCTAAATAGGTTGAAACATCTTTTGGATTAAGTGAAGCAATAGATTTGTTGTACGCTTCGTATGACAGTAACTCTACCATTAATTCAGTTAGGGCTTGAGTATCATTAATTAACTCAGCATCTAGTAATTCACGGTTGAGATCTGGATTAGCAGCCACAGCAGCTTGGATATGTGCAACAAAGTTATCCGCTAAAGCAAAAATATGCTCTTTTTCACTTTCAAGGGTTTGCTCGATATCCTCAAGAAGTTCTTGTTTATTGAGCGCAAATTTACCACGCGTACGCATTAATGAACTACGCTTGCGAATAAATTTCTCAAGCGGATCTGCTTCGTCCATAGCTTGGGCAATAGTACCACGTACTTCCTCATCCTCACTTGCGCCTAAGAAATACTCACGAATCTGATCAAGATACGGTTTAATTTTAAACTCCTCAAAGCCACTCATTGGCGGTTTGAGTTTAGTATCTGATTCATCTAAGTATTTAATTACTTGTTGGACAAAGATCTGATCTAATTGCGCGAGCGTATGTAAGCGTTGTTCTTGTTCATATTCAGCTTGCGCTACTAAAGCGTCAAACTCTTGCTCACCAAACTCAGCACGACGTTGCTGATAAGCTTGACGTACTTGGTGGAATGGCGTATTACGTGTAAATGAGAAGTGCTCATCTGGGTTCTCTGCGCGACGTTTCTCACGATAAGCAAGCAGTTTAGCACGGAAGTACTCACGTTGCTCTGCGTCTTCGATGTATGACAGATCAAGATCATCTTCGTCAAGCGTATCAAGATAATCCGCATGAGCTGCCATACGAGCTAGAGTAACAAAGAGTTTTGAAGCTTTTTCTTTGTCCCAGTCTGCAGGATCAACAGGAAGATCTTGGAGCTGTTGCAGATCAGAAAGATGCGCAAATGGAGCAAGAACAGTTTCTTGACTCTGATCTGTGCTTGCTTGTGCTTCATCACCAGTAAGGGTTAATGTACTTTCTGACGCACTTGCTAGCTCGCTAACACGAGCGCGGTCTACCGTACTTGCAGCTTCTACTTGCGCTTGGGCTGCTTGTACTTTATGAGCAGAATCTTCTGGCGCTCCTGCACTTACATGTTCTACTTCACTCGCATGTTCATGCGCCGCTGCTTCCACTTTACTTGCTAACTCTTCGGCCAGTTTTTCTAGTTGAGCCAGAGCTTGATCATTCAGTGGCATTTGAGCGTCTTCGCCATCGATATGTAACTCGTATAACGGAATATCTTTATCGATTAAGCTAATCGCACGTAATGCTTGACTCTTGTCCTGTGCTAAATCCATTTGCAGTTCGTTTAACTCTACAGCTAAACTTGCTGCTAATTCGGCAACCGATTTTTCATCATCAAGCTCAGCAGCACGCTCTTTAGCAACCGTGGTAGCAACAACTTCATGGGCTTCTTGATTCTCTAACTGTTCTTCAAGAGCTTTAGTTACTAAAGTATGTACAGCATCAGTAACTTGTTTGCTTGCTTCGCTATTACCAGCTAAAGCGGTAATTACTTGCTCTACATTCGTAGCAATATTACTACGTAAAGCACGATAACGCGCAAACTCGTCTTCGTACGATACCGGAATATCATAACGCGCTTTCTCTAGACGTAACTTGAGGTCTTCGAGATACTCTACTCCCCCACCATTAGTTACGCTAGGGATTGCCACTTTAAACTTACTTTCAACTTGGCAAGAGGCAATAATGCGTTGGGCAATTAAGTAAGCTTGTACTACTTGTGGCTGAGCAGCGAAGTTAGGATGAGTTTTAAGTAGCTCTTCACGCTCTTGCTCTATGCGTTTTGGTAGATTCCCAGTACGAGTAATGATCTCGAGTTGCATTTGCAGATAGTCAGCTGTTTGCTGATTTAGATTTTCTGCAGCCGCACTTCTTTCTGAACCCTCTGGGATGTATTGCGTAATATAACGCTCTACTACCGTTTTATTACCTTCGTATTGTGTTTGACTGTTTTGATTTAAATCAACTAAATGGATTAAGGTAATAAGCGGATCATTAGTCATCCCTTTATCACGCATTAGCGCTTGGGCTGGATCTAGCTCTGGCTCAATATTTTGCTGTTCTTTGAGCTTGATCTGTTGCATGATCGCGTTTAATTTATCGCCATACTTCGTTTCAATTGGCTTATCTGATGCCAGACGTTGCTCTTTGAAGGCTTTGATTTGCTCTTGCCCATTAGCTGTACCTGCTAGATGCGCAAGTAATTCTTTATTTTCACCGATTTTAGCTTGACTCTCAAGATGTTGCTCGAGTAACTCTTTACCATGCACTGGAGTTTTTGCTTTCATTTGCTCTTTTACTTTTTTGCCACCTAGATGACGCATTAAGTCGAGCATGAGGTTTTGTGCTTGGTAAGTGATTTCACGAGCTTCTTGCTTAGTATGACTATATTGCATATGCAGCAAGTAATCTTGTAAGCTCAGCAGATTACGCATTACTCCCCACGGACGTTTGAGTGTTCCCACATCGGTAGTTAGAGCAGCATTTAAGCTATGCTGGAGCATTTGTGAATGTAAGAGCTTAATAATATGACCGGGGAAGATCAACGGATCTTGACGATCAATCATATCTTGATCCTGATACGTTTTGCTAATTATGTCACAATTAACTCGCGTATAGAACTCAACACCCTGTTTCTTCTCAATTCTATTGCCATTTATATCACGTTCTAGAAGATATCGCTTGTAATCTACTTTTTGTTTAAGATTTTGGAACATGATATCCGTAAAATCCCAGAAAGAACGTAGTTCACTTGCTAAAGCACGCGCTAGTTCGATGTCATCTGGTTCATCAGCCAGAATTTGCATATAATCTTGCGCTAAATCTTCGCGTTGCTCGTAATATTCAGCTACCGAAAGTGCTTGCTTATCTTTTGGCGTTACTTGCAGATTTTGCGCTAAAGTATAAATCCAACGTAAACGAGCTTCAGGAGCGCGAGCAAAGACTTCTGGTAAGTAAAGAGCAGTAATTTTGCCTTCATTTACTTTGGCGTCTTTGAACTCAGCAAATGATTCATCATAACGGAAGTAGTAAGGTTCTTCTTCGGCTGTCACTTGAGGCGCTAGTCGATCTACGAAGTAGCGAATCGTAGTTACCTCTTCTAACCAATCTTGAATTGGTGTTAAGAATTCAATTGGTAAGTAGTGAACTAGCATGTATTTTAAATGATCTAAGAAGAGCTCACTATATGCTTCTTCCATTTTCTCTAAATGTTCATATACCGAAAGTTCGGTAAATACATCGTAATATAAACCTATGTTAACGAGCAGGTTTTTTAGCACTCCTAAATCATGTTCGAGCGTCGCTTTTGCTTGCTTAAAGTCAAAAAAGCGAGGATTTTCATAATGATCAGGTTCTAAACCTACACCATAATAAGGTTTTAACGTAGCACGCGGATTTAACGTGATATCTAGAGAAACTTGTACGTAATGCCAAATTGCAGGGAAGAGTACTTTACTTATCTCTTCATTTCCTAACTCATCAACATCGCACATTAGATCTATACACGAACCCCTACTTGCGCTTAGATATACAGCAATTGCTTGCTCAAGATAAAGTGTTGTTTGTTCAAGAGCAGTTGCATTCTCACTAGGTACATACAATGCATATGCTTTGAAAAGATTATCAAGATCAGTACCAGCTTGTTTATGCAGAGCTAGAAGATCAATAGAAATATCTACTAATAAGCGCAGATTTGGTTTTTTCTTTAAACGACGAAGTGCAGCACCTTCGAAATATTGCTTGTAATCACGATCAACAAGTGGAGTTACTTGTTGTTCAGCAGCAATAAATTGGGCAACTTGTGCTGTGAACTCATCTTCTTTACCTAAAGCTTGCGCCGTTTGTTTAAAGGTTGCAAGATCTAGCTCTGGAGTTACAAGCGTACGTTCAAAGAATACTTGTTCTTGCAATTGCTTATCTAACTCTTCCATTGCACGTTGACGAATTCTCTTGATCTCTTTTTGTGGATCATTGTCTTCTAAGCTTTCTCTTTCCTCATAGTCATCGAAGTCGTCATAGAAGTCGTCATCGAAGTCGTCATCGAAATCATCATTGAAGTCGTCATCGTAGTCATCGGCAAAATCATAATCTCGATCATCCGAATCATCTGCAAAATCATAATCTCGATCATCCGAATCATCTGCAAAATCATAATCTCGATCATCCGAATCATCGGCAAAATCATAATCTCGATCATCCGAATCATCGGCAAAATCATAATCTTGATCATCCGAATCATCAGCAAAATCATAATCTT
>NZ_NRJG01000086.1 GCF_003585935.1 Psittacicella hinzii
TTTATAATTTGCCTAGATCTTTATGCTTACCCCTTGATTAATCTTTTAATTTCTTGCTGAATTATGATAGAATAAGCAACAGCAAGTACTCATAATTAGGTATTAATAATGCAAACGCAATCAGGCTTTATTCAAGAAAAAAAATATTTTGACGATAAAAACTATCCACACGGTTTTTCTCGTTCTGGTGACTACACCATTAAAGAAGCTGAAGCTTTAGAAAACTATGGTTCACGTTTAACCCGTTTAGCCAATGGTACAGTTGAGCCAGAAAACGAAGTAGAAAAACACTTCGTTGCAGTGGTTGCTGATCAGTCTATTGAAGATAAAACTTTTATCGAAAAAACCTGGTTAAAATATCAACGTTTAATCACTGAAGTAAAACGCGTATATATCCTTGCTGATGGTAATAGCGCGATTATGGACGACGGTTCTAATTTAGATTAATCTAAAAAAGGTGAGGTTAACGCCTCACCTTTTTCCTATGACTTTTACCCTATGCAATTTGAACAAAAACTAACTCAATATCGAGAATTAATTGCTCAAAAATTACCAACTTTTGATCTTGAGCAATTAGAGGTTTTCACTGGAGCTCAAAGTGGTTACCGCATGCGCGCAGAATTTGCGATTTACCACCAAAACCAACCAAGTTACAGCGTACATCATGTAGTTCATGATTCTGTAACTAAACAACGTATTTTTTGTGAAGGTAAATATGCGATCGCCAATGCTTTAATCAATCGCTTAATGCCTGCTGTTGAAGAGTTTTTTGCTCAAAATTACAAATTTGCTCATAAATTATTCCAAATCGAATATTTAACGACAACTACCCAACAAGTAGTTATCTCTTTACTTTTCCACCGCGCATTAGATAAAAGTGAAGAAAATAATGTCGATTTGCTTCATGCGCAAGCTTTCAAAGATTTTCTGCAAACAAAATTAAACCTTAAAACAGAAGATCTACATATTATTTTACGTGCTAAAAAAACTAAACTTCAATTAGGTAATAATTTTATTAGCGAAACGCTACACGTAAATGATAAAGAGTTCGCTCTTTATCAAGTAGAGAATAGTTTTAGTCAACCTAATGCTGAAATCAACAACCTTATGCTATCGTACGTAGATAAGCATGTACATACTGACCACGATATTTTAGAGCTTTATTGTGGTGTTGGTAACTTTACCGTTGTTTTAGCTAGTTGTGGTAAAAAACTATTAGCCACAGAAGTAAATAAACAAGCTGTAGATTTTGTTTATCGCAACTTAGAACGCAATAACTTAACCAATGTGCAAGTTGGTCGTATCTCTGCCGAAGAATTTGTGCAAGCGATTAATAAAGTACGTCCATTTAAACGTTTAGAACACATTGATCTAGACACTTATAATTTTGATACGGTATTTGTTGATCCACCACGTGCAGGGCTTGATACTGCTTCGTGTGATATGATTAGTCAATTTGCGAACATTATTTACGTAAGTTGCAATCCTCATACCTTAGTCGACAACTTACAGTATTTAACTAGCAAATACGGATATCGAATCAAGCAACTAGCATTATTCGATCAATTTCCCCAAACTCCACATTGTGAAAGCATTGCGATTCTTACCAAAAATCATTCATAATTAAATGGTAAATTTTGGCAATTTATGCAACTTTTGCGTGTATTTTTTGTCTAATATAAGTACAAAATATTATTTTGTATCCAGAATGTATCATTTATCGTTCTCTCAACCTTAATTGTTTTGATTGAACTTAATAAGTTTGCTTAGCAAATTATAGCTTTAATTTGGAGATTTTCCGTGTCAGGAAATAAAACTCGCAGTATTGACCTTAGTTATCTAGTACCTAGCTTTGCTTTGGAAAGTGATCTGACCAAGCAAGTATTTTTTGCTCAAATAAATGAAGCTCCTCTTGATACTGAGTTTAAAAATTTATTTGATGTGCTAGTATACTGTCGCAAAAAATTAGATAATCTAACTCTTCGCTTAACTAACTTTAAAAAGAATTTAGGTTTAAGCCAAGGTGTTGTGTTCCCAGAGCCAACTACTAGCGAATTTACTATTATGAACTTTCTCGAGTTATTTAATTATGCCGTAGAAAGTGAAATTGAAAAATCTTTTGCGCAAATTCGTCATGACAAAGATGCTGAATTAGCCTTAGTATATTATCAAGGTAAGTTATCATTAGCGTTTAAGAATTCTAAAGGTTTACTTAGCCCTGCGCAAAATCCAGTTGCTGTAGATTACATTAACGGCGAAACTGCATATCGAGTTAATGCCAATGTGCGTAGCGAAGCGGCTGTTAAAGCGGTAATGGATAAAAAAATCGATCCATCTAAACAGTACGTTTTAGACGCTACAGCTGGTTTTGGGCAAGATAGTATGCTGTTTGCTAATGCTGGTATGTCAGTGTTAATGTTTGAGCGTAATGTTTTAGTTGCTCTGTTACTTGCTGATGGCTTACGTCGCTTAAAAGAGCATTTAGCTGCACAAGGGAATAAAGAATTAAATGTAAATCTGCGTTTCCCAGTTAGCATTGTGAGCAATGTAGGTAATCGTATTGTAAAAAATCTAAACTTTACAAGCGTTTATCTTGATCCAATGTATCCTCATACTAACTCACGTGCTAAAGTGAATAAGAATATGCAACTTATTCAACAGTTAGTAGGACAAGACGAAGATGCAGATGAACTACTGGTTGCAGCGAAGAATCTAAATACTAACCGTATCGTAGTTAAGCGTCCAAAAAGTGCTCCATATTTAAATAACGAGACAACTTCAGACGCAGTAACTACTAAAGCTCATCGCTTAGACATGTATTATGTTGGCAAATGTGACCAATATAATATTCGTCCTTTAGTTGGTTTTACGCGTAAAGATGTTTTAGAATTTATTCGTAATTATCAAGTTGAGCCAGAACATAATCTGGTTAATTTAGATAACTTAGTTCTTTGTCGTAAATCTCTTAATAGGGTTAACGGTCAACAAGAAGTTTACTATGCTGAAGCTGGTAAATATCACTCAGCCGTAACTGTTTATAGCCGTCTGTTAAAAAGTGCAACTATTGTCGCTCGTGTATTAAGTTACGAAGAATACCTAACTTATCGCGAACAAATGCTCCAGCAATTTAACTTTGAATTACCTGGAGATGAGCTATATCGTTATCATAGCTACCTGCACAATCCAGAATTACGCGATAAAGTTATTGAAATTTTAGCCAATAAAGTAGAGGCTAAACTTTCAGGCAACAAGAAGAAAACTTCTAAAACTACAAAAACAGCAACAGCTGATAAAGAAACTAAAAGCAGCAGAGCGAGCAAAGAAACTAAAACTAGTAAAAGTAGTAAAACCTCTAAAGCTGCAACTAAAAGTAGTAAAAGTGTAAAGGCTTCTTCAAGTAGTAAAGAGGAAAGTAAAAAATCTACTAAAGCTAGCAAAGCTACTAAAACCAGCAAAACTACTAAAAGCACAAGTAAAAGCACTAAAGCCAAAGCAAGTAAATAAAGAGTTTTAACTGTCAGCTTTATTACTAATTTGGTATTTTAGACTAGCATCGTTATCGTAGATTTTACTTGATAGTAGTCTTACTTTATAGAGCTAAGTTTTAGTATCAACTAAAAATACTTTTACAAATTTTAATTTTACATAAAGACGAACCCCAAAGCCAAAGCTTTGGGGTTCGTCTTATTTAATTAAATTAAACGTCATATTTAGTTGCTGATACATCACCACCAGTACCTGTCCAGTTAGTGTGGAATACTTCATCTAATGGACGGTCAACACGTTGGTAAGTATGTGCACCAAAGTAGTCACGTTGTGCTTGTAATAAGTTAGCTGGTAATTTACCTAAAGTGTAGCTATCTAAGAATTGTAAACCAGCTGCCATACATGGAACTGGAATACCGTGTTCAATAGATAACATACAAATTTTTCTCCAGCTTGGTAAACAAGCTACAAGAATATCGCGGAAATAACTATCTAAACCTAAGAAGTTTAAATTAGGTTTTTTATCAAACGCGTTTTTAATATCTTGTAAGAATTTAGAACGAATGATACAACCTTCTCTCCATAATAGAGCTGTGTTACCAAGGTTAATATCCCAACCAAATTCATCAGAAGCAGTTTTCATTAACATAAAGCCTTGCGCGTATGAAATAATTTTTGCCGCTAATAAAGCTTTACGTACGTGTTCAATTAATTCACCAGCTTGTGCAAAGCTTAATTTTTCTTTTACTGGTGGGTGAATATTACCAAACACTTTTTCAGCTTCTAAACGTTGTTGTTTAAGAGCTGATACACAACGCATGAATACAGATTCAGTGATTAGAGTTAAAGGTACACCAAAATCTAAAGCGTTAATACCAGTCCATTTACCAGTACCTTTTTGACCTGCTGTATCTAAAATTTTAGTAACTAGAGGAGAACCATCTTCATCTTTGAATTTTAAGATGTCAGCAGTGATTTGTACAAGGTATGAATCTAATTCAGTTTGATTCCATTGTGAGAATACTTCAGCTAATTGATCGTGATCAATATCAACGTATTCTGATAAGAAGTGGTAAGCTTCACAGATTAATTGCATGTCACCATATTCGATACCATTGTGTACCATTTTTACGAAGTGACCTGCACCATCACGACCTACCCAATCACAACATGGGTGACCGTCTGGAGTTTTAGCAGCGATTGCTTGTAGAATTGGCGCTACAGATTTCCATGCTTCTGGGTTACCACCTGGCATAATTGATGGACCATTACGTGCACCTTCTTCACCACCAGATACACCAGAACCAACGTAAAGAATACCTTTTTCTTCTAAGTATTTAGTGCGACGGTTAGTATCTACGTAGTTAGAGTTACCACCGTCGATAATGATATCACCTTTATCTAATAAAGGTAATAGTTGCTCGATAAAGCTATCCACAACTTCACCCGCACGCACCATTAAGAAAACTTTACGTGGTGTTGCTAGTTTTGCCACCATATCTTCTAAAGATGTAGCACCTACAATGTTTGTACCTTTAGCCGGACCATTAATAAAGCTTTCAACTTTATCTTGTGAACGGTTATATGCTACAACTTTAATACCATGATCATTCATGTTTAGAATAAGGTTTTGACCCATTACAGCAAGACCTACAACCCCGATATCATAATTTAAAGACATTCTGTTCCTCGTTGTGTTATTAGTTTAAATGATTTATAGCTTCACTAAGCTCGGCTAAATTAATATCTACAGCAGCTTCTGGGTCTAAGTACATAGTTGTATGATTTAACAGACCAATATGCACTAGCACTTCCGTACTACCAAATCGTTGGGCAGCGTAAGCTACTAAGTCTAATTCTTTATCACCATGTTGTGCTACAACATTTGCAAGAAGTAATAAACCAGCAATATGGTTTACTACTTGAGCAATTACTTTCGCCTTACCCTTACCAGCAGCAACAAAGCAAATTTCTTTTGCCGCATTAATTAACTTACTTGTTTGACTAATGCGTGGTTGCCCTGTTAAAGGATGGAAAGTAGGTACATACAATTGTGGTTCATTCGGATCAATTAGAGTAGGGAATAATGAAGCCGTATGACCATCATCACCAATCCCTAAAATAATTAAGTCAAAACTAGGAATGCCCTTATCGTTTGCTGGAATTAACTCATTTACTAGTTTTTCCATGCGTAGCGCTTCTAGTTCAACTTGTGAGAACTCTAATTGGTCTCCGGTTAAACCTTTAATTGGATGAACATTTTCTTCTTTTAAAGGATAATTACTTAAATGTTTGCGCCAAAGTTCACCATAGTTACTTTCACTATCGGCATGATCAACCAAACGCTCATCATTCCACCAAAGGTGTAAATTATCCCAATTAATTTGTGATACTAAACCACTAGTTTCTAAATAAGTAAATAATTTAAAAACTGTAGAGCCTCCAAAAAGAGAAATATGTTTTGGAGTATTAGCTTGACTTAATTTTACAATTTTCTGCGCTACAGGTGCTAGAAGATCATCACCAGCAGCTTCAACTATACTATAGTTATGAAAATTAAATAATACTTTAGACATAGAAATTACCTGCTAGTAAGTAAAACTTACTATCGCGGTTTAAAAGTTATTGTTGCTTATTGGCTAATTCAGCTTCACGTTCAGCAACGCAATCAAAGTGCCATTTAAAACCAGATTGTTGTAGTAAATCTACACTTGCATCTGGTCCCCAGCTACCTGAAGCATATTGTTGGATTACTGGATTATTCTCTTTGTAATCGATAATTGGCTGTACATATTTCCAACATTCATTTACAAAGTCCGAACGTGTGAATAATGTAGCGTCACCACGAATGGTATCTAGTAATAAACGTTGATAAGCATCAAGGATTAACAGATGTTTTTCGCTACGATTTAGATCTGTATATTTAAAATCCATTGGCACTTCGGTAAATGCAAAGCCCGAACCTGGACGTTTCATTCCAAAGTTCATTTGAATAGCTTCATTTGGTTGTAAACGAATAACTAGATTATTCTCTGGAGCTTTATTACGGAAATCTTGGTGTGGACTACGTTTAAAGTGAATCGTAATTTCAGCAATACGATCTTTTAAACGTTTACCTGTACGAATGAAGAATGGCACACCTGCCCATCTCCAGTTATCGATTTCAACTTTAGCTTGAATGTACGTTTCAGTTTTAGAATTAGGATCAACACCCTCTTCTTCTAAATAAGCTTTACGACTTGGATCTTGTGGATCTTTACCATATTGACCTAAAAGCACTTGCTGTTCGATTGTTTCAGGTTTAATTGGACGTAAGCTACGAATAACCTTTACTTGCTCATCACGAATAGAATCTGCGTCGATATGAGCTGGAGCTTCCATTGCTACAAACGATAATACGTTTAATAAGTGGTTTTGTAACATATCACGTAATGCACCAGAGTGATCGTAATATGCTGCACGACCTTCAACCCCTAATGATTCAGCTGCTGTAATTTCTACGTAAGAAATATAGTTGCGGTTCCATAAAGGTTCGAATAAGGTATTAGCAAAACGGAAAACTAAAATATTTTGAACAGTTTCTTTTCCAAGGTAGTGGTCAATACGATAAAGTTGACTTTCAAGGAAATATTTATGCAGATTATCGTTTAACTCGTTAGCAGTTTTAACGTCATAACCAAAAGGTTTTTCAATAATTAAACGTTTCCAACCGTTTTCTTCATTTGCTAAACCAACATTGTGTAAGTGCTGCGCAATAGTTGTATATGCACTTGGTGGTGTAGATAAGTAGAAGACAACATTGTTAGGAATATTTAATTCTTGTGCAGTACATTCTAATTCTTCTTTTAAGTGTTGATAATCACCAGCTTCATTTGCGTCAGCTTTTACATACATAATTTTGCTAACAAAATCATTTAGTAATTTTTCAGCTGTTGCTGGATCTTGTTTTTGACTTTCACGTAAAAAACTATCTTTTACTTTATCAATTGAATTACGGCATTTATTGATAAACTCTTGGTTATCAATTTCTTTTCGCCCAATTGCCATAATTTTGAAAGTTTCAGGAGTTAAATCATTGCAAAATAAACCGAATAACGACGGTAATAGTTTGCGCTGTGTTAAGTCACCTGTAGCTCCAAAAATTACGATAACACTGTTTTGATTTTTCATAGATTTTCCGAGTAAATCCTATTTTGTTTAGTCATTTTTCCTAGTAATGACTATAAAGGTTAAATGTTATCAGCTTTGACAAAGACTAACTATTGCTACTAGTAGTTTTTCGCCCTATATTATATAAGAAATTGCAAGTAAATACCGGACAACTTGGGCAAGTCATTACTCACATTCAATCTTTAATAGCGACTAACTAATAATTCTACAAATATTTGTAGCAAGAACAAGACTTTTTAAACCACTTTTTCCAAAGTAATAATAAGCTATTGATTTTTTCGTCACAAAATAAACAATAAAGCATTTCTAATTATCATGGAAGGTATGACTTTCTGTTTAAAATAAGCATATTCTAAACGGAAAGTTTACCTAGGAAATACTTCATTTTTACCGAACTTTAGTATGCCTTAGGTACTATTTTTGGTATTTTATTTATGTACGGAAAACTAAATAAATCAACTATTAGCAAGGCTATTGCTCAAGTTAAATTAACAAAGAAATCTAAAACGCTATCTGATGGTGCAAGATTGCAGTTAAAGTTAAGCACTGTATATCCTGGTAAAGGTACTTGGTCCATTGTGGTAGGTTCTAGAGAAAAACAAGTTAGAATTACTTTAGGAGAATATCATCATTTTCTAGATGGCTTTACTTCCATAGAAGAAGCTAGAAAATTAGCCCTATCAGTAAGAGAAGCTTATAAACAAGGAGTTCCAGCAGTATTAGTTAATAGTAAAGCTCAAGCAAATTCTGTAACTTTAGAAGTTTTAGTCAAGAAGTATATCGATTTTAAATCTAAGCGGATAAAAGCCCATACGTTAAAAAGTTATACTACTTTTAAAAATAATCTAAAAGAGTGCGGTCTATCAAACGTTTTAATGCAAGATTTAACGCCTTTGCAAGTTAAAGAAAAGTTAGACACGTTAAAAGTCAAAAGTTCAACTAAAGCCGCTATTTATACTTTTATTAAAAGCGTAGTTGATTACGGCGTTGGTAATCGTATTATTGAATCCTGCTCTTTACCAAAGTTCTCACAGTTATTTCCTGAAAAAGTCGTAATAGAAAGCCGTAAAGCGTTAGAATTAACAGAATTAAGAGCATTCTTTAATAGCCTTAAATCATCAAAAAAGCATTATATAGCTAATACACTGTTAATTATTTTAACCGCTTGTAGGGCTAACGAAGTACTTTTAAGGAAACCTCATGAGAAACTAGATCAGTTAGACAATGGAATAATTTGGCATATTCCTGCTGAAAGAATGAAGAAAAGTAGGGAGCACTCTGTATATGTTTGCCAAGAAGCAATTAAGCTCCTTGATTGGAAAACTTGTCCATTACAAAATTTATGGAAAATGCTAAAAAGAGTAAACTTTAAAGCTACAATACACGGCTTTAGAGCCTTGTTTTTCTCTACTATGATTGAACGTTTACCACAATATAAAGACGCTATCTCAGTTTGCATAGCACACGGGAAAGATTTAACTAATGAAAGTGATAAATCCTATCACCGATATGATTATGAAAAAGAAAAAGTCATTATCTTTACGGCTTGGTACGAAATTCTGAAAGAGCACGGAATACAAGAGCTAATAGATATGCTTTAACCCCATCTCAACCCTCTAGCCTCATGCTAGAGGGCTTCATTTTTAATTAAAGAAGTATTTACGGAAGTTATCGTCCTTGCAATTTGCAATTAGGTATTCTATGCAAAAATAGAGTTTGAACAAGTGAGAGTTTAGATAATCTTGTGCTTCTTCTGTTTTAATTAAATCTGCTAATTTTTGTTTTTGTTCGTAAAGCCAGAACTGATCCGGACTATCTTCATATTCTGTTACCACTACTTTGATAGCTGCAATTAGTGCATGAATTAATGCTTCACTAGGAGCTTCTATTTGTAAGTTGTATTTGTGGTAACGTGAAAATAGTTTTACGAAATTAGTCTGGTTAATTGAGTAATATTTTAAAATTTCCGTACAACTATTGAAATCAATGGTTGCTTTCATTCTTTAAAAAGTGTTTAAGGAAAAATCGTAGTACGCGGTAGCTAAAAGCTTGTTTTGTGTAATCGTATAAACTACCATTACTAAGTATTCTATTACGCATTATAGACCACGTTACAAGCGTTTTGTGAGCTCTTCTTAGCTTACCTAGGGTTAAATTCTTTTCGCGCAATATACGCACAAATAAGAGCAAGTAAAAGTATTGATCGGTTCTTATAATATGCTTGCCGATTTCACTTTTGAACTTTCTGTGGTAACTTAGTACGTATTTTATGGGTAAAGGATTATTTATCATATTCCACAAAACAGTCGTATCAGTTACACCTCTAATTATAGCTAATTCTAGGACGTCAATATAGTCCACGATAGCGCTATTTTCTAAAGATTTATTTAATTGGTAATGCGGTGTTACTTCCATGCTTATGCTCCTTACTAGTAATTGATAATAGTTAAGGTTGCCACAGATGAAAGTCCTGCAGCAAAGAAGCTCGAAATCATAAATAAAGCTAGCATTACACAATCGTAGTTATTGTTTTTAAAATTTTGGTATGAGGCAATAGCGAAACTTAAAAAGCTAGCAGCTAAGCCAAAAGTAATACTAATTAGGAAGATATCTAAAACAAGGTTACCACTCATAAATTTACCATAGGAAGTGTTCAGGCCCAAGCTTACCCATTAATCTATCCACAGCAGCAGCTAATAATCTACTGTCAGATAAAGATCTAGTATTTTGTTCTGCATGAGCTAAAATCATTAAATCGTTAAAATCATTGACTACGCCAGTATCAAGGATTGCAACAGCTTTATCTCTAACCCTAATATCTAAAATAGTCTTTTCAGTTAAATTACGAAAATAGCTATAATCAAAATCTTTAAGTGCTGGAGGGTACATCCACTTAAGTCTGCACTTATCTAGTCCTTGACCTACTACACTATCTGCTGGTAAAGGATTTTTTGAATTACCGTTTTCGTCGATATCGTTATCAGCTACAACTACTACTTCGTCTAAAACACCGCTATTAGCTACAAACTCGGCAGCTTTTTGTAAGTTACCTTTACTAAAGCAACAAGCTACAACAGCGTCATGAGCATTACCGAAAAGCCATAGCGCTTCCATAATTGACGCTCCGGTAGCAAATCCCTCACAAAGTATCATTTTCTTCTGATTGTAGTACTCCAAGTTACTGTTAAAGATATAAACACCTAATTGTGTTGGATATCCTTTAATAAAACGCTTTTTACCATCCGGATATATTACTTGAAGCGAAGAATACTCATTAGTGCGTAGATCAGTAATAGGGATAAGGATTTCTCCAGGATTAAAGGTTTGTCCAAAGCCCTCAACAGGTTTTACTACGATAAAAAAGGATTGACACATGGTTAGCACTCGCTCAATGCGCTTAGTAGCAAGATACGTAACTCTTTCACGTGAGCGGTAGTTTTTGTAGCTGACGATAGTACCGTTCATTAGTTCCGCATTAATAAACGTTTGAACGTTTCCTTGTAAGCTTTCTTTACGTCTAATTTCCTCAATACAGGCTAAGTGTTGCTTCTGACGGAAGTATGCTTTGTTTTTCTCTAACCTGCGGTTAAGGTCAATTTGATTAGGATCATACGGGTATTTAGAGGGGTGCATTATGTGAACTCTGTCGCTTATACGATAGTTGACAATCATTAAAGTCACGCGATCGTCCACTAATAAAACATAACCTCCATCTCTATTTCCACGTTTCCCGTCAATAACTTCTACTCTTTGCCAATCGTTACGATCTTTAGAGACTTTTACGGTATCTACCTTTAGCTGCATATAATCCAACTTTGCCTTTGCCCAGCTAAAGATATCCGAAACGTCGTTCATCTCTAGCGTAGGGTCAAATTCTGGCAAATAGTCAGCTAATGCACTAAAATCAGCTTCTTGTAAACGATAGTTATCACTTTTGACGTGCCAACCGTCAGATAAATTACAACCGATAAAAGCACGATACGGTAGTGTATTTAACACTCGTTTAACTTTCTCTTTAAAGTCCTCTCTATCTTCGAAACGAACGCCAAAGAAACGCTTATAGGGCATTAGTTCGTCTATCATCTTGCACCTCTATATAGCCTTTTCTTATATTTGTCATGAGGCAAAGTAGTGCTAACACGTGCGTGGTTGTCATACAGGCGGTTTCCCTATAAACAGTAACCAATCTTTTATCGTGTAGCTTTAATTGCTCAAGGCAGTTAAAAAAGAGTTTTACATGACGTATTACTTCATCTTGGTTTTTTAGTAAGGCTTTTCTATTCTCGAATTTTAGTTGCAAGGACGGGAATGCATAATAGAAACGTTCAATAATCCAATCGTGAGTATTAAGAGTTTTCTCGAACTCTAAGGCTGTTTCTTTCCAGTCATCTAGATAATGGCGATACTTTAAGAGCACGCGTCTAGCTGTACTTTCTTCATCACCAAGCCAAAGAACGTATAACTCGGTTTGAATTTCTCTTAGAATGACTTCTGGCTTTTCCCAAGTACCTGCGTTTTTAAATTTTAAAAGCATTTATTTATCCTTAATTCTGAACTCATCAACAACTCGTTGAACTACTGTTTCTTTAGGTAATTTCATATTCTTATTGAGCAAACAATTAGGTAGCTTTCTTTTTAAGAACCCTAGAGCTTTGTGATTGAAAAAGTAGAACGGGTGCTCACTAATAGGTCCTTGACGATTTTTCACTATAGTTACCCACACTAATCGCACTTCATCATCAGGAAGCTGTGTAGGGGTGAAAAGACCATCAGGAAGACGGAAATCCTTGTCCTTTTTCTCGTTATACGGGCATAAGGTTACGATGATATCCGCGTCTTGAGTGTATTGTCTGCTGTCTTTAACGGAGGTTGCTGTTGGCATATTTTCCGCACAGTAATATGAACCAGTTTCAGGATCTCTTACTTGAGATAAAGCGAAACAGCGAATAGCATATTTTTTAGTTAAACGACTTAATTTCTTTGAAATAATGCTATTAGCTTGATAAGCAGAAAGTTCGCTTTTACTGTCGCTTGGTTTAGCATTTAATGCTTGGAGGTAATCAATAAAGATAACTTCCGGTTTTTTTCCTATGATTATTGAGTTGGCAATATCTTCTTCTAGGGTCTCAATACTATCAACTTTATCAGAGCCTAAAATTCTGATATACTTATACCAACCGCTTTGTTGTAACCAAAACATAAAAAACTTTACAGCATTAGCGTCAGTAAGTGCATTTTCTTCTAAACTAAGTTCATTTCTACGTAAATATTTGCTGACAAATTCTTCGCGTGAATAGTATTGGTATTGAAATTGATAGCAGAATGCTCTAGCTATTTGTAGTACTAAATCCTCTGCTTGTAACTCCACGCTATAAAACGTAACGTATAGTTTCTTATTGGCCTTAAGAATATCTATAAGTTGTTGAATAGCCCAGGTAGTTTTACCCGCATGAGATGGTGCTGCTACAATGCAGAACGTTCTTTTCTTCAATCCACCGCTAACCATATCGTTGGGCATTCTAAAGGAAAAAGTAAAAGGAATATTGACCTCTGGAATGCCGTAGTCATTTGTATTAGCAATTGCGTCTAAATGATCCATTAAGAAATCCTTACTTTCAATGCCTGCGGCTGCCGTATTTTGAACTTTTGACAGTTGGTTCATTAAATTAGGAAGGTAGCCGCTAGCATTGTCTTGTTTGTTTTCTAGATCCAGTAGAGCAGACTGCGATTTATATGCCACATATTGATCTGTAAGCGCTTTTTTAACGCGGTTGATATGATCCACATTAATGGCATTAAAACGCTTATAAGCATACTCTACGACGTTGTTAACGTGCTCTTCTAGAGCTTTATACATTTGCTGACGTTGTAGGGTGTTATCGTATTGTGCTAAGTAGTCATCTGCTTGGCTTAACAGGATATTCTTTGTATAATCTGGATCAGGATAATAAGCATTGTTAATATTTGGAGTTAAGTACTCAATATTAGCTTTAATTACTTTGAATAGGTGTACATCTTCCTGATTAAAAAAGATTTCATCACTAATAAGTAAGGAAGATTTAATAGCTTCTTGTTTTAGCTTTTCCTCAACGTTATTACTGATAATTGAGTTAAGACAAAGCCCCAGCATTTGTACGTTGTAATCAGCTTTTGAAATTCTTTCTAGTGCTTGGTAATTTTCCATGACCTTGCATTTCCTCGGTTTGTAGTTTTAAAAGGCTTATATCATCGGCATAGTAGTAATAAACCCTGTTAATCTTTTGTGGCTGTTTATATTTGCCGGAGTATATTCTTTTTATAAAAGTCGGATATGGTACTCCAAGCATTTGAGCCACTTCTCTTACAGTGTAGGATTTGCTAAGGTGTACTTTGCCAATATGCACTTCGTTAAGTATGAGTAATAGCTTGTTTACTTTATAAATTAAGTCGTCTAATTTGTCACGATGGGTAGCTTGAATTTCTTGCAGCTTATCGATTTTCTTTTCAACGTGCTTTTCTAACATCTTTTCCTTTATACTTGAGATGACATTAAACTCAAGCACATCTAAACGATCCATAAAATACGTATCCTTTTGTGGTAGATAATTTATAAGTCTCTTACTGGCGTTCATGAAGAACGCTTTTTTCGTACCTATGACGTTTTATCTTCTTCATTGAGATAACCGTAACTTGTGCATTTACTCAACTCTTCGTTAGGGGTTAAGAATAACGCGTTATTATTAAAAACACTACTCTCAAAAGAAGCATCACTAAGATATTTATCTTTGTATTGATCCGCTCTTGAGTTCTCGATATATGAGTATCTGATAAACAGAGGCTTGATTTTATTATTGTCAAACATAATTACCCTTATTTATAGTTGATCTATGAAAGATTGGTTAGCTTCGTCAAGCTGATCTTGTTGTTTTAAGCGGTACTCGCGTTTAGCTTCCCAAACTAGGCTTCTGCGTCCCTTTCCTTTTAGTTCAGGATGGTTTTCTAGATACTCTTCTACGATAACTTTATCTTGCTCTTGTACTTCCTGTGGAGTAGGAATTAAGCTGACAGCTTCGTCGTTTTCGTATCCATTACGATTAGTAATAAATTGTCCTAAATTTGAATATAAGATAAATTCTTTTTTAGCTGCTTTGAGGATTTTATCAACTTGAGTTATATCCATATTGAGGTTAGAAAGATATCTTCTTTCATTTACACGCTGTACGTTTTTGTTTAATTGCGTCATAGTTTCATAGGTGATTTTACATAGCTCTTCTAGCAAATCCTCGTATTCTTTTAGCTGCTTAGGATCTGCGTAAACGCGTGTTACTGCAAAACTATCTTTATAATCAATATCAGGGTAATAAGTAATGAAATCCGCCCATTTACAGCCTGTTACCAGCAACTGGTGTAAAATCTGCGCATAATAATCTTCAGGTATTACTCCATGGCATAAGTGATTAAGGTGAGTATCCCTTGTTGGTGTTTTAATTTCAACTAATCCCTCAAGGCAATACTCGCCTGTTTCTGGGTTTAATACTTCAACTAATCCATCTGGAGAAGCAGCTATAAGGTCATTACTCTTTTTAACTAAAAGACCAACCTCTTTTACTCTGTATTCTGGATGCAAAGCTTGGTAAATATCACGCGCATAAGGTTCGCCTACAACACCTAACTGGATATTGAAACTAGCGTTATCACTAGCGTCTTTCATTTCATAGGCAGCAAAGGAACGCGCCGTTAAAGAAAGAGCTATTTTCTGTGCTGTATCAATTGCAGTTTTGGAAAGCTTGCCACTTTTTAACCTAGTAAAGGTTTTAGCTTGACTTGCAGTAAAACGTGTGAGACGTGCTTGCAACCATTCTGGAGATCGTTGAGGAACGTCAATCTCGTAAAAGATACTCTCTGGGTTATGCATAGATATCCTTAAAAGTCAAATAAATATTTAAGTGCTCGTTTGTCGAAATCGTTTAATTGGTCTTTATTCTCTTTAGCCCACGCAATAGCTTCATCTCTATTACCATTGAAAAAGAGTTGAGGAACGTTATCGTCATACAATGCAGAAGTAGTTAAAGAGTACGCTCGTGCGCATAGTTTTACGTAATCAAGTTTAGTTAGTTTAATAACTTTTCCTTGCTGGAATGCGCCAATACGGCTCTTTTCCACATTAGTGACGTTATTAATCTCAACTAAATTATTAGCCTTAACGTACGTTGCTAAAGGTTGGTTAACACTTAATGCGTAATCTGCAACGTCAACTTGTGTAGCAATAGCGCCATTAGGGAATTGGTAGCCTTTACGTTTCTGCTCTAAGATTAAATCCCAAAAGAACTCGAAGCCTTTCTTCTGATCGATTTTATCGATAGGCGTGTAATATTGTCTTCCATTGATTTCTTCCACGTTCACTGTGCGTTTTTCTTTAATGGTGAAAATAAGTGGTATATCTAGGTTTTGGAAGTAAGAAACGTTTTCGTTTTGCTTATTGGCTAGTACTGCATGGGTTTGCATTTTAATACTACCTTTAGTAGCTGCCACAGCTGATCCATATAGACCACTTAGACCAGACCAAGCCGGACTTATACTATCAATGACTACTAATTTAAACCCGTCTGCTATTGCTTGTGTAATCGTTTCTTTGATAACGTTGTAATTTAACTGGTTGTCGGGAATGCCTTTGATGAGCATATTCTTATACGCCATATCATTAATAACGATTGAGGACGCACCTGCTTCGCTATCGATAATTAAGGTGTAAAAGTTTTCGGGGTTGTCGCTTAATCTTCGCATTGCGTCTGCAAGAGCTAAAGCACCGTAGGTTTTACCTGCACCACTTTCACCCACAAAGGCAGCTTTAAGCGGCTTTTTAATTTGCTCTGCTGTTTGATATTTCGAAAAATCGATCATAACGTACCTATATAATTTCTTACTGGTTTTGATTATGACAGGTAAGAGGGGGAGGGCTCGTTTGAGCCCTTACCTCTAATTAACGATAGCTTCATAAGCACCGGTTTTACTATCAAAAGTCATAAGTTTTTTACGTTTAAATTGTGAACCAATTTTCTCAACGTCGCGGATCGTAAAAGGAGTTCTATTATTATTGATATCCTTTAATGATTTAATCGTTGGATTTAATTTATAAAGATTTCTTACACCTCTTACGATGTGGTGGAAAGTAGCTTTACCCGCAATTAAGAATATCGGAAAATCAACCTTAGGACTATTTTCAGTTAAAGTCTTCGCTTTTTCTTCATCTGATAAGGTGATATAACTGTTCATGTAGTTATCAGGATCAACTACAACCTGTGCTTGACCTCTTCTAATAATCCCTAACATTTCTAATTTTTCATCGTATATCTCTGTAACGCGATACATTTCAGTTCTTAGGAAAGATAAAATCATAGCGCTATCTTCAAGAGCATATTTATTAATATTTGTCATAATCAAAAACCATTTATATTTATTTGAAAATCTATATAGTTGTGGATAGGTAGGGCTTCACTGGGAAGCCCCTGTTGTGTTGTTAATCTCGCTTTAGACCTGTTATAAATCTACTGAACTGATTAAAATAAGGTTGTCTTTCGATTTCTCTCATAATTTTCGGCGGGACTAAGCATTCTATACAATATTTCGCCCAATTGTGAAGAGTAATTAAATTAATATATTCTTTATCTAAAGTGCTTAGTAGCTCTTTATATTCTTCTCTTTCACTAAATGGTGCCATTGCAGCAGATACTACTTTAAGCGTTTTAGGTAATCTATTAGAAAGTCTAGTTGGACCTATAGGCTTTTTAGTCTCTTCAAAAGTGAGGTTCTCGTCAATATAACCAATATAGAGTTCGTTATCTTCATCTAGATTTACAGTTATATAAAAGTTTTCTCTAACTTTCTTATAATCAGCTTCGAACTCAACCCCTCTCTTATCGATTTCATCATAAAACCAATAAATAATTTGACTGAACCAGTTTTCTGCGTGCATTAAATGCCAAAGCCATTGATCTTGTAGAATGCCATTTTCGAAAGTGTCAAAATCACTATCTTCCCAATCTGATAAATCTCTAAGTTTTGTATCTAACGTGTCGTTTGCGTAAAAGCTGTTAAAGAGTTTGAACTTTGATCTAAATCTTTTTTCTTCAGGCGGTAAGTTTAAATACTCAATTTCTTGTCTAGTTAATTTTGGTTTTCTTGTCATAAATTAATACCTTTTTATTAAATGATTAGTTTTTATTGAGACTGAATATCAGTTTCCTCAACTTCTGTCACCATTATATATCATATTCTCACCATTGTCTATCATTTTGTAGCTATTATTTTTCATTTTGTTCATAACTTGCTGATAAACAAGTAGTAAAAAGAGTTGAGCAAATGATGAAAATATTTAACAAAATGAGAAAAATATATAAAAATAAATAAAAAAACCTCTTATCAATCGATAAGAGGTAATAGAAAGTGTAAAAAAAAATTAAATTCTACTATTTTTATAAATAACGCAACC
>NZ_NRJG01000087.1 GCF_003585935.1 Psittacicella hinzii
TTTATAGTTTACTCTAAGTTTTATTAGAGTTTAAACAATGAATGAAGATTTATATTAGACAAAACTATAAACACTTATTTGAATTTAGGTTTAAGCTGACATTTTTTAGCTCTAGCAACTTGTTATAATGTAAGCATAAAAATTCAAACTATCTTAGTCACCTCTACTCAATTATTTTCGCAAGTATTATTATGATTGTACGTAAAGCTATTGTTATTATTCCGGCTCGTGGCGGTTCAAAACGTCTACCTGGAAAAAACATTCGAGATTTAAATGGTATTCATTTAATTGGACACTCTATTCTCTACGCTAAGCTCTTTCCGGAAATCGTAAGTGAGATTTATGTTTCTTCTGATTGTGAGGAAATTAATAAAGTGTCTCATCTTTATGGAGCTAAATCTATTATTAGAGAGCCAGAGTTATCTTTAGATACCACTCCAACCTTACCAGTATTAAAAGATGTGTTGCTCAAATTAAATGATCCAACGATTACCGATGTCATTTTATTACAAGCAACTAATCCTTTACGTCATCGAAAACTCTTAACTTTAGCTTGGGAAATCTATACTAATCCTGAACTTAATTTACAAAGTCTGTTTACGGTAACTCGTAGCTTTGAAAAACTCGGACGCATTGTTGATAATAAGTATATTCCGTGGAACTATGAAATAGGACAAAGATCGCAAGATCTCGAGCCTTTATATTATGAAGATGGAACTTTATATATTTCAAGTGCGCAAAACATCTTAAACGATGTGCTACTAGATACTAATGCTTATCCGTACATGAATCCATATCTATCCGTAGATATAGATACCTATGAAGAATTCCAACATGCCGAGTTTATCTTTAGTAATTTAAACATTGGCCTCAATCAAAACCAAAGCTATTCGACTTTAGAATAGAGATACTTATGACAAAACCAGAACTTACTGTATATTGCGTTGGTGGAGCTATTCGTGACGCTTTACTTGGGATTGAACCACAAGAGTATGATTTTGTGGTAACTGGAGCAACAGTTGACCAATTTCTTGCTCATCAGGATTTTACGCAAGTAAACGCTAATTTTCCGGTATTTATCCAAAAATCAACCGGACAAGAATATGCTTTGGCGCGCACCGAAGAAAAAACCAGTAACGGTTATACTGGTTTTACTTTTAATACTACAGATGTAAGTATTGAGCAGGATTGCCAACGTCGCGATCTAACCATTAATGCCCTTTACTTACCAGTCGCTCATGATTTAGATACCCAAGTTAAATTAAGTGGCGCAATAATTCGCGAACGCCAAGCGCAAATTTTAGATCCAACCGGTCAAGGACTTCAAGATCTAAATTCAACCTCTTACGCTCCTCTTGCTCGACCTATTAATGAGAACTTTTGGCAAGATCCTTTACGTTTTGTTCGTGCTTTACGCCTTAGCGCAAATAAACTATTTATTCTTGAGCCAAGCATTCTTGGTGATCTAGTGACGAAAATGAGTGCTGAAGATCAAGAAGCTTTATTTACTCCACGTCCGAGCATGCGTAAAGAACTTGAGAAAATGCTTGTGCGTAATACTTTACTCAATACTTTCTTACCACAAGTAGTTGAGAGTAAACTTTGTACCGGTCATAATACTGTACCTAATTTTGATGACTATTTTATTAGTGAAGTTCCTAATAATATAGCTCGTACCGAATGGTTTGAGTTTAACGCTCACAGCTCTGAACTAATGCAAAGCGCATGGCACAACTTACCACCAGCAGCTCAAGAAATACTTACTAAACAATCAGCTCATGAACAAAAGCAAGAACAAGAGAACGAACAAGAGCTAATTCTTAGCGATCTAGGATTAGCTTATAGTTGCTTACTCCTGTGCTTTAATGACTATTGGCAAACAATGGTTATTGAACAAGAAGATCATAGATACCAATTACTAACATCGACGCAAGCGGTTTTAGATAGTAATCACAAATACTCAAGTCAGAAAAATCCAGCTTTTAGTCAAAAACTAGAACAACTTTGGCAAAAATGGCATAGTCGTGAGTTTGTAGGTAGCGTTATCATTAATCAGCTCTATCCTCAAGAAAAAGCATGGCTTGAGCAACAATTACTACAACATAACTTAATTATTGCTTCACTTATACAATTAGTAACCCAAAATAAAATGTTTACTAATCTAGAAGAGGCATATTTTACGACTAGTTTAAGTAAACTACGTTTAAGTGTGCTTAAAGAGTTAGATAAATCTTCTTTATTTACCTCTTTACTTACTTGGCAAAATTATCCTTATCTAGCTAACATTTTATTGCGTATTACTCCTACTAATGAAGTTAATCATTTAGTAAACAATTTAGATTTAAATGTAGTTTTACCTATTCAAGCTTTAGTACATAAACAGTTAAGCGCTTTAATGCTAGCCCATGAATCTCTTGTACAGTTTGTACAAAGCAATAAAGAGGCTTGTTTATCTTTCCAAGAGTTACCTGCTCTTCTGTTCCAAGTTTGGCAACATCTACGTCAAACCACCGAGCAAACTGAAGTAAATTTAGGTGATTTTATTGCTCAACTCTTAGAAAAGCACAATACTTTATGTAGTAAAGCCTTTAGAGATTACATTAGCCATGGCAATGGTTCTTATGATCTAAGCAAAATTGATCTAGGAGTTCCGCAATTTACTACCTACTTCTAGAGTTTAAATAAACTTTGGCAATCAACATTGGCAATAAACAAGCAACAATAGAGTAAATAGTAAATTATCTAGCTTTAAACTATTAACACCCAAACAAGCTAAAAGGATCACCTTTTAGCTTGTTTGGGCTTAACCTTAAATTTTTTCCTATGAAATCGCAATCTGTATTTAAACAACTTGTTGCTCAATTAGCTCTAGCTTGGCAAAAGCAAGAGGCATACGCTTATGAACTCGAGCTTACACAAACTTTAGAAATAAGACAGCAAGAGCAAACATCTCCTTGCGCAAAGCAGCAGTTACAACAGTTGCAACTTAAGGTTAAAGATAGTGCCAAGCAAAAACATAACCGCAACTATAACCTGAACTTAAATCAAAATAAAGAATTAGCTCTAAGTAAATGGTGCGCCATTTGGCAAAGTTATAGTCAGAGTCTTGCAGTTCTTGCTGAGCTTACACATCAATTTTACCCTCAACCTGAACTTAGTAAAAATAGTTCTCTAACTAAAGAAGAAATCAATTCCTCCTTAGAACTTTTAGATTGCAAACTGCTTATTAATCCTGATCAGCAATCACAGTTACTTAATAACTATGATCTTAAAGCAACTAGTAACGCTTCAGATTGCGATCTTACTCGTGAGCATAATGATAACTTCCAACCCTATCTAGCAAGAAAAAGTTGGAAACTACCAAAACTCATAGAAGTTGCTATAGATCTAGTAAACGCTTTAGAGCATGAACAATTAGTAGATCTTGCTTCCGACTTAAAACAACATTTTACACAACAGTTAGTGTTAGATAGTGAGACAGAGAAAAATCTTACGCAAGAAACTAGTCCAAGATCTCTTCTTGAGCAAGAGGCTTACTTTGCTTTGGAGGGAATAACTAATTTAAATTGCGAAGATGAAGTTTATCTTTCTTGGTTAGCGCTTAGTTTAGAATTGGCAGTTAAATTAGTTGCAGCACAACGCTTACTGACTGGATTGAATGCTAAAGCCTTTAATCTTAATTCTTTATTAGGTTTAGTAGAAAACTGGAGTTATGAGTTTTTAGCGCAAAATCACACAGATATAACAACCGACGAGATAACTGAAAATTTACATCATCTAAGCCACCTTTTAAGTCTTGATTTAGTAGCTTTAAAAGCTTGGCAAGAAAAAGTTAGACATAATTTTCTAACTCCGCTTGAGGTATTACATCAGCTCCTTAAAGCTAAGCAAAACTCTACTCAATCTAGCGCTAGTATTGAAACTACTCAAGAAAAGCAGTCATCAAGTACTTATTGCTTAACTCTAGGATCTTTACCTATATTTTTAGATCAGCAACTCAATCTAAGCTACCGCTTAGATCTTCCATTAAATGGAATTGATAAGGAAGCTCTCTTACCAAGTGTTTTACCCTATTATCTACCGCAACTGTTCAATGGGTTAAGTATTTGGTGTGAAACTTACACTAAGATTGGCGTAGGTTATGAAAAATCAGTGCAAGAGTTTAACCAACAACTTCTAAAACAAAAAAATCAAAGCGATAAGCCTAACTTAAATACAACCTCACTTGAAGCATTAATCAAGTATTGGTTTAATGGACAATTGCTTGCTAATCCTGCGGTATTTATAACTAATGGTATTGATTTTAAACAAACTGCTGTAAATAAGCTAACAGGTAATCTTGTTTCTCATCCAAGTTTAGACTTTGAGCAATTTGTGGTTAAGCATGAACTAAGTACAAAGTTCCCCTTAAATTTAGCTATTAGCTTACAACTTGCACAAGTGCGACGTCATGATAAGTTTATCCACGAGCAATTAAGTACCCTCGAGTTTAACCCTTTTAAATCCAAAGAGGTAACCACTGCAACTTCCTTAAATGCTGCTCATCTTTTAAATGAACCTCCTTTAGATGATAATCTTCGCGATAATCATCTTTGCGGCAATCAACTTTTAGATATACATCATTTACAAAAAAATAACTTATTAAGTTATCTTACTTTAGAACAGCGTTATATCTATCAGCAAGCAACTTTAGCTCGAGCTTGTCTCTTTTTACCGCGTAATCTTGAACTAGCTTTAAGCAAGGACTCCTCACTTTTAAATACTGATTATTTAAGTACAGTCCTGTTAAACAACTCGCAAGATAAGATTAGTAACCAAAGTAAACTGTCTGTATTACATGTAAATAATCCTTGGTTACCAGCTTATGCCAAGTACTTACTATTATTTACTTTTATGACAAATTTACTATCACCAGAACAAGCACGCAAAACAGTAATTAATCAATTACGTAAACGAGCTCTTGAATTGGGAATTTCTTACAAATAGAAAAAGCTTAAGGGTTAGGAACACTTCCTAACCCTTAAGCTTTTTTAAATCTGACAATTAAAGAGGCTAACACCATCTTAGTGCTAGCCACTAAACAGTAAAGTCTATATCAATCAGTAATTATAGAACTTCTTTCACTTTAGCTACTAAAGCTGAGAAAGTTGCTTGATCGTATACTGCGATATCAGCTAATACTTTACGGTCGATCTCGATGTGAGATTTTTTAAGACCGTTAATGAATTGGCTGTATGATAAACCGTTGAAACGAGCTGCCGCATTGATACGAGCAATCCATAATTGACGGAATTGACGTTTTTTCTGACGGCGGTCACGGTATGCATATTGACCAGCTTTAATTACTGCTTGATAAGCAACACGGTATACACGGCTACGAGCACCATAGTAACCTTTAGCTGCTTTTAATACTTTTTTATGGCGAGCGCGCGCCATCACACCACGTTTTACACGAGCCATTTATTCACCTCTTCTAAATTATCTTGCGTATGGAAGACACGCTACAACTAAAACTTGATCTGCTTTCGCAACTAAACATTTATTACGTAATTGACGTTTACGTTTAGGAGATTTTTTAGTTAAGATATGGCGAAGATGTGATTGTTTACGTTTAAAACGGCCTGAACCAGTTTTTTTGAAACGCTTAGCAGCGCCACGTACTGTTTTAATTTTTGGCATGATAAATTCCAAAATTGAATGAATTACGCATTGTACACAATGAAAAATAAGGTGATTAGAGTTTCTTAGAATCTTCTAAGTAGCAATAATACTTATACCTTAATTTTTCTTCTTAATAGGAGCCATGGTCATGGTTAATTGACGACCGTCTACTTTTTTACCAGAAGATGATTCAACTACTGCGTAGTCTTTTAAATCTTCTTTTAGACGATCCATTAAACGCACACCAAGGTCAACGTGAACAATTTCACGTCCACGGAAACGAATTGAAATTTTCGCTTTGTCTCCGTCTTCGAAAAAGCGGATCAGGTTGCGTAATTTTACCTGATAATCCCCTTCATCGGTTCCTGGGCGGAATTTCATTTCCTTCACTTGCACAACTTTTTGTTTTTTCTTTTGTTCTTTTTGTGCTTTTTGTTTTTCGTAAAGGAACTTACCGTAGTCCATGATTTTACAAACTGGAGGAACTGCGGTAGGACTGATTTCCACTAAATCTAATTCTCTGTCTTCGGCTAACTCTAGAGCCTCACGAATCGACATTACGCCTAATTGTTTACCTTCAGAATCTGTAACACGCACTTCTTTAGCACGAATTTCACGATTAATACGGTTAGGACGTGTTGTCTGTCTGCTACGATTTACAGCTTTAATAATTATTTCTCCGATTCACTAAAAGAAACTAACGAACGTGTAGCGATTTCTTGTTGTAGTTTAGCTACAAAGTCGTCAACGTTGAATGTACCTAAATCTTTACCAGTACGCGTACGTACAGAGATAGTACCATCAGCGACTTCTTTATCACCACATACTAAGATATAAGGCACACGTTTAATCGTTTGCTCACGCACTTTAAAGCCTACTTTTTCGTTACGTAAATCTAGTTTAGTACGAATACCAGCAGCTCTTAGTTTTGCGTAAACTTGGCATGCATACTCTTCTTGGGCACTAGAAATATTAAGAATTGCCGCTTGAGTTGGAGCACACCATGCTGGGAATGAACCAATATATTCTTCAATTAGAATACCGATAAAACGTTCTAATGAACCTACACATGCACGGTGAATCATAATTGGGTGGTGTTTTTCACCATCTTCACCGATGTAAGTTGCATCTAGACGTTGTGGCATGAAGAAGTCTAATTGTACTGTACCACATTGCCACGGACGATCTAATGAGTCGTAAATTGTAACTTCAATTTTTGGACCATAGAACGCACCTTCACCAGGTTGGTATTCAAATGTTAAGCCACTTGAAGTAATTGCATCAGCTAATGCTTGTTCCGCAAAATCCCAAATAGCTTCGTCACCAATACGTTTATCAGGACGAGTTGAAAGTTTGATTTCAAATTTGCTTTCGTCAAATCCGAATACGTTATAGATTTCACGAATTAAAGAAATACAGCCTTGTACTTCAGATCTAATTTGATCTTGGGTACAGAAAATATGTGCATCGTCTTGTGTAAAGCCACGCACACGCATAATACCACTTAATGAACCTGATGGTTCATTACGGTGACATGAACCAAATTCAGCCATACGGATTGGTAAGTCACGGTATGATTTTAAACCTTGTTTAAAGATCATAATATGACCAGGACAGTTCATTGGTTTAATCGCGTAGTCACGGTTTTCAGATGAAGTAGTAAACATGTTTTCGCGATAGTTATCCCAGTGACCTGTTTTTTCCCATAGGCTTTTATCTAGAATAATTGGTGCTTTAACTTCTTGATAGTTGTGGCTTTGAATTTTTTCACGAATGAAGTTCTCAATTGAACGGAAAATTGTATAGCCATCATTGTGCCAGAAGATTAAACCAGGACCTTCTTCCTGTAAGTGGAATAGATCTAGAGCTTTACCAATCTTACGGTGATCACGTTTAGCTGCTTCTTCTAGATGTTGTAAGTAATCTTTAAGATCTTTTTTATCAGCCCAAGCTGTACCGTAAATACGTTGTAAAGGAATACCTTTAGCATCACCACGCCAGTATGAACCTGAAGTTTTCATGATTTTAAAGTTTTCACAAAAACGCATGTTTGGTACGTGTGGACCACGACACATATCGATGTATTCTTCGTGGTGGTAAAGAGCTGGACGAGAATCTTTTGGTACGTTATCTTCTAAGATTTCTAATTTAAATGGCTCATTACGCTCTTTAAACGTATCATAAGCTTCTTGCCATGAAACGTTTTGTTTTACAACATCATATTTAGTGTCAACTAAAGCTTTCATGCGATCTTCAAGAGCTTGTAGCTCTTCTTCAGTTAAAGCATGATCTATTTGTACGTCGTAATAGAAACCTTTATCAATTACTGGACCAATTGCCATTTTAACATCTGGGTACAGTTGTTTAATAGCATGACCTAGTAAGTGGGCACATGAGTGACGAATTACTTCTAAACCTTCAGGATCTTTGCCGGTGTAGATCACTACTTGTGCATCACTTGTAATTGGATCTACTAAGTCACGTAATTCACCATTAACGCGACCACAAATTGCATTTTTAGCTAATGAGTTACTAATACTTTTAGCCACTTCTGCAAGTGAAGTTGGAGCAGAGAATTCTTTGATTGAACCGTCAGGTAGAGTAATTTTAATATTTGACATGAAACAAATTTCCTTTGAGATAGATGAATACTGCTGTAACTACAAACTTACGAAACAATAATCCTCTATAAACTATTCAAACCCTTATTGCGTTCTTCTTTCATTTTAGAGTCTTACATAACTTTTATTTTTTAGTATTTACTGTTAAAGTCTTCTACCCTTAAGTTCGTAAACTTAAAGATAAAACAACTCTAAAATATAAAAATCGCTTTTACCCGCCTTTGTCCTCTAAAGAAAGTTTTAAATACAGACCTAAAACCCTAGGGCAAAAACTTACAAAAGCGTATTTCTACCGCTAACTAAAATCTCACTTACTTAAGCTTAATCTAACTTAGAAGTAGCTAATTCTTAGTTAATCTCGAAAAGAAGAAAGAAATAAACGATGAATATTATAGCAAAATTAAACAAATTTTTCATAAAATTATGCTTTTGCATATGTCTTAACTTCGTTTGTTCACAACCCTCGTCAAATATAATATTTTTCTTAATTTTCACCTTGCTTTTTCTATTTTAACAAGCTAAAAAACCTCCTAACAAGTGTTAAGAGGTTACTACAAAGCAATATCAATTATGCTTTTCTACTTCTTGGCTGTTTGTTTGCCCATAATAAGCATTTTTCCCGTGTTTACGTTTAAAGTGCTTATCAATTAATTCTTGTTGCATACTTGCGACATTTGGCGCAATGCGTAGGGCATTAAAGTTTATGAGAGCTATCTCTTCAAGTACTACTGCATTATGCACGGCATTCATACAATCAGTACCCCAAACAAATGGACCGTGCGAAGCAACTAGTACTCCAGGTACATCGTTCGGATCAATATGACGTTGACTAAAGGTTTCGATAATAACCTTACCGGTTTCTAACTCATATTCACCGTTGATTTCCTCGACCGTCATACGACGCGTACATGGAATTGCACCGTAGAAATAATCAGCATGCGTAGTACCTAAAGGCACTATGTCGCAACCAGCTTGTGCCCAGGTCGTGGCATTACGTGAATGCGTATGCACTATACCTCCAACTTCAGGCCATGCTTTATAAATTTCAATATGCGTCGGAGTATCAGACGAAGGTTTGAGTTTACCCTCGACCACTTTACCCGTATGGATATCCACAACACACATATCTTCAGGTTGCATTTGATCATATTCAACACCCGAAGGCTTAATTACCATTAAACCACTTTCGCGGTCGATTTCACTCACATTACCCCAAGTAAAAGTAACTAAGTTATAGTGTGGTAAAATCTTATTAGCTTTACAAACTTTTATTTTTAACTCTTCTAACATTACTCCTCCTTGGCAATAGCAAGAGATAGTTGTTGCTCTAACCAAGCTTTAGCTTGAGCTATTTGTGCTACAGGATCTTCTAAACTTGTTGCCCACATTTCAATTAATAAACTACCTTTATATTGTAATTCTTGCAGGATTTTAAAACCTCCCACAAAATCTACACAGCCAGCGCCAAAAGGTAAATCTCTAAATTGTCCTTTACAGGTAGGGGTTACAGCTAAAGTATCTTTTAGATGAATAGCCGTAATCTTACCAATCCCTTTAGTTAGCTCTATAGCAACATTATTACCCCAAGCGGATAAATTTCCTAAGTCTGGATACACTGCAAACCACGGATTATTTACGAGTTTGTCGTATTCTAACCAACGACTAATACTACTCATAAATTCGGTATCCATAATTTCCATCGAGAGCATAATTTGCCGTTGTGCGGCATATTCTGCTGCCCAAAGCATTCCTTGTTTAAAATTCTCAAGGGTTTGTTCATCCTGCTCTTCATAGTAAACATCGTAGCCAGCAAGTTGGATATTGCGAATTCCTAAATCAATGGCTAGTTGTACAGCTTTGATTAGAATCTGCTTAGCTTGTTCACGAATGGCAGGATCATGACTCCCAAATGTGAAGCGACGATGAGCTGATAAGCACATACTAGGAATATTAAAGTTCATTTCTAGCATGGTGCGTTTAAGAGCTAAACGCTGTTCAAGAGACATGTCCAAACGAGCGAGTTTTTCGTCTGATTCGTCAACCGACATTTCGAGATAATCAAAACCTAACTCTTGTGCTGTTTTAAATTTTTCTTCCCAACTAAGATAGGCTGGTAGGGCCTTTTCATAGAGTCCCCATAGTGGTTGCATATTCCCTCCTACCAGTATTTAGCTACTTCAGCACGAATTTCTAGCGCAGCGTCGCGACCTTGATCACTAGCTAAAGAGCGACCTGCAATAAAGGCTTTAACATTTTTCACTTCTTTAAATAAGTGAATATCTTCTGGCACAATACCACCAGTAATTGAAAGCTCTAAACCTAAAGCTGATAAAGCTTGCATTTTTTCAATGTCTTCGGGTAGCCAACCACGTCCAGCAAGCTCTGCATCACGTGAACGATGGAAAATCGCTTGCTTAACTCCTAAATCAACCCAAGCTTTAACATCTTCGAGTGTCCAATTACCATAGATTTCAATTTGAATTTCGCGTCCAAATTCATCAGCAACTTTTTTACAAGCAGCAATAGTCGCAATATGTGCCGCAGCCGATACTGTTAACCAATCTGCACCAGCTTCGAATGCCATTTTGGCTAAAATAGCTCCACCGTCGGTTGTTTTAAGATCACAAACAATAATATGTTCTGGATGTTCGCGACGTAATACTTTTACTGCTTCAGTTCCTGCCGCAAAAGCTAAAATTGTTCCTACCTCAATAATATCTACGTATGAAGCTACAGTATTAGCTGTTTTACGTGCTGTTTCTAAGTCGGTAGAATCTAAAGCAATTTGTAATAAAGGTTTTGTCATAATTATCTCCGACTTAGTTGTTAGCATATTTATTTAATGTTTCGAGCACTTGCTCTACGGTAGAACACTTAAGCACACGATCTAAATTAACACCTGAATCACATTCTTCATCATCAAAGAGATCAGCAATTTGTTTAAGCGCGTTCCCGTGACTATTAGCATCTGCCCCAGCAAGTGTAACTAAAGCTGAAACCGGATCTTCTTCGCCTGGAAAGAGCACTGGAGTTTCTAAAGTCACTAATGCAAAAGCTGTTTTATTTACTCCATCTTCAGGACGAGCATGCGGCATAGCTAAACCTGGAGCAAGAATTACGTATGGTCCTAATTCTTTAACGCTTTTAATAATCGTAGGATAGTAATTTGAAGTAATAGCACCTGATTTTTCTAATAAATCAGTACCAATTTTAATAGCTTGTTCCCAATCAGCGGCTTGTTGATTTAAGAGGATTGATTGGTTATCTTTTAATGATTGGATAAGACATACTTGCATAGAATTTTTTCCGACAAAAGCGAGAGTGATAGCAAATTAAAATAATCTCCTAGCACTCATGGATAAAGTGAATACAGATCTAAAACAAAGTAAAAAATCTAAAATCAAGAATGAGGATAATTGCCTAGGTAACATACAAAGAGCAAGGAAATAGGTTGACTTAGCCAACTAACAACCTATTCCTACTCTTTCATTTCCTAGAAGCAAAATCTTGGGATGTTTTTTATCAACGTCGTTACTAATCTTTAGGCGTCTTTGCTCTCTTTACTATCTTTACCTTGGCTTACAGTATTAATTAGAGCAATAAGTTCTTCACCAAAACTTGCAGGATTAAGCATATTTTGTACACCTAACACGTGTTTACCTTCTGGCACTTCCATTTCTCCTGCAAGGTGACGCGAAGAGACGATAATATCCGTGTTCGCAAGTTTAGATTTGTAATCAGAAATAGCACATGAGTCCATAATGTTTGGAATACCACGTTTATCAAGGTAGCCTTTAATTTTCATTTTCATCATCATTGACGAACCTTGACCATTTCCACAAACTACAAGAATGCGAACGGTTTTTTGCGCAGCGTTTGTTGCAGGACTAGTACTTACAGCCTCTTCCTCGTCTTCCGCTACACCATAGCCATAGAATTGATCTAAAGTTAAACCTTGAGCGTTAGCTTGAGCTTCATCAGCACGTAAACGTTTTGAAGCTACTACCATGTAAACAATACAGAGTGCTACTACCACCCAGAAGAAGAGTTTACTGAAGGTTAAACCTTGGAATAGTACAGGGAATACTAAAGCCCAGTCTGCCATTCCCATCCATGCATTAAATTTAGCACCGTATGCAGTAATCAGATGGATTGCCCATGCTGAACCAAATACCTCGATTAAACCAAAGAGGAAACAACATACGATTACAGCTTTCCAACCACCAAATTTATTAGCGAATACCCCAATGGTAGCATTCGAGAAGAACATCGGAATGAAGCCAGGGATTACTAAAATTGGTGCATTAAAGAGGAAAAGAATGCCTACAGCTAAGAACTGACCGATTGCACCCTAGATAAAACCAAACACCATAGCATTAGGACTATAAGCATAAATAGCAGCACAGTCGATAGCTAATACGGCATTAGGGATAATTCTTTCTGAAATACCTTTGAAAGCTTCTGATAATTCAGCCACGAACATGCGCACACCCATTACAATTACTTGAATAGATACGGCAAATTTAAGTCCGGTTTCAAAGATATAAATTACCCAGTTGGTTTTACCAGCCATAGCTTGTAAACGATCGATACCAAACGAGAGTAAAATAATCCCGAAGAATAAAGTCATTACTAAAGCGGTTGCTGAAATACTATCGTGGAATACGTTTAACCAACGAGGAAGTTTTAAATTATCTACCGTATTTTCAGGGTTACCTACTTTAGGAGCTACTTTAACCGCAATATATGAAGCGATTTGTTGTTGGTGACCGATACTAAAACCAGCTCCACCAGTAACCGCTTGAGTTGGGCGATACATAATATTCGAAGAAATCGACCAATAAAGAGCAATTAATACCGCACTATAAATAATCGATTCAACCATTGGCGTGCCCATCACAAAGTAGAACACTACCACTAGACCCGCTTGTTGGAACATAATGTGTCCAGTAAGCATGATCGTACGAATACCAGTAAACTTACGGAAAGCTACTAAGAGGATATTAATCCCTAGTGCAAGTAATACGGTATAACCAACCCAAGAATAGTCATCACCCATAGCATCCATCGTTGCGATAAGAGTGGTGTATGGATCGATTACTGAACCTTCTAATTGGTGATACTCGGAAAGTTTTTCAATAACAGGTTTAAAGCTTGAGGTTAAAGCTCCAGCACCTAGCTGTACTAACATAAAACCAACGATGGTTTTAATCGTACCTTTAATTACGGTTGTTGCATCTTTACGCAATAAGAGATAACCGATACAAGTCACCATCCCTAAAAGTAATGGTGCTTTGGTCATTACTTGTTGGTAGAAGATATTAAAAATATTAAACAGAAAATCCATAAACTCTCCTCTACATGAGCTTATGTCTTACTAAATAATTTTTTACTTAAAGTAAAAACTATCTAGCAGCAGTTAAACAAGTATTAGGCGAATGCCCAGAGAAAGACTTAAACACAACTGGTCTTACTTGAGACTTAATACCTGGATAAATTTTCTATCCATATTATGAACAATTTATAGGGCAAAAAATTTAGCAATTTTAAGCTTTTTTATCGATTTGTGACTTCAGTCACACTTTTACGTAATTTTTTTGAACCTAATGATACAAAATGCTGTTTTCTTTGATCATTTTGCGAAACACAAAAGGCAAAGTGATCAAAAGTGATCAGCTTTTTGATGAAATTGGAAAAATTAAAAATATAAAAATGATCATCATTTCCATATTGATGATGAATATTTTGTTCAATTTATAAACTCAACTTTATATAGTTCACAAAAATAATTTTTCCAAGACTTCTCTAAATGACTTTAGCTAAGTCTACGCCTTAATAAGTCTTTCCCCATCTAATCATGATAATTCTTAGCCTCACTTAGCAGAGAATAAATAACATGGGTCAACTTAACTCTCATTGCTCCACTAGATATCTAACCAGCAAAACAAACACTTGCCCTTAATTTTTACTTAGCAAGTCTCCCATCCTTTCAAGATAGCAGGTCTACAGCATACTTAAATAATCTAAAATTCTTTTCATTCTCCCCAACTACCGTTACTTATTTACATTGGATCAAGCAAAATCTTAATTAAAAATTTTTTACTGCTTATCTGATCATTTAAATCATAAATAATCATGCAAAATAAACACTCAATGATCGTTAATAACCTAATAACCACAATAATTAGTCAAGAATAAATTGACGTATTTGGCAAAACTAAAAATTTTTAAATTTTGCTTAATTTAAGTTTTTCTACGAAAAAACCGCAACTTAAAG
>NZ_NRJG01000088.1 GCF_003585935.1 Psittacicella hinzii
TTTTTTTTGTGTTCGTCTAGTATATTGTGTTGTATCCCTTTTTATAGTATCTTTCAACTCCTTTTTGTAAGGTGATAAGAGATTTATTGAGAAAAAATAAATCCGAAAATATAAAAATAAGATTTATATATATGGTAATAAATGTAAAACTCTATATATATTTAGCTTTTTTATATAACTTTAGACTTGTTTGAGCTATCTAAAAAAGATAGAAAAATGTTACTTTATTTAATAAAATGTGACTTTTTTGTTTTGATCGAAGTGACATAAACAAGTAAATGGAAAATTTTGGTTTACGCGAAATTAGCTATTTATTGATAATGAAAGGTAATTAGTTGCTTTTAATTGTGCTTAAAATCAAAATGTTATTAAATTTATTTATGTATTAGCTATTTCTACATACAATGTTTGCTCAAAATTTAGAAATGTGACTATAGGTGGTTTATTGTGTTACCATAGGCTAGTATTTTTATATCTATCGATTGAAAACTATAGTTTTGAAATTTAGTTAGTAGTGCGATTTTTAGTACTATAGTTTTAAAATATAAGCCTATAATTAAGAGAACTAACTTTTAATTTTTGTATAACCTTATGTTTATTATTGACTTCATCATAGGTAACATTTTTTTAATGTTGTAGGTATTAATGATCCTATTTTTTTGTAAAAAGTCATAATGTAAGGAGTAACCTATTATTTAATAGGTTTTCTCACGAGTAAACGCAAAGAAAAGAGAAAGTAGATGCCGCAGAGTAGCGGATTTTGATAAGTTTTTGCAAAAAACTGCTTATTAGTAATAAGCAGTAAAAGAAATTATATTTCTTTTACTTTTTTCTCTCTATTTATATAAAACCTTAAGGTTTACTTATTTTAGAGATTTAAACTTTACAGATTACTTTGTAAAGTATATGCAAGCATAAAATAAACATAGCCTTTTTAATGTAGAGGCTTTTTTATAGTTATGATATTTCAATATTTTGGAAGAATGATTTTATCCAAAATATTTTTTAATAAATATATGTCTTTACTTAATATCAAGATGAAATAGCGATATTTAGTTATTTCAACATTAGTTTACCGTGGTATAAATCCCCCTTATATATCATGTAATATAAAGCACGATCAAGTAGTTTATATGGTTTGTTTATAAAACTAGAGATAAACAATTTGAGTTTACTTGATATTAAATAATGACAAGTTTTAAATCGGCTGCATGAAATAAGTAATATTCTATTTTTGTCAATTTTCGTTTTATTGATTTTGATTAATGAACATTACTTATTTCATGCTGCCGTTATTGTGTTTGTAAATATACAAAGTTTATAAATAATGACATTAGCATGTAGTTAGCTATAGAACTCATTATTTTGTTACACTTATCTTTCATACATATATTAAATTTACCTGAATAAATAACTTCTAAAAAAAGATTTTATTAATGGTAAGTTAATGACAATTTCCTTATCAATATCTCCTTCCTCTTTATTTGCAGTTTACTTTGTTTTCCATAGGCAATTTTTGTTACAAAGTTAAACTATGAATAAACAATATAAATTAAAATTTAATCGTTCAACTCTATCTTTAGACGCTGTATCAGAATTAGCTACTAATGCAATTACGGGAAAAGTTGCGAGCTCTGAAGCGATAGAAAACAATTCGCACAGTCAAGATAATGCTAATTCTCATCGACCATTATTAAGTCGTTTAACGACAAATTTATTTCTTAGTGCTTTAGTTGGTACTACGGTTGTGCCGAGTTTTGCAAGTACGGCGCGTACTGGAATGGAAGTTGTTTGCGGTACAGCTGTTGTTTCTGAAATTAATAATTTAACGCAAATTACTACTTCTACGAATAAAACAATCATTAATTGGAATACTTTTAACATTCAACAAGACGAAATTGTTAAGTTCGTACAAGCTAATGCTGATTCGGCAGTGTTAAACCGTGTTATTGGCGGTAGTATTTCACAGATCCTCGGACAATTACAATCTAATGGTGCAGTTTTTATCGTTAACCCTGCAGGGGTGGTATTTGGTAAAAATTCTGTTGTAGATGTTAATCATTTAGTAGCTTCAACATTAGATATTGCTGATCAAGATTTTATCAACGGTAAATATGTTTTTAATCAAGATAAAGATAAAGCAATAGCTAATATTCTTGCTCAAGGTATGATTAAAGTTAAAGAAGATGGTACTTTAGCTTTAATTGGAGGTAATGTAATCAATACCGGAGCTTTACAAGCAAAAAATGGTACTGTGTATCTTTTAGCAGGTAATAGCATTACTATCTCTGATTTAACTAATCCTAATATTAGTTACACGGTTACAGCGACTAATCGTGCGGTTAACTTAGGTGAAATTGTTGCAAAAAAAGCAGTACTAGCTGCAAGTAAAGTAGCTAATGGATATACTTCTGCAACTGAATTTGCAGATATTATGTCGAATTATTCAACTTCAGCAAGCTCAGCAACGATTAATGCTAATGGTGAAGTAGTGCTTTATGGTGCAACAGAGGGGGTTAATACAAACTTAAGTGCAACCAATGAGCAAGCTCAAGGAAATACGGATTCTTCCCTTGTAATTAATAATGGTACTATTAACGTAAGTAATACAACAGGAACTGGTGGTAAGGTACAAGTTTTAGGGAATAAAGTTGTTCTTGAAGGAAACTCACACATTAATGCTAGTGGTGCCCAAGGTGGTATAGTTTATGTTGGGGGAGATAAGCAAGGAAAGGGTAACATTAAGTTATCAAATAATACTCAAGATACAAATAGTTCTGTTATCAATGTCTCTTCTACCGAGGGTAATGCCGGAGAAATTTACTTCTGGGGTAATTACGCAAAAGTTAATGGTTCATTCTTAGGCTTATCAACTAATGGTAAAGGTGCCTTTGTTGAGACATCAGGCCATACTTTAGGTTTAGGAACGAAAGTTTACGTTAATACGTTAGCGACAAATGGTACTACTGGTAAATGGTTAATCGACCCAAATCAGGCAGCTATTTCTAAAGGCGACACTGCTAATAATCCAGATACCGGTGCTTGGTACGATCAAACAATTTCGAATGCTCTTGCAACAACTGATGTTGAAATCTGGGCTTTATATCGCATAACTACAGCAATACAGGCTAATATTACTTGGACTAGCGGTACAACTTTAACGATAACTGTAAATGGTACAAATACCACAGAACTAAATAAACAAGATAATCGTGTTTTTCTTAACCGTACGACTATTAATGGTGGAGATACCGGAAGTTTAGTTATTAATTCTAATAATAATGTTACTTTAGTAGGTGTTAACTTTACATTAAAATCTCTTACTATTAATTCGAAATCAACAAAATATAATAGTTTAATAGAATATTCTACAATTAAGGTTAAAGATGAATTTAGATTAGTTGCTGGTATTGGTATTGATATTGGTTGTAAAACAAATAGTGGATTCTTTTCGACTATTACAGCGGGAAGTGTATATGTTGAAGCTCAAGGAGATTGGGCTTTCCAAGTAAATAATCGTAGTTCAATTACAGCTACTACTGGTGATATTACTTTAGTACATTCTGGTAATACTCCAAGTAATACTAGTGCAAATGTTTTAGGTATTTATGGGGCAACTTTAACTGCTGTATGTGGTTCAGTAAATTTAAAATCAACTAATAGTAGTGTAAATATATCTGGATCAAATATTACAAGTTATAAAGACTTCATTATTGAAGGTACGAAGTACAATATTGATAATTCCACTTTTAATTCTACTGGCGGGAATATTTCAATAAATGAAGATATAGCAACAGTTGGACCTAAAGTAAATTTAAGTGCGGCTAAAGATGTAACCGTTATAAATAGTAGCGATCTTATTTTAGATGATCGCTATTGCATTAGTGCAGGTCAGGATATTATCTTTACTGCAGGAAATAATGTAAACTTTACTCGTGCATTTAATTTATCAAATCCTAATGGTAGTATTATTGCGAATGGATCTAAAGTAAATGTAATATCAGCAACTTTAAACGCTGCGGGTGGCCATTTACAATTAGGTAATGCATCTACTACAGAGGTTACTGTTAACAATAGTAATTTAAAAGCAGGACAAGATGTTCTTTTACGTGGTAATGATTTAGTTAATGTTTCTGGAACTTCAGTTACTGCTGGACGTGATTTAAATTTATCAGCACCAACAGGTACAGTTTGTGTATCTAATACTTCATTTGCGGTAACTCGTTCAATTAACTTAACAGCACAAACAATTACACTAGGTGCAGGAACGAATGTAAGCGCAAGTAATATTGGAGCTGAAGCAACAACATTCACTTCTACAGGGTCAAATTTAAGTGCTGCTAATGATTTAAATATTGTAGCAACAGATATCACAGTAACAGGAAGTAAACTAAATTCATCTGAGGGTGCGGTAAATCTTAATGGTAGTACAAGTGTAAATATTAATGACACAAGTATTAACGCCGCAACGAATGCTACGATTGCTGGAGGTAGTACTACAGTAACTAATATAAATATTAGTGCAGGTAATAAAACCTCATTAACAGGGTCAACTGTAACGGCAAGTAATTCTAACATTGCTGGTAGCGATGTGGAGGTAGTAGCGGAAACTGGAGATGTTACAATTAAAGGTGGTGTTTTAAATGCTACTACAGGTAATGCTTCAGTAAAATCTGCTACTGGAACAGTAACAATTACAGATGGAGCTCAAGTAAAAGCCGCAAATGGACAAGCAGGAATTACGGCTAATAAAATTAATGCTAATAATGCCGTGATCTGTGCTACAGATGTAACGTTATCAGGTACAGAATCTGTTTCTTTAGGCAATAATACTATTATTAATGCTACAACTGGAGATGCACAAGTAACAGGTGGTACTGTAACTTCAGATGGTACTAATATTACAGCTGGTAAACAAGCTGCTGTTACTGGTACTTCTGTAACCTTAAATAACACCAATATCTCTGGTAAAGATGTTGCTTTAAATGCCACAACAGGTGACGTTACTATTGGTAATTCATCGTTAAATGCAACAGCTGGTAATCTTTCTGTTAACGCTACAGGTAATGCTGTTGTTAAAGATGGCACGAAATTAGAAGCTAAAGAAGGTGCTGCGAATATCTCTGCAGCAACGGTAAACATCGCTAATGCTAGTGTTGACGCTAAAGACATTGCAGTAGATGGTAAAAATTCAGTAACTTTAGCGAACGGTACAAATTTAACCGCCAAAGAGAATTCTACAGTAGCAGGTGGAACTGTAATTTCAGATGGTACTAATATTACTGCAGGTAAACAAGCTGCTGTTACTGGTACTTCTGTAACCTTAAATAACACCAACATTTCAGGTAAAGATATTGCCTTAAATGCAACAACAGGTGACGTTACTATTGGTAATTCATCGTTAAATGCAACAGCTGGTAATCTTACTGTTAATGCTTCAAATGCAGTGTCTATTAAAGACGGCACGAAATTAGAAGCTAAAGAAGGTGCTGCGAATATTTCAGCATTAACGGTAAACATCGCTAATGCTAGTGTTGACGCTAAAAATATTGCCGTAGATGGTAAAAATTCAGTAACTTTAGCGAACGGTACAAATTTAACCGCCAAAGAGAATTCTACAGTAGCAGGTGGAACTGTAACTTCAGATGGTGCTAATATTACTGCAGGTAAACAAGCTGCTGTTACTGGTACTTCTGTAACCTTAAATAACACCAACATTTCAGGTAAAGATATTGCCTTAAATGCAACAACAGGTGACGTTACTATTGGTAATTCATCGTTAAATGCAACAGCTGGTAATCTTACTGTTAATGCTTCAAATGCAGTGTCTATTAAAGACGGCACGAAATTAGAAGCTAAAGAAGGTGCTGCGAATATTTCAGCATTAACGGTAAACATCGCTAATGCTAGTGTTGACGCTAAAGATATTGCCGTAGATGGTAAAAATTCAGTAACTTTAGCGAACGGTACAAATTTAACCGCCAAAGAGAATTCTACAGTAGCAGGTGGAACTGTAACTTCAGATGGTACTAATATTACTGCAGGTAAACAAGCTGCTGTTACTGGTACTTCTGTAACCTTAAATAACACCAACATTTCAGGTAAAGATATTGCCTTAAATGCAACAACAGGTGACGTTACTATTGGTAATTCATCGTTAAATGCAACAGCTGGTAATCTTACTGTTAATGCTTCAAATGCAGTGTCTATTAAAGACGGCACGAAATTAGAAGCTAAAGAAGGTGCTTCGAATATTTCAGCATTAACGGTAAACATCGCTAATGCTAGTGTTGACGCTAAAGATATTGCCGTAGATGGTAAAAATTCAGTAACTTTAGCGAACGGTACAAATTTAACAGCCAAAGAGAATGCTACAGTAACAGGCGGAACAGTAGCTTCAGATGGTACTAATATTACTGCAGGTAAACAAGCTGCTGTTACAGGTACATCGGTAACCTTAAATAACACTAATATTTCAGGTAAAGATGTTGCTTTAAACGCAACTGCTGGTGATGTTACTATCGGTAATTCATCATTAAATGCTACTTCTGGAGATTTAATTGTAAATGCTACAGATGGTTTGACTGTTAAAGATGTAACCAAATTAGAAGCTAAAGATGGTAACGCAAACTTTAAAGCAACTACGGTAAATGTTGCTAATTCTACTGTTGATGCTGAAAATATTTCGGTATCTGGTACAGATGCTGTGAATCTAGCAAATGGTACTAAATTAACAGCAGAAAATAATGCGACTATTACTGGTGGTATAGTAGATTCTGATGGTACTAATATAACTGTTGGTAACCAAGCTAATGTTTCAGGTTCATCTGTAACATTAAATAATACAAATATCTCAGGTAAAGATGTATCTTTAAAAGCTACTACTGGTGACCTAACTGTTAGAGGATCTACAGTTAATGCAACTGAAGGTAATGTTTCAGCAATCGCGGCTGGTAATACAAGCTTAACGGGTACAAGCTTAGAAGTTAAAGGTAACGCAAGTATTACTGGTTCGAATGTAACGTTAAATAATTCTAATGTAACTGGTGCTAATGTTTCAGTAAATGCAACAGAAGGTAACGTATCAGCTACTAATTCTAACTTCACAGCTAAAACTGGCAACGCGACAATCGCTGCAACTGGTAACACTTCTTTAGTTGGCACAAATGTAACAGCTGAACAAGGTACAGCAAACGTTACAGGTGCTAATGTAACCTTAGATAATTCGAATATCTCAGGTAAATCAGCATTAGTAAATGCTACTGAAGGTGATGTTGTTGCAAATAATAGTTCTGTTAATGCAACAGATGGTAACGCTACAGTTTCAGCTTCTAAAGGTAACGTAACTCTAAACGGTACTGATGTATCAGCAACTGGTGATGCTGATGTTACGGCGAAGAATGTTACTTTAAATAACTCTA
>NZ_NRJG01000089.1 GCF_003585935.1 Psittacicella hinzii
TATTAGTAGCTATCTAAATCATGGTTTAGTTGCGAGCAAGATAAAGTAAATATTTTTATAGTTACTTTCTCTTGTTGGTAACTAAACTTTTTTTTGTATCAAGAAAAATGCTTTTGCGTTATTTTTCTTGGTAAGGTCGACTACTATACATTTAAGGCAGATAGCAGATAACTTTTGTAAAGTTTCTTAAGTTTTATAGTAGAACCATTAGTAATTATGAGCAATCGCTTTCGGTTGCAAAGTAAAACAAGCTGGCATTTACGTTTATTTGCTTTGTGTTAGGTAAACGTAAATGTATGGTTTGTTTTATTAAATTTTGGGGAATGAGAGGATTTTATAATCGCTCATTTTGGATGATTTAAAGCTAGAGATTAAACCTTTCCTTGATAGTTATAAAGTTTAAAATTTATTTTTCAAGTAAAGATTTTACTTTAGTACTAAATCGTAGTAATTAAATTGTTTTTGAGATAAACAATAAATGTAGATAAAACTACTATGCATAGTCATGCACTCTAATCTAAGTTTGCATTTATGCTAATAGTCTTTTGAGTACTATAGCTGTTCTTACTGATATATAAATATTAACCACATTAAGCAAACTTTTAGCTAAGTACGAGATTTATCTATATTTAAAGCACGGATAAACTATTTATTATGGTTCTGGACAACGTAAAAAAAGTAGAGAAAGTGACAGTTCCTGGTTGGATTCACATCGCTCTAATCATTTTATTAGGTATTAGTTTCTACGAAACGTTTATAGGTTACTCGGAGTTAATGGGTAAATTCCCAGCTTTAGGTTTCTCACTTGCTGTAACCTTAATTCTTTTTGCTGGTACGATTACTATCGGTAAAGCTGTAGTAAATAGAGAAAGTGTTGTTGCTCCATTCTTATTTACTATCGTATTCGCTTTAGTTACTTATGCAGGTAACTTTAACGCTTTCTTCACACAATTCAATACAGAAATTATTTACCGTAAAGAATTAACTTTACATAAAGATGAATTAAAAGATGTACTAGAAAGTGCGAAAAAAGTAGTAGCAGTTAAAAGTGCTGATGATTTAAAACTACAAAGTGATGTAAAAGAATTAGTATCACAATTAGAAATTCAAGTTACTGATCCTAGCCGTCCAGGTTTTGGTAAACGTGCTACAGAATTATTAGCAGAAATCTCTAAAGTTTTAGGTAAACCATTAACAGAGCTTTCACACAAAGATGCACCTCAAGCTTTAAGATTATATAAAGAACAAATTGATAAAATCCTTAACGAGCGTTTAAAAAATTCAGAGTTAGGTAAAGCACAAATTTTACTTAACAACGTAACAGCTGCTGCGAATGCTCAATCAGTAAAAATTGATAAAGTATTACAAGGTGGTCGTGGTGAAATCATTAGAACACACGGTTATAGTGTAATCCAAGAATCAGTTGATACAGTGAATGCATTACGTACTGAAGTAGCTAAATACGCGGACGACGAAGAATTATACAAATTTGAACCTACTAAATTCGGTGCTGAAGAGATTGGTAAAATTACCTATGCTTTCTCTGAAGGTTGGGGTAACTATAAATTTATTTCAATTTTCATCACCATTCTATGTTTAATTATTGACCTAGCTGCGCCGTTATATCTAATCTTTGTTGTAGGTGACAGAGTGAAAAAACTTGCAGAGAAAAATAATACGAGCAACAGACGTAGAGCTGCTAGCAGTTCACTTGATTAACCGGAAAATTATTTATGGCTAAGAAAAATAATAATCCTTGGGAAGATTTCATTACTGAAATGGAAACTGATAAGACAAGTTCTACTGATAGTTCTAAAGACAGTAGCTCGTTTTCATCAGACAGTTCTTCATCGTTAAGCGAACAAAGCAGCGATAGCTTTGGTAGCAGTAGCGATTGGAAATCTGATAGTAGCTCAAGTAGCTTTGATAGCAGTTCAAGTAGCTTTGGCAGTAGCTATGATTCGAGTTCTTCTTCATTTGGTTCTGGCAGTTCGTTTGATTCATCAAGTTCGTTTAGTTCGAATTATGATTCAAGCTTTTCAACTACAGATATCAGAAATGATGATTTCGATTCAAGCCCAATTAGATTTGATCGTGATCAAAACTTACAAGCGCAAAATAAATTAAGCTTTGAAGAAGCTGGTCTGCGTTTAGATGATCTAAATAAAGACGCCGAAACAAAACACTACGTGTTCGTGTTTGGTGCTCCGAACTCTGGTAAAACGTTCATGATTGCTAATATTATTAACTTCATGAACGTAGGTGCTCAAGGTACGGTTCGTTTACACCCTCGTGCTTCTGATGATGCTCGTACTTTATTCTCACGCTTTGTACAAAGTTACGATAGCCCATACGACTCAACAGCACGCTTAGGTCGTACAGGTACACGTGATTTCTTCGAAATTCCAGTATTGTTTGAGCCTACTAACCCGAAATTACCAACAGTTGAATTAACTTTCTTAGACGCTTCAGGGGAAAACTTTGAGCGTGCGTATAAATCGCACGAGGGAGTTGATGACAAGTTTGTAGGTCAATTACCAGATTCGATTTCAATTATTTTACGTTCGAAAGTAAACAAACACTTTTTATTCCTCTATGACCCGATGAATAAGAGCAATCACAATCGTGATAATCAAAAACGTGCTCCACAAGCAATGGTGTTACAAGCTCTATTTAACATTGTTAGAGAATATAAAGATTTTGATTACTATCCAAACGATCGTCTTTTAGTAATTACGAAATCAGATGAAATTCCTGAACAAGTAAAAGCTGACTACAATAATGACTCTCGCCAATGGTTAGAAGATGCTAATGCAAGTCACAATAGCTTATCTTTAGCAGGTTTTGCGAAAAACTTCTTTGCTGAAAAAGATCGTAGCAATTTAAGTATTTTCTATTCTGCGGGTAAAGTACAAGGACAAACTTTTGAGCCGTCTTTATATACTGCTTCAAAAGTATTTAGTTGGATTTACACCAATATTACAGGTAAAAAATTAGTAGCTGAACAACCATCTTTCTTTAGACGTGTTAAAAAGTGGTTATCTGGCTAACCTATCGTTTTTTAATAGCTAGATATATTTTATATATCTAGCTAATTTTTTATCTCAAGCTTTATTTATGCGTAATAGTACCTTATTTAGCTATGGTATTTTTGGGACGCCTAATGGTTTCCAATTTGCTAATGAAGGATCAGTTTCAGGCAATATTATTCATACCTACATCGATCCGGATAAGAGCATTGTTGAGCATTTAGCAGCTCCAGAAAATACTTCAGCCAAGCCTGTATATGTAGTGCGCAACTTTATCGATGATGAAGGACAAAAGCAAGCTTACAATTTTATTATTCGTCTGCATGCCGCAAATCAGATAGATAAAGGGCGTCCTGAAAATATTCATGGCTCATATGTAATTACAACGGAACAAATTGCTAACAGCAGTATTAATGGTGAAAGAGTTGTTCAATTATTAGATCGTCTAGATAAACAACAATACGAACTGGGTTATTTGAGAAATAACACTCATGACTATGTAGAGTCAATTGGTAACTTTAAAACATTTGAAGTACAAAGCCTTGCTCAAAGTATTGAATTTGTAACTAGTCGTATTAACTATCAAGGAGATAAATCTAAAGATCTCTTAGTAGTTATGGAAAACGATCACATTAAAGTTAATGAGCAACAAGCTATTGGCTATGTAATTAGTTCAATTTTTCGTCAAAGCTTAAACACCTTTTTTAAACATATTATTGTTACGGCTGATCCTCATTACATTCAAAGTGTAATCAAATTGAATAAGCATCTCATCGTAAGTTCGAATTACTTTTTAGGTAAAAGTGCAGATGGAGTTCTTAGTCAACCAAATGATGCTTTAGTAAGTTCGCTGTTAAATATGTTTGCTGAAAGTTCGACTCGTCAAGTTGAGAATATGCATCGCGAATTAGTGCATCGAACTTCAAAACTTGAAAGTGAACTACAAAAACAAAGTGCAACTTATCGTCAAGAGCTACAAAAGCAACAACAAGTAGCTAAACAAGAGTTTGAGAAAGCAACGGGTGCGTTACAGCAAGACAAACTCAATATTCTGAAACAAGCTACACAAGAAAAAGAATCTTTAACAAAAAAATTACAAAATGAACGTAATAGAGTTAATCAAGAAGTACAAGCTGAAAGAAACAGATTAACTAAAGAATTCCAAATAGAGAAAAACAAATTAGTGTCGAGCTATAAAAACGAACGAGATAAGCTTGTGCAAGAGGCTAAGCAAAGAATTCAAAAGTTAGAAAGTGAATTAAATAATCGTTCTTCTGCATATTCTGATTTAGAAAATAAATATAAATCTCTAAGAGAAGAGTCTAAGGCTGCTAAAGATTTTTCTAAAAAGTGCTTTGATGATAAAGAAGCTGCAGTTAAAAGAGAAGAAGAGCTTAATCGTAAGTTTAATCAAGCATCTAAATATAGTAAAGATATTACAGAAAAATATAATGCTTTACTAGCCGAGAGAGAAAAGCTGGTTGAAAAATTAAAAGAAGAAAGCGAGAAGTTAAACAACTATAGTGTTTTTGATAAAAAGCTTGTGGAAAAAGATAACGAGATTAAAAAGCTCTTAGAAGAAATCAAAGAATTGAAAGATAAAAATCAAGTTGAAGTTGATAAATCTAAGCAACTTGATCTACAGATAAAACATAGTTCTCAAGTAAATGAAAGAAATAAATCGACGATCAAAGATTTGGGAGATAAATTACGTGATGCTAAATCTCTCTTAGATAAGCAAATAAATAGTTATAAAAAACTTGAAGAAGAAAAAATATCTTTAGCGAAGAATTATAAGATTTCTCAAGATAACGTAGCTAAATTACGTCGAGATCTAACCAGAGAAGTTGATCGTCTGAAAAAAGAGCATGCTAATAATTTTGAACGAGCTGTGATTAGTCGAGTTGGGCAACTTAAAGATTTAGAAAATAAGCTTAAGATCGAAGCTGCCAATAAAGACAAACGTATTCTTGATTTAGAGAGTCAGTTAAGTTTGTTAAGAGATTCTAATTCTACTTTAATGCAACAAGCTAAAAATCAAGTTAGTGCTGAGTTAACTAAAGAATTTGAGAAACAAAGACGAGCCCTAATTGAAAAGCTTGACCAAAATCTAATCAATAAATTACGTGAGCTAAAAGTTCAACATAAAAAGCAAATTCAGCAGTATGAATTAAAACAGCAAAGCTTAGAAAAAGAACTTAAAGAGGTGAATACGCGTAAAGAGACTTCACTACAAGAGCGAACTAATAAATTAGAACAGCAATATGTAGCGCAGTCAAAAGAGTTAGAGAAGCTACGTAAAAACTTCCGTGACAGTAAAGAAAAAGATATGGAAGAAATATCGAAGTTAAAAGCTGAACTACAAGAAGAGCGAGCAAAATTACTGCAAAACTTTTCTTTTAGAGCTGAAGAATTAAGCCGTAAAGAAAAGGATTTTGAGTTAGAAAAAAGTAACTTTGAGAGAAGAGAGCAAGCTTATAAAAATGATATTGAGCAGTTTAATAATCAAAAACAACAGTATGAAAATATCATTAAGAGCTTAAATCAATCTCTTAAATTTAACGAAGATAAAGTGCATAGACTAGAAAAAGAGCTTATAGAAAGACAACCTACTTCAGCTCCAACTAATGATCATCGAATCAGAGAGCTTGAAGAAGAGAATAGAAAGTTACAAGAGTCTTATAAAAAAGCAATGGACTTTATTAAAGAACAAAGTAAAAAGTTTAACTCATAAATTAGAAGTAAGTTTTATAACAGTTGTTATGCTTTTAACCTCGATCAGAGCTGTATCACTATAAGTATTAACGTCTTAAATATTTAGGCACTGTCTATACGATCTTAGCCTTTTAAGGTACTTAATTACACTAGTAATTACTTTAGTTTAAGATGGCTAGCATTAGAGAGTGAGATGGTGCAGGTAACTTGTTCTTTTTTAATAGAGAGTTTAGTTACTAAGAGGCAAATTAGTAAAAATACTAATAAGCAAAACCATATTAATTATTTATTTTTAATCTACAACCACTAAATACATACACGAATAAGTTATTTATGAATTTTAAAAATTTCTCTTGGGGTATTATTGTTGCCAATAATGGGGCACAAGCTTATTACGATCAGAACTTGAATGCATTTGTTAAGCACACAAATAATTCAGAGTTATTAAACAACCTTGATTTAGTAGATAAAGACTGTCCTAGTTTATTAGCTTCACCAAGTAAAAAGAGTAAAGGTTTCCTACGTTTAAGTATTGAAGTAGGTAAGTTTGAATATGATAAGCAACTAGGTATTAAGAAAGCTAGTTACTTCTTAGGTTACTATCGTTCTGTAGCACAGCAAGGAACGGATCGTCCTGGTAACTATGCTGCTAGCTTTATCTTTTCATATAACAAAGAATTAAATACGCCAGCACGTGTGAACAGTGCTTTACGCGGTCTATTTAAATTAAATAGCTTTGTTTTAGATAAGTACACAGACTCTGAACAAAATGTATTTACTTCATCTCCAGATAATCAGGTAATTGAAGTTGCTGGACAAACGTTTAGAAATGATTTACTTGAAATTGATCGAGAATTAGAAGCAAAAGTTGATGCTGATTTTAATCAGGTTTCTGTAAAATCATTAAATAGTGAAAAAGAACCACATTTATATTTCAGCGCAGCAGAAAAATCACCAGAGCAACTTGTTAGTGCCTTAGTAGCTTTATTTAATTCGGAATTAATTTATCGTTTTAAAGAAATTTACATTGCTCTAGATCAGGATGCTATTGATAACTTCAAAGCTCAAAAAAGTATCAATATCCAATCGATTGATTTACTAAATACTAATGTCGTTGTTTCTTCATTTGTTGAGACGAAAAAATACTTACAATTAGTTGTACAAAAAACTAATCAAAATATTGCTAATCTTCAACAAGAAAATCAACGTACTATAAGTAAATTTAATCAAGAGATAGCAAATATTAAAGAAGCTAATACATCAAAAGTTAATCAATTAATTGCAGATAGTAAAGCCGAGGTTGACGCTCGTGACAAAATAATTGCTAGTCATGAGGCTAATGTTCAAAGACTTTCTAACGATTTAACTAGGTATTCAGGTGAATTAGCTTTATATAAACAAAGTAATACACCACACGCACAAAAGTTCATAGAGAATAGCGATACTTATAAAGAATTAAGCAATAAGTTCATAAAGTGCCGCAGAAACTTAGAAAAGACTAATGAAAAAGTAACTCAGCTGGAAGAATATATAAAAGATAAAGATAAAGAACTTCGTAGTGCAAAAACTACAAATCTTTTTGTTTCAATAATAGCTGTAGTTTTTTCTTTATTAATCATTGCTTTCTGTGCAGCGACAGTGTTTGGTTTAATCCAAGTAAAGACAGGATCTAGTAACGAGCCTGCACAAATGACAGAAAAGCCTACTGTTAAAGACCTTTCTACTTTAAAAAGAGATGCTATAAGTGTTGCTGATCTTGGTTTAGATCTCCAAGATGCTGATGATTTAAACGATAGCTCTAAATATGAAGGGAAATTAATATTTACCAATAAAGATACATTACGTAAATTTATTATAGATTATATAAAAGAGACCGGATCTAGTAATTTAAATTTTATTGACGTAAGTAATATTACTGATATGTCTGGATTATTTGCCGTTAATGAAAATGAAAACGCTATAAACCCAAATATTGCTGATTGGGACGTGTCTAAGGTTACTAATATGAGTCATATGTTTGAAAACAATACTGAATTTGATGGTGATCTGTCGAATTGGAGAGTAATTAACGTAACAGACATGAGTTACATGTTTAAAGGTACTTACTTCTATGGAGATATTTCTAAGTGGGATGTTAGTAATGTAGTAAATATGACGGGTATGTTTGAAAATAATAATGCTATAGAGAAAGGTTTTAAATCTTGGACTTTTAATAAAGATGTAAAAGTGGACAATATGTTTTGTACGAGAAATGATTCTGAAAAATACGATACTGACAGAAAAAATAAATTGTTAGAAAACTTACCTGATAGTACTAGTGCTGGAGTTAATTTTCAAAAAGCATTTTGCATTACTACATCTACACCAAAGGGTAAATCAAATAACAGAAGATAGAGGTGTGTTAAATGAATATTACAGCTAAGTATAGATTTGTAGTTCTTTTATCATTAATATTTTCATTATTATTAGCTGGCTGTGGTAAGAAATATGAATTTTTTGATATTTCTTATAGTGATTTGCCTCAAGAGCTTAAATATACCGATTTATCTAAAAAGAATGTAACAGTAAAAATTACTAATTTAGAGCAGTTGAAGAAGTTCATTAATGAGTATATTGATATAGTGGGCTACGATGCGGATTTAAATTTTATAGATATAAGTGATGTAACTTCTTTGGAAAGATTATTTGCTGGATCTATAGAGGTTCTGAACATAAAAGCAAACGAAAATTATCCACATTTACATTTTTTTAATGGGGATATATCTAAGTGGAATACTATCAGTGTTACTAACATGAATTTTACATTTATGGGCTCACTTTTTGGAGGGGATATATCTAATTGGAATGTGAGTAATGTTGAACACTTAAATAGTACATTTTTGTTAAACGGAAAAGTAGGAAATTTAGATTTATCTAAATGGGACGTTTCGAAAGTAAAGGATTTTACTTTTACCTTTTCTCCTCTTACTTTTTTTAAACATGATCTTTCAAATTGGAATGTAAAGAATGCTATAAGCTTATGCGGCACGTTCTATAATTTTCGTCCTAAAGAAGAACAAGACAGCAATTTATTAAAAATATATGATAGTTGGATACAACAAAATGTAAAAGCGAAAGAAATTTTTACTACTAATTGTGAAAAGTTATAAAAAATTAAATATGATTGGAAAAATATATTTTTGAAAATGCTAATAG
>NZ_NRJG01000009.1 GCF_003585935.1 Psittacicella hinzii
CTTATATTATAGCGATTTAAAAATTTTAAAAATTATCTAAACAGCTAATTTAATACTTAAATAAATTTTCTCTATTTTGAATGGCTAAAATAGCTAGAGCAATTTTTACCATTTATATAAATGACACAATATAAATATGCCTTCAGAGATAAATTAACAACAACCTATATCAATCCGGTAAGACAAAATATTTTAATGAATCTGACATCTCTCCCCTGGGGAGTATGTAAACGGATAGTCAAGGCAATCTTAAAGATTAAGGGCAAAAAAAATCTCAGTCAGTGCAAATTAATACACTTAACTGAGACCTGAATAACATTCATATTATATGATATAAGCTCATTTTTTTATTTTTTAGCTTGTGGTTATAATTGTCAAAATTTACTTTTGTCTCGAGGTCTACTCCTCCCCCCCCCCACTTCACCTATCAGTATTATTTTTACCAACTCTTTTTTAGTTAACCTACTATTTAGTTAAGAGAATATGACTTTCTTAATCTAAATTACTGAACTGAAGAGGTAAAGACCATAGGCTTTGACTAAAGTTATCCTTAAGTAAATTGACTATTTTTGTGGAGGCACAACACTTTGTCCGTTTAACCAATCACTTGTTTCATACATGCCAATTTTTTCATCTTGAGCTTTGGCTGCAGCTAAAGCAAAACTTTGCTTCCAAGTTGAATCTAAACCTAAATTACTTTCTAAAAAGGCATAACCATTTAAAAGCATTGTATAGTTTAGATTAGCTCCAAGAATATTGTAAGCTGTAGCTATGTAAGTATTCTCTGTAGTTTGCGCATTTACTTGTAAGTAAACTTGATGATTTTGATCATCTAAGTCGATCATGGTTTGGAGTTTTTCTTGCGCAAAAGTTCCTAAAGTTTTGGCATAACTATCGTTAGTATTAGTTGTATATACTTGAATACCTAATAATTCTACATTAATACTTTTACCTGTGGGTACATAAGTACAAGTAAAACTATTCCCACTGATAATTTTAGTAACTTTACAAGTTGGTAATACTTTTACGAAGTTAGCATTTGGTGCATACTCCATATAGTTAGGTTCTAAACCAACTTCTCCTAACTCACCAATATTAAAGAAAGGTAATTTGCTATAGTCTACTGGTGCAGGTTCTAACTTAGCTGTTGGTTGCGAATTATCATTAGTCTGGCTATGAGAAGCTTGTGCATTAGTAGTTTCAGCTTTTGCTTGCTCATTATTTGTATTGTTTGCAACCTGATCTTGATTACTATTCGTGCTATTTACTTCAGCAGTTGAAGTTTGCTGACTAGCTTGCTGACCTATACTTACGGTTAAACCTTGTTGCTGTTTATGTTGTTCTTGTTGATCGTAATAATAAACACAAGCCGCAAAAACTAACATTAAGAGCGGATAGAGTACCATTTGGCGACGGCGAGTACGTTTACGGTACTCGGCTGCCATTTTACGGCGCATTCTTTGTTCTGGGTTTAATTGATCTTCAGGAAGATCATCAATGTAATCGTGTGGTGATTTTTGCATAGTGTTTTAATGAGTTGTTTAAGTTGTGAGTTGTTTAATGATGATTATTTTAGCACAACTAACTGCTTTTGCAGATACGTAAAAAGTCCTAATGAGGTTCTTCTCATTAGGACTTTTTACTTTGTAGTTCGAGACAGAAAAATAATTAGTCTAGACTATTATTTTTTCTGATTCCAAAGTTTAACATATTCAACAAGTAGGTCTTTACTCATATCTAGAGCTAAATCTGGACCATCTTTGTCACCAATGTTTCTCTTCATTAACTCTTCATATGAGCTGTAAGATGGTTTGTTGTTTTCTTTAGCCCATTTGTTGTAGTTTTGTAAGATTTGACCTTGGTAGTATTTTTGGAACTCCAAACGTTTAGTATAGTTTACGTATTCGAACTTACGATCGTTTTCTGTTTTAATACGATTAATAAAGCTTACGTATTTACTATAATCAGGGTGAGTTTTACTCCACTCTTGTTGTACATTCGTTAATTGCGTAAGGATATTTTTACTTACGAAATTATTGTATGGAGTGTACTTAGCTGCGTTAATAGTTTCAGGTTTTAACGCATTGAAGAAATCAACTTCACGTTTGTTTAAAGTTAAGATTGGTAATTGGATATCCGGAGTTACCCCATTAACTTGTGTAGTTTTACCTGTAACACGGAAGAAGATTTGAATCGTAACGTAAGTTAAACCATCATTAGTAAAGTCTGAAATATTAATTGGAGCTTGAACAGTACCTTTACCAAATGATTTATCACCCATAATTAAACCACGACGGTAGTCTTGTACAGCACCAGAGAAAATCTCTGAAGCTGACGCTGAACCCGCGTCGATTAGAACGATAATCGGTTTATTAAAGAGGTAAGGTTTAGCCGAGAAAGAAACCGGACGTGAATTACGAGTCGAACCTACCACTTGCGTACGATTATTCGTTACTTGCATAATAGGTGAGAATTGGTCCAAGAAGATCGAAGAAATACCTTGCGCTTCTTCTACGTAACCACCTGTATTACCACGTAAGTCAATAATTAGACCTTCAAGATTTGGATTGCTACTTAAAGCTTTATATAAATCGTTTGAAAGACCTTGGTAGAATGAACCAAATTTTACTACCCCGTATTCTTTACCGTCTTTCGTATATTTTTTCAGGTTAACAACGATATCTTCTTGTTTAACTGCACCACGGTTAATAGATACTACTTTGGTAAAGCCGTCTTTAGAGTATAGACGTAAGAATACTTTAGTATTTTCTTTACCTTTAATTAATTTAATTAATGAAGGCATTAATAAAGTATCTGCATTTACCCAGTTTTTACCGTCTTGTGAAACAGCAAGGATTTCATCATCTTTTTCAATTCCGCCTTGTTTTTCTGACGGACCGCCTTTGATAATCGAAGCAATGACAAAAGTACCATCACTGTTAGCAGTAATTCCTACCCCAATACCGTAGAAGCTTGAACTTAAGTGTTCAGCCATAGTATTAGAGTCTTCTGGTGGGTAGAATGCCGAGTGAGCGTCAGCACCACCTTTTACTAAAGAATCAACAAATTTACCATATACATCAACACTTCTCGTGTTGTTTAGAGTATTTTGTTGGTAAATTAAACCACGCATTACATAAGCACGCACTTGATTCCAATCGAATTTTGGTTTATCGATTTTTACGGCGATTAGGCTTCTTAAAGCATATTTTTTCGCTACATCAGCTAAAGTAACACCTTCATCACGGAATTCTGCATAGTCACCTTTAGTAATTGTCATGTCTGTATCTAAATTCGGTTCTGAATTTAAAGATAAAACATATTCAGCCACTAAACGGTTTAACTCAGTTAGATGACGTGCGTATAGTTGATAAATCTTCCAACCTGTATCAAGGTTATTCGTAATTAAAGGATGATTACCTGTAGTATAAGTTTTATAAAGGTTTTCTACTTCTTGCTTGGTAAATAAAACTTTACCTGGATCAAGTACACGTAAATATTGTTCTAATACTTTACGCGCTAAAGGTTCACCTTCGTTAAGTCTTTGGTGTAAGAAGTGGTTATTCGCGTAAATTCCTGGAATTTGACGGAATGGATATTGGAATTCGTTATCTGGTTTAAAACTATCCCCGCTAATATTTGTGTTTAACACAAAATTGCTCATTACAGAGTTGCGAAGATATTTGTTTGTATCAATTGCAGGGCTTTTAGTTTTACTTACTAATACCGCATTTGCAGCTTGCGGCATTAACATAAAACTTGCAGAACTTAAACCAGCAAAGATTGCTGTTAAAATTAATTTAGTTTTCATATGGTTATTATTGAGTCTTATAGATCTCCTAGATCTACAGAACTTAAAATTTCTTAGATTACTGCTAAATTAACAATAACCTCAGAGTAAGCTAGAGGTTAACCTACTAAAAAATGAATAGTATATGTATAGATTTGCGTCTAACGTAGACAAAAAGGTATGACTATTATACCCATTTTTAGACTACAACTTCGGAAAGATATGAATATCGAAGCCAATATTTTGTTAGATTGCATAAGTGAAAGTAAAAATTGACAGTTATTAATTACGAAAACTTCCCCTTATCCAACTTTTGCAATTTTTTGCTCCTAAAACCTCTTGGTTTGTCTTGCGAATAAAAATATGTATAGAATAAGTAGCAAGTCGTAAGTATTGAGTGGTTCGATGTGAACAACTGCATTTAACTTAAAGCTGATTTGGATTTGTGATACAATTGAGCCAAAATAAGTCCAATCATTTTACCATTCGAAGAATTTAACGTTCAAAGACGTAGATACCTTTTTAAGCAAATATGGAAAAACTTCTCCCTTGTCATTTAACGCAAATCTTACCACATATGCTCTTGGCGCAAAAACACCTCGAGCAGTTACCAACTGATATTACAGTAGGAAATGAACAGTCATACCCAGTTGCGCAAGGCTTTCCTTTAAACGGTAATACTCCCGTTAAAGCGATTTTTTCTGATCGTGATGATACAATCAACGATGACGGAGATGGCTATTTACATGTGTATCAGCAAATGGAAATCCTTCCGCAAGTATATGAGACTCTTGCACAAAAGCAGCAACAAGGTTACCTAATTGTTATAGTTACTAATCAATCTGGTATTAGTAGAGGTAAGTTTAGCGAACAACAATTTATCCAATGCATGAATGACATGGCTGCCCATACTTATGAGCAAACTGGATTAGTAATTGATGCTGTACTCTTTTCTCCAGCGGCAGATAGTAATGATCCATGGCGTAAACCTAATACACAAACTTACCAAGATCTAAGTAAATTCTTTACTATTGATCTAACTAAGAGCTATATGATTGGGGATAAACCACTAGATATTCAGTATGGCAAAAACTTAAACTGTCAAACAATTCTCGTTGCTCGTGATTTACCTAAATTATTAGCTACCTCATCTGTTAATGCACCTGAGGCAATTGCCGTATCTACGATTAATGAAGCTCAAGATCTCTCTCTTGTTTGCCTTGATACGACAAAAATTAACGAACAAGAGTTAACTACTCTTCTCCCAGATTTATCAAGTAAACCAGATTATATAGTTAATCTCTTAGCAGCCATGCAGCTCATAAAATAGAAGCGTCAAGACTCAATTCTTGACGCTTCTATTTAAATGAAGAATTAACAAAACTTCTTCTAATTTAATTGCTACCAGTTCAATGGCATACTTATGAGTACATTTTAGTACTACTTAGCACTTCTCGCTTACTCTTTAGCATACCAATCAATACTCTTCAGTCTAACTTTATAGCTTAGTTAGCCGTAAAGGTTAAACTTTTCTTATTACGCTGTACCCAAGAATAAGCAATTAATCTTAAGCCTAAAATTCCTAAAAGTAAACAAGTAGCTGTAATATTGCCTTGATTAGAAGCAAAACTATTTAACTGATTAGAAAGTAAATAAGTTATGCTTGCTAATTGTTGTTCACTTACAAAGAACAGAATTATTGAGTAATCACCTAAACTTAAAATAAATACCGTAATGGCTGCATAAATTAGAGAGTTCTTAATAAGTGGTAATTCATAGCGCCAGAAGCTCTGCCATGAATTAAACCCTACCATCGCCGCTAATTGCGCATAAGATTGAGCTTGTTGGTAAGCAGGATATAAATAATTTAAACTAAAAACTAAGGCTGTAAAAGCATTAGCTAACATTATGAGCAGCATAAAGGTTTTCTTCCCAACAGCTAGATCTATGCCTAGGTTTAGCAGTAAGAAATAACCAGCTCCTAAGAGCATGCTGGGGATGACTAGACTTAAAAGACTTAAATTATTAAGCCATTGGGCAGCATAATCTCCTAACCAACGCATCCCTCGTAATAAAATCACCGACACTAACAAACAAATAATAGTTGCTCCCGCGGCAATAATTAAACTTGTTTGCGTAGCCTGCCACAGATCTTGCCAAGGATAACTAAACGTATCACCCGCAAAAGCTCTTGTACTAATGTCCTCTTCACGATAAAGAGAGTATTGTTGGTATAAATAAATACCACTCTTAATCCCCGCCCACACTAAACTCCATAAAGGTAAACCAATAAAAATAAAGATGACTAAAGCATAAGCTCGACTAAGTTGAGTTTTTAAAATTTTGTACGACCATAAGGTTTGCACATAAACATGATCTTGCAACTCTTGCAAACTAATACTTTTATTAGCAGTTCTTAATGGACGGCACAGCGAGATTAAAATGATTAGCAGGAGAGAAAAGATGATCTGCACTCCAGCAATCACTGCGGCTTTCGTGAAATCAGCTTCAGTTACTAAAGCTTGATAGATCCCGATTTCAAAATTAGTATACTTAGGACCACCTAAAAAGAGTACAAGTGCAAAGCTATTAAAGCAGAGCATAAACATGAGTAACCATAAGTTAAGCACATATTTCTTTAAATAAGGCCATTCTACATGGCGTAGGTTTTGCCAAGCATTAAAGTTACTCATTTGCGCGAGTTTAATTTGTTCAAGTGGCACTTTCTGTAAGGCATTGTAAAGAGTATTACCTGCATAGCCTAAATTAAAGTAGCAATTAGCAAGTAAAATCCCTCCCAAGCCGTAAACACTAATTTTCAATTCCCAGCCAAGGTAAGAAAATACACTATTTAACCAACCGTTTTGTCCAGCCAAAGTTATAAACGCAAAAACTACTAAAATAGTCGGTAAAGAAAAACTACTATTACTAAAAGTTAATAACCATGTAACTGTACGTGAGGATAAATAGTTTAAACTTTTAGCTAAAAGATATCCTCCAAGCAAAATAAAACAAGCCGAGAGACTTGCTTGCCAAAGAGTATTTTTAAGATAGATTCCTAATACTTGTGACAAGATAGCTCGTAAGTCAGCCCATGAAGTTAAAGAACTTGAATTGAGGTCAAATTCTGGACGTATAAGAAAAATGCTTCCTAGACTTAAAGCATAAAATAAGACAATTAAGCCTAGTACTAGTGCAGCTAACCACAGCTCACGCCGCTGTTGCATAATATTATTCCTTAATAAAATCCCTAAGGTAACTGAAGTTACCTTGGAATTTATTGTTTACACCTTATTCTTTTACAAAAACTTTAATATAAGCTTGTAACGCTGATTTTTCAGCTTGTGGATCAAGTTGACGTAAATCTAAAACTTTATAGTTATTAATAGTTTTAGCTACTGCTTGTTCTTGCTCACTTAAAACACTATCTATATTCACTACAGGATAAGAAGAATTGTATTTAAAGAATACTTTTTGCGCTTCAGGAGTTAATAAGAACTTAGCAAATTGCTCGGCTAATTTAGGTTGTTTACTTTTAACTGGTAAAAGTACACTATCTACTAAAAACGGCACAGCATCACCAATTAATAATGGTTGGAGATTAGTTTTATGTTCAACTAAGGTATGGTAAATAATCGAAGAAGAATAAGCTAGAGCAGCTTGTGATTCTCCTTTAGCAAAAATCCCGTACGATGATGACCAACCTTTACCTACCGTAACGGTTTTAGCTTTAATTTTTTGCCATAAAACTTCTTGTTGGGTTGCATCTTTACCATAGTAAGCAATAATTTGATTTAAAGTACGTCCTAAATCATTGCTGCGTGGATCTCCAAAAATAAAAGTAAACGGCATTTTATTGATTAAATCAACAAAACTTGCGTAATTTTCGCTAGGTTTAAACTTATACGTGTTATACATTACCGTTACTGCTGATGAGGTTAACGGTTGAGCATAAGTATTGTTCCAAGTTTGCGCAAAAGGAAAATTATTCAGGGCACTTACTTGATAGTTGATCGGACGAAAGAGTTTTTTATAAGTGCTATTAGCTAAAGTAGCACTGGTAATATCAACTCCCACAATAACATCTACAGGAGTTGCATTTTTCTTACTCGCGGTTAAAGCATAGCGATTAAGCATTTGATACTGATGTTGGTCAAGAATCCAATTAATCTTGCACCCACATTGCGGCTCAAATAAGGCACTTATTTGTTTATCCACACCATAATCTTGAATAACACTATAAGTTAAAACATTTAAAACCGGCTGCTCGGCTTTAGCTACTGGTAAAGTATTAACACTTACGGCTAAAGCACTTAATCCTACTAAGCTCCAAGTTTTAAAGCTGATTTTTTTATGCATAGATACCTCGCATTTTTTCACACAAATTTTGCGCATTAAAAAAACTTAGCTGGCAAGCTAAGTTAAATAGGAGATCTCAGATAAAAATCAGTATCGGTAAATTGTTTAAAGCTTTGGTGCTTGGGTCTTTTACTTTAAAGCTATGATTACTTAATATTTATCGTCTATTTGTATTACTCGTTTGGATTTATCAGTTGTTTAGCTTAGATATTTAGTCTTTTAGACTGATATATATGAGTTAACTACCTGTTAAATTTTATTGCAGCATTTAGTTACACCACTAAAACTTTATGTAAATTTAGTGAGCAACTTTTAATGTAACAACTTTAAAACTATAGTAATTTGAACTATAGTAACTTTAAACTATAGTTAAATAAACTTATTCACCAAGTTGTTTTTTGCTTTCAAAGTTGAGTTAACAAGTGTAAGCAATTGTTAATCCAGTAAGTAAAGATAAATACAGCAAGTAAATATAGCTTTTTGCACTTAAGGCTTAAACATTATTTACGCATT
>NZ_NRJG01000090.1 GCF_003585935.1 Psittacicella hinzii
AGTTAACTCTCTAAACTTTCGTTACTTATTAACTAAGTTCGAGAGATTAAAGGTACAACCTTCAATTAGATCTTACATGCACCGCCTGCACAATCATCGTCTGTACGATCTGATGCACCGTCATTAGTATTATGATAGTAAAGAGTTTTAATCCCTAATGAGTGGCATAGTAACAGATCTTTTAATAATTGTTGCATTGGGGTTTTATTACCAGGGAATTTAGCTGGATCGTAGTTAGTATTAGTAGAGATCGATTGGTCTACGAATTTTTGCATAATTGCCACTAATTCTAAGTAACCACGATTTGATGGCCAATCCCATAATAATTCGTAATTGTGACGTAATTTTTGTACTTCTGGTACTACTTGACGTAAGATTCCGTCTTTCGATTGTTTAATAGTTACATAACCACGTGGTGGTTCGATACCATTAGTTGCATTCGAAATTTGTGAAGAAGTTTCAGAAGGCATTAATGAAGTTAGCGTCGAGTTACGTAAACCGTGACGTAAGATTTCAGTACGTAATTCTTCCCAGTTGTAGTGTAATTTTGCATCTGGGTACACTTTATCTACATATTTAGTGTAGTGGTCGATTGGTAATAGACCTTGCGCCCAACGTGTATCATCGAAATAACCACAACGACCTTTTTCTTTAGCTAAGTTCATTGAAGCTTGTAAGCAGTAGTACTGAATAGCTTCGAAAGTACGGTGAGTTAATTCTTTAGCTGAACCATCAGAATATTTCACACCATTTTTCGCTAAATAGTAAGCATAGTTAATTACACCAATACCTAAGCTACGACGGTTTTTGGTTGAAATTTCTGCTGCTGGCATTGGGTAGTTTTGGTAATCGATTAAAGAATCAAGAGCACGTACTACTAAGTCCGCTAGTTCTTCATATTCGTCAAGATTGTCAATTACCCCTAGGTTAAATGCAGAAAGAGTACATAAAGCAATTTCACCTTCAGGATCGTTAATATTATTTAACGGTTTAGTAGGTAAAGCAATCTCTAAACATAGGTTAGATTGACGAATCGGAGCTTTTTTCGGATCAAACGGTGAGTGCGTATTTGTATTATCTACGTTGTGGATATAAATACGACCGGTTGAAGCACGTTCTTGCATTAATGAAGAGAATAAATCAACTGCTGGCACGGTATTACGTGGAATTGAAGTATCAGCTTCATACATTTCATATAAACGCGCAAATTCATCTTGATCTTCAAAGAAAGCATCGTAAAGTCCAGGTACATCTGATGGACTAAATAATGAAATAATGCCGTTTTTCGTTTTTAGACGGTTGTATAAGAAACCGTTAATTTGTACCCCGTAGTCTACTTGACGCACACGGTTATCTTCTACCCCACGGTTATTTTTAAGCACTAATAGCGATTCAGCTTCTTTATGCCATAAAGGATAGAAAATAGTTGCTGCACCACCACGTACACCACCTTGTGAACATGATTTAACAGCCGCTTGGAATAGTTTATAGAATGGGATACAACCAGTGTGGAAAGCTTCACCACCGCGAATTTTTGAACCAATACCACGGATACGACCAGCATTAATACCAATACCAGCACGTTGTGATACATATTTCACAATTGCAGAAGTTGTAGCATTAATTGAATCTAGGCTATCGTCACATTCAATTAACACACATGAAGAGAATTGACGCGTAGGAGTTCTCACTCCAGCCATAATTGGTGTAGGTAAGCTAATTTTAAATGTAGATACAGCGTCATAGAAACGACGTACGTAATCTAAACGCGTTTCTTTTGGATAATCAGCAAAAAGACAAGCTGCAATTAAAACGTATAAGAATTGCGCTGATTCGTAAATTTGTTTAGATACACGGTCTTGTACTAAATATTTACCTTCTAATTGCTTAACACCTGCATAAGCAAAGTTTAAGTCACGACTATGGTCAATAAATTCGTCCATAGCGTCAAATTCTTCTTTGCTATATTTTTCAGTTAATTCTTGATCATAACGACCTAAAGCCACTAATTTAGTTACATGGTCATATAATTTTGGTGGCTCAAATCTACCATAAGCTTTTTTACGTAAATGGAATACTGCTAAACGTGCTGCTAAGTATTGGTAATCAGGACTTTGATCTGAAATTAAGTCAGCTGCAGATTTAATTAATAACTCATGAATATCAGAAGTTTTCATACCATCTGCAAATTGCACTTGCGAACGTAATTCTACTTGCGAAACAGATACATCTTCTAAACCTTCGGCTGCCCATGTTACAACACGGTGGATTTTTGCAATATCTAAAGGTTCACGTCGACCATCACGTTTAGTTACATAAATTTGCTCGATCATCGAAATTCCTTAAAATGGGTAGGTTTAGTAAAAAGCAGGGTAATTAGGCCTTTTTAGAGTTAATAATACTCTCTATGTGTTCTAATGCTATTACCTTTCAAAGTTAATGCTTAAAACAAACCTAGAGAGAACTGATAACAATAAATTAACTACACCACTCTTATGTCTATCTATCCTATATAAATACTAATTTTAATAAGAGTTGCTTTTTATAAGGGTTAAAGGCTTATACAGCCTAGGAACACTATGTGCTCAGGTTATATTTTTAATCTTTATTTTTATCTTTAACCTGTTCACGGGTTCATTATACTCAAAAAAAATTTTTTGCCTACTACTCAATTTTAGCCTTAATTATTTTGCTAATTTTTTGCTTTAACACCGAGCGAACAATAAGATCAACAAAATAAACCTCTAGAAATCAAGAGTTTATAAAATTAATTATTTACTACTATACAGAAAAAACGTCTAAATGCAAATTTAAACAATAAATAGCAGTAAATTACAAAATCAAACTATAGTTCTAAAATTAAAAGAATAGACGTCTTAAAAC
>NZ_NRJG01000091.1 GCF_003585935.1 Psittacicella hinzii
TGTTACAGCTACAGAAGAAGCTAAAGTTAACGGTACAAACGTATCAGTAACTAACAATAGTAATATCGCTGGTAATAATGCAGAGGTTAACGGTACTAATGTAACGTTAGATAACTCTACAGTTAACGCTACAGAAAACGCTACTGTAAACGGTATAAATGTTTTAGTTGTTAACTCAACTGTGAACGGTACTAATGCAACAGTTGATGGCTCTAGTAATGTTTCCGTTGATGGCTCAAATGTAACAGCTACAGAAAACGCAACTGTAAATGGTACAAATGTTTCTGTAACTAATAACAGCAATATCTCTGGTAACAATGCGAGCGTAAATGGTACAAATGTAACTGTTTCCGACTCTGTTGTAAATGGTACTAATGCTACTGTAAGTGGTAAAGATGTTAATGTTACAGGTTCAAATGTAACTGCAACTGATACCGCTACTGTAACAGGTGATAACGTTTCTATTACTAATAACAGTAATATCTCTGGTAACAACGTAAGTGTAAATGGTACAAATGTAACTATTGCAGATTCTATTGCAAACGGTACTAATGTAACTGTAAGTGGTAAAGAAGTTAATGTTACAGGTTCAAATGTAACCGCAACCGATACCGCTACTGTAACTGGAGATAATGTTTCAATTACTAACAACAGCAATATTTCAGGTAACAATACAACCGTTGCTGCTAACAACAATCTAACAGTTGAAAACTCAACGACAATAGGTAATGAAACTGTAGATATTACTGGTGCAAATGTAACGCTTGATAACTATACTGCTGCAGGTGGTAATATAACGGTAAATGCAACTAATGGTACAACTAATATTTACAACTCAACAATTAACGCTACTATTGGTAACGCAAACATTAGTGGCACTGAGGGAGTTAATATTGGTAATGGTACGAACATTAGTGCAGCAGAAGAAGTTGTTGTAGATAGTGTTAATGGCTCTATTAACATTACAGGTACTAATATTACTGGTAATAATGTAACCTTAACTGCTGCTGAAAACATTACTACAGTGAATTCAAATATTAGCGGACGTACAAATGTTAACTTAACAGCTGGAGATAGTGTAATTATTACTAACTCTACTTATAACGCTGGTGAGAACATTACGGTAATTGCAACTAATGGTAGTGTTGCGATTAGTGATTCAAACTTCACTTCTGGTAACAATACGTACATTAGTGGTAACACTGCAGTGGAATTAAGTGGTACTACCTTTACTTCAATTAACATTACTGTAGAAACTGATGGTTCATTTATTAACAATAACAATGTGTACAATGCAACGAATGTGCATTTACCAATTGTTAATATTACAAGTGAGACAGTGTTAGATGATTACGGTACTTGGTTACAAGATACTGGTTTAGATTTCTACGACACTTATACAGATGAAGTACGTCAGTTTGAGCCGCAAATTATTGCAAGTTCGGATGTTAAATATATGGAAGCGCAAGGTATTTATGTAGCAGCAAATAATCCATCTGTGAATAAGTACTTAGCAAATCGTGGTTTTACATTACAAACTTGTGCGGTGATTGATCCTGAGCAATTAAAACAACGTTTCGATCTATCAGAGCAAGATAAATTCGATTTATCGAAAATCTGTGCTTACTTAAATGAACAATTACGTCAAAATGGTAAGATTCCAGATGCTCTTCCGAAAGCGGTTCTGCCGAATGAGGTTTTAGCACTAGTAGATGGTAAAGCTTCACAAAGTGCAACTAATAGTTTAGGTGAATAACCCCTAAGTTATTGTCGAGCTTAAACAAACTTTACAACTAACCGATAAAGCAAACTCACCGTTTAAGCTCATATACAAAATAGAATAAATTAAGGCCCATGGTAAATCCATGGGTCTTTTTTGTGCGTCCAGTAT
>NZ_NRJG01000092.1 GCF_003585935.1 Psittacicella hinzii
TAGTTACACCACTAAAACTTTATGTAAATTTAGTGAGCAACTTTTAATGTAACAACTTTAAAACTATAGTAATTTGAACTATAGTAACTTTAAACTATAGTTAAATAAACTTATTCACCAAGTTGTTTTTTGCTTTCAAAGTTGAGTTAACAAGTGTAAGCAATTGTTAATCCAGTAAGTAAAGATAAATACAGCAAGTAAATATAGCTTTTTGCACTTAAGGCTTAAACATTATTTACGCATTCCCTACGCAGTCGTTAACTGATCAGGTTCGACGGATTTAATCTCAGACATCACTTATTACTTTAAGTTTGCCACTCCGATGACGTAATTAATATAGCATAGAATTAAATATAGACCTTTAAAATCTATGAAATCTCTTTTAAAGTTACGAAAAGTGTGATCCATATCACACTTTTCGTAACCATTAATGGATTAATGGCTTTATCTCTTAATGGCTTTATCGCTTAATGTTTATTTCAGCTTAATGTTTATTACCTAAACTTCATCAATCCACAGTTCAGGTAAACCATCAGGTTTCACCATTTCATGTAACGCCCAATGTTCGATTTCGAGATCTTCACGTTCTTCAGGATCAGTTATCTCATCCCGTTTTGCCCAACGTTCATTGTGGAAATTCACAATGTACTCTGGACGATATTCTTCACTATAGTAGAACTTATCAAAATCAAATGATTCACGTCCATAAGAAAGCATTTGCTCTGGATCAGCATAGTTAAAACCAGCTATGGTTTTAGTAATAAATTCATAGCTAAAGAACTCTGGATCAATTAGCACTTCTGGCACATAATCGCACATCTTACTAAAATCTATATCCTTAACCGGTAAGCCTAGTTTAAGACTATTAATTAAGCGAGCTTTTTGTTCTTCGGTTTCATGCTTTTGATAGTGATAAAGCTTTTCCATGAAAAAGTGGAACGAATTTAAGAACACTTGATCATTATTCGCACTTGATTGCGGCTTAAATCTTGGTAATTCGAACGCTTGAGTTTTGCGACGTTTCTCTTCTTCGGTTCCATGCACGCCATTAATAATGCGCATTACATGCGGTGCCATCATGTCTAACTTGCTGAAGAAATGATCGTAACCATTTACCATGCTAAGAAACCAAGGTTCTTGCCCTTGTTGAGGTAAATCATTTTCACGTAAATCTTGCAGCACATTAGCTTTATATAACCAAGAATGAGTATAGCCTTTTTGCTTGTAATACAGTTGACTTTTTAGTACGGTATACTCAAGTAGCTTCGCACTATAAATATGATCCGCGTCAATTTTAAATACCCATGCTTTATCGTAATCACCGTTCTTTTGCGCAATGCGCTTTAAGTAGAGCATGGCATATTCTGAATAAGCATAGAGTAACCATAATTTATTTGTCGCCCCTGAGAAAATAATATCGTAGTAGCGCGGCATATTATGGAAAATCACCGGAAACGGATAACGTACTAATTTGTAACCTGGATTTTTAGCAACAAACTCTTGAGCAATGGCAAGTGAACCATCGTCGCTAATCCCAGGTAAAGGTTCGTTATAACAAATAATGCCTTTTTTAATATATGGCACAATTGACTCTAAGCAGCTTTTTAAGGTAATAGCTTCATTAGAAAAACGAATATAAGCATAGGGTTCAATTGGCTCACAATCGTAATATTCCACTAAGACTCGTAAGTCTTCTAGACTTGCAAACTTTGGAATATTCATTTCGAGATTTGACATAAATAAAATGAGAAATTGTTGGTTTAAGAGCTTAATCCTCTTAAACAGCGAGTAAGTTTTATCATCAATTCTAGGAAAGCTAAACTTGCTCTTGAGTTTAGTCCTAGACAAATAGAGGTAACTATTTAACTGTTACATTATACAACTTTTGTAAATTTAGGTATTTGTTAGACAAGAAAAAGTAGTCTGAGGTTTTGCAAATATCGTGCTAAAGATTCTACAAATAAGTTATCCACCACAAGAAAATTTAAAAGCCTTTAAAGTTTAACTTTAAAGGCTTTTAAAAAACTATTGTTTAGCGTTATTAACTGGAGCTTCTTGCGGAGCAATACTTACATCATTATGGTAAGTTTGATTGATTAAGTTCGCAAAAGTACCATTAGCATAAGCAAAGTAAACTGAACGATTCCAGTGCATGTACACTTTAAAGTTGTTCGATACTAAGTATGCTTGTTTAGGTTCATTAACCGGTACTACTAACCAGAATTGGGTATTTGCTTTAATTTTATCAGCATTTACCATGTAAGGTTGGTTCGCACTAGTTACAATACCTAGTTTTTTCCATTCGCTTAGAGTGCGAGATTCTTTAGTAATACCAATGTAATCTTTGTATTTACCTAAGTAATCCGCAAAACTCATATCAACTTTAATACCCCAAGGGAGATCTTTATTCCAACCCTCTTTATGGAGGTAATTAGCAATTGAGGCAAATGAGTCGATTACACTTAACCAGATATTAATCACACCGTCATCATTACCATCAGCACCATAAGTTAGGTATGACGTAGGCATAAACTGAATTTGACCTACAGCTCCAGCCCAAGATGATTTCATGTCATCTTTGTTAAAGCCGTTAATTTCCATTACACGTAAAGCATTAAAGAACTCACGCGTAAAGTAAACACGACGACGACCTTCATAAGCTAAACTTGCTAAAGTATCAAGTAAATTATAGCTTCCTTGAGTACGACCAAAATTCGATTCCATACCCCAAAGACCAACGATTACTTCACTTGGTACGCCATATTTAGCTGAAATCTTATCTAAAACCGGTTTGTAGTTCTTCAGTAAAGCAACCGCGCGATTTACTTTAGCTTGGCTAATGTGCATATTTAAGTAGTTGCGCATTAAGCTAGCTTCTTTAGGAGTTAAAGGCTTAGCTGGTTGCGTGGCTGTCGTATCTTTGCTTGTATCTTTGCTTGTACTTTTATTACGCTCGGTAATACGTTCGTATTGGTTACGGTCTGCACGTACTACACGTGGGTTAAACGTTAAAGTTTTTAATTGATTAAGTACTTGTTGATCAAAACCTTGTGCTTTAGCTTGAGCAATTAAGAAAGCAACGAACTCGTCCCAGTTTTCAGCATTTTCCATATACGGAATTTCCGTACGTGGAGTGTTGTCTGTAGTTAAAGGAACGGTTAGCGCTAAAGGGATTTTGCCATTATGCGCATAAGGGTTTTTAGTATTTAAACTCGTATTTGGATTATCTGCATTTGCAGCACATGCCCAAAGGCTTAAGCATGAAAGAGCTACGGCTACATTGGTGGAAATCTTTTTTAACATTACAGGTTTAATTAACATGAGAATTAAAAAATAGAGGTTTGTTACCTTGATAAGCTCTGTTATCAATTTATCGGCATTTAAAATCTGGGATACTCTCGAAAAATTTAGCTCTTAAGCTAAATTTTGTAGTCTTCTATTATACTAAATTTCATTTTTTACATAAAAAAAGCTCGCTTACGCGAGCTTGATTTTTCTAGATTTAGCCAAAAAATATCAAACGAAAAACATTTTTCAGCACGAACAAACATAAAGCAAAATTTACTCCTATCGAGTATTAAATTTGCTTGTTTTTTTTACTTTTTACGTTTAAGGCGTTGACCAGCTAGGGCTGAACCTTTACGTTCATATAGTCCACGACTAGTTTTACCTCGAGTTTTAGCCAACTCTTCAGCACTTGGCATTACAAAGGCTTCACCTTTAGCCGCAATTGAAGCTTGTAACTCTTGTTCTTGCTTTTCAGCTGCAGTAAGGTATTTTTTAGCTGTTGGACCTTTGGCAGCTAAAGGATTACGATACATTGGCTGATGGGCAATATGAGTTACAACTTTTTTCTCGACTACTTGTTCTGGAGCAAGATCTTGCGTGAACTGACGATCAATTGCAGCTTGCAGTTCTTCCTCTTTAGCTTGATGTTCAGCAATTTCGTACTCAAATTGAATTTTGTGTACTTGCGTATCTAAGCTTTGACGGAACTTGAGATCAGTCGATGGTTCATGCTCCCCAGCTCCTGGTAAGAGATCATTAACTGCATTTAGATCTAAGTCTTCGGCTAAGGAGATTGAGGCTGGAGTTTCTCCTACAGCTTGCTCATTAGCGCTTACGTTCTGCTCTTTATCTGCAGCTACCTCCACTTTACGTGGACGACCGCGGCGTTTTGCTTTTACGACTTGTGTCTGATCAGCATCTGCTGCAGTTTGCTCGGCAACTGTAGTTACACTTTGTTTAGCCGCTAACTCACTAGCAACCTCAACAACTTCTTTAGTAGTGTCGTGCGTTACTTCTGCTCGCGGATTATGCACTTGCGAAGCAAAAGTCCCTTTACCGGTCGCAACTTTACGGTTTGCAGCATTTTCACTACGGGCATAAGAACTAGCTGCATCTTGGAGATACACTTGTTGCGCGCTTAGTTTCTCTTTACTCATAATGATATTAAGCACTTGCGCTAAGACTTTAATTTGTTCAATATCATCTAAAGGTAAGCGCTTAATGGTTAAAGAATTCGGACTAGCAACAAATGAACCAGGATGTTTAGTTACTAACGCAAATAAGGCATCACCGTTTATATATTGGGTCGAACTAAAGTTAATCACAATTTTTTGACGATCACCAATAATCGACACTAAATCGGTATCTTGATAACGTAAACGTAGTTTATTAAGCATAAATAACGCACGTACTGATTTAGGTAAATTACCAAAGTTCTCAATCATACTATTAGCAATTTCGTCTAATTGGAACTCGGAAGTGGCTGCACTTATTTGACGATAGTAGAACACACGTAGGTTAGCCGCATGGATATAAGCATCAGGAATAATCGTAACTATGTTAAGCTCAAGATCAATACGTTTATCCATTAGGTTATCTAAATTGAGTTCTTGCTGACGACGCAGTTGTTTAACTGCGTTTTGCAGCATACTCATATACAGACTATAACCTATGGTATCAACTTTACCTGATTGGTTATCCCCTAAAATTTCACCAGCACCACGGATTTCTAGGTCATGGGTCGCCAGAATATAACCTGCCCCTAAAGAATCTATATCAATTAAGGATTTAAGACGTAAGTTGGCATCATCGTTAAGGTTATTCACACTAGGAACAACTAAATAGGCATAGGCTTGACGAAACGAACGTCCCACTCGTCCCCTTAATTGGTGCAGCTGTGCCATACCAAAGTTTTGCGCATTATTAATAATAATGGTATTGGCATTAGGCACGTCAATCCCTGTTTCAATGATGGTTGAACATACAAGCACGTTATAACGTTGGTTATGGAAACCTAACATTACCTCTTCGAGTTGTCCTTTTGCCATTTGCCCGTTTCCGGCAACTACTCGCGCATGAGGCACTAGTTCACGTAAGCGCGTGACAATAGTGTTCATAGTACCTATATCATTATGGATAAAGAATACTTGTCCCCCACGTTGGAGCTCACGGTTAATAGCATCACGAATAATGTCTTCGTCAGCCATATTAACCATTTTAGTGATAATCGACAGACGATTTGGTGGTGCAGTCGCAATTAAAGAAATATTCCTAAAACCATTAAGCGCTAAGTTTAAGGTACGTGGAATTGGCGTTGCCGTCATCGTAATCACGTCAATATTAGCTTTAAGGGCTTTAATGGTTTCTTTTTGCTTCACCCCAAACTGGTGTTCTTCGTCAATAATTAGTAAACCTAGATCTTTGAACTTAGTGCGTTTTTGTAATAGTGCGTGCGTACCGATTACAATATCAACTAAACCTTGTTCTAAACGATCAAGAGTACGATTATTTTCGGTAGCGGTATTAAATGAACTTAACAGTTCAATATTTGCCCCCGTATGCGCAAAACGATCTCTAAAACTTTCGAAATGTTGTTTTGCTAAAAGCGTAGTTGGCACAAGAATTGCTACTTGTTTAGCATTGGTAATAGCTACAAAGGCTGCACGCATAGCAATCTCGGTTTTCCCAAAACCTACGTCCCCACAAATCAGACGATCCATTTTCTTTTCACTCATCATATCATCGAGTACTTGTTGAATGGTCGCATACTGATCTGGAGTTTCTTCATATCTAAAATGCGAGACAAAGTCGTCGTACATTTCTTGATATAAGGTATAAGCAAAACCTTTTTCGAGTTCACGGCGACTTTGCACTTCTAAGAGTTCTGAAGCTAAGTCACGAATTGAAGCTAAAGCCGCTTCACGCTGTTTTAACCAACGTTTAGCCGCACGACCGGATACGGCTGAAAGTAAACGCGGATCTAAATCTGGATCTATTTGATGACTATAGATGCTTAGTAAGTGCAGATCACGTACAGGTACAGACAGTTTCGTATCACTAAACTCAAGTTCGAGCATTTCTTCAGGAAAACCTGGAGTGTACTCGTAAGTTTTTAAACCTAAATAGCGACATATCCCATGCGCTTGGTGTACGAGTAATTGTCCAGGACGTAACTCAAGTAAGCCTTGAATTACTTGGGTTGCATTCTTTTGCTTAGTACGAGCGAGCGTACGTGAACGTACTTGGAACGAACCAAGAACATCTTGTTCAGAAAGCACTACATAAGCAGTTTTATCTTCTTCACTATAGTAAGCAAAACCAGAACGTAAAGATGAAACCACACAAGCAAGTTCAACCGCTTGACGCTCGGCTGCTGGATTCTCTTTAGCAGCACTCATTAAAGCGCGATTCGCTCGTGCTTGACCGGTAAAAGGCTTATAAGCTTGACTAAATTGTAGAGCCGTACTAATTACTTGATCAGGCTGTTCAATAAACTTAAACGGTAATTCTTCGACTAAGTCATAGAACGGATTAATGCGCCCTTGATTAGCTACGGTGAGGGTAATTTGCACGCGACTAAAATTAGCTTTAAGTTTACGAATAAACTGCACTAATTTAATTAGTTGGTGATTGGTATTAATTTTAGGCGCAAAGAGTGATTTTAGGGTTAACTGATTCGCTTGTTGTAAAAACTCAAGCGTGCGATCACCCATAATTGGCTGATTGTAACGATTTAAGCCTAAAGTAATTAATTGTTCTTTTTCTGAATAATTAAATCTTTGCTCAACCGTTTGCTCATCATTAGTTGCGGCTACAGTATTACCAACGTAGGTCTGCTGTAAATTATCGAGCGGTAAAAAGGCACTTGTATGTTCGGCTTGCCAGCTTAATTGTTGTGTATTAAACTCTTTATCAGCAGCCTCAAAGTTTAAGTTAGTTTTAAGAGCTTGTTGATTCGTATTCGCTTGACTAACTGAGATTACCGGCACCCCTGCTGCCGCTTGTTTAGCTAGAGTAGTAAAGTAATCTTCATACTCAATCACTTGAGCACGAGCTCGTAATTGACTAAATAGCTCGTCGGCATTGAGGTATAAATCCGTAACTCGCATTGGTGGCCAAGTACGACTACCCTCACGTTCATGATAACGATGAGTATTATCAGCTAAAAATAACTCAGCTTGTTGCTGGTAGCCGCTAAAGTACACTACTTGCGTATGGGATGATTTAAGGTAATCAGCTAGACTTGATAAAGGCTGATTAAAAAGCAGCGGTAAATAGTATTGTACACCTTGAGCAATAATACCCGAATTTAAGAGCTCATAAACCGAGTTACTATCAATTGAAATACGCTGATTAAAGTATTTAACAAAGTTTTGTAGGAAGTTATGACGTCCTACTTCATCGATTGGATATTCAGAACCATGGTTAATAGCAATTTGTTCTGTTTCGCCAATTACTTGTTGCGTTTCTGGATCGAATTGACGAATACGTTCAATTTCGTCTTCGAAAAAACTTATACGAAACGGAAAAGTTGCTCCCATGGGAAAGAAGTTAATATTACGTCCGGCAAGAGTAAACTCACCAGGTTCATATACTACTTCCACTTGACGATAACCAGCTGTTTCTAAATCAGCTACAACTTGCTCTTTACTACGTTGTTGTCCTACTGCATAGTTCGTTGTTGAGACTAAATAATTACTCGGACTTAAACGATGTAAGGCTGTAGGTAAAGAGATAATGTAAATCCCAGGTTGAGCTGTACCTAAAGCTTGTAAAAACGCAATGCGCTCTGAAACTATATGTGCACTCGGATTGAACTGGTCGTAAGCTAGAGTTCCCCAGTCTGGGCATAAATACACTGGATAATAACCTTGCTCGCGTGTCCCTGCTAATTCACTTAAAATGGTATATAAATATTCTGCTTGATTATTACTATTAGCAATTACTACTAACTGACCATCTGCAGGAGCTTGCGCTAGTAACTCCAGCATTTGTTGTTGCACTAAAAAAGGAATGGCACTTTCGACCACTCGAGCAATTTTAGGTGTTTGGCTAAACGATAGGTTAAATGGTAAACCTAAAGTTTGTAACAGTTTGTTGTTTGTTGATAAAGTCATATTGCAATTAGTTATAAAAATTTAAGAGCACGAGCTTTGCCCCCAAACATATTTATGTTTGGGGGATTAGCTTAAAACAGACGTTTAGCAAGTTTATCAATAAAGAAGAACTTAGCTCGACGTAAGGTTTGTTTTACACGTACTGGATAATCTTTAGTTTGTTCAATTTGGGTATAAGATGTGAGTTTGGTCACATGCTGGAGCATAAACTGAGTTTCAGTTGCTACTTTGCTCTCTAATTGTTTGTATGGATCATAAACAATTAGCGCATTCTCGGCATCTATATTGAACGAACGTTGATTAAGGTTCGAACCTGTCCAAATATGAACAGTGCTATCGATTTCGAGTCCTTTAGCATGGTATGAGTTTGTATCGTGTTTCCAAGCAAATACTTCTAAAGAACCATTATTAATTAAATCTTGGTTTTTGAGTAAAAACTTACGCAGATTTAATTCATAGAGATAAGGTAAAGAGTTTGCCGAAGTGTAATTCTCTTGTTGCGGATCGGCATAGAAGTCGTTTGCCACTTTGTCCGATAGGACAATACGCACTTTTACTCCTTTTTTGCATTGACTAATTAAATGCTTAGTTAATTTCTTATTGAAATTAAAGTACGGAGTATAAATGTTTATATTGTGACGCGCCATATCTATGGCATCAAAAATAGCTTGGTTAAGCGGATTATTTTTACCAATGCCAAATACAGGCGTAATCATAACTGCACCAGGTACAAGGTTATGAGCACGATTAGTTTGGCTTGAAGCTACTTGTTGATATTGTAATTGGTTGCTAGCAAGAACTTGTTGTCTAAACTTTCTAAAAATAGCGCGCTGTGCTTTATCTGGTTTAGCCGCTAATTTCTGACTAAATACTTGAATGGCACTTGCGGCTTGGCTGGCTAAAGCTGATGGTGCTAAATCTGCAGGTAGTTCACTTGCAAAGTTAGTCATCACAAAGTTATAAAAAGCGGTCGCTAAATCTTGATCGACAATTACTTGATAGCGATCTTGACGATAAGTTTTGTATGCGCAATAGTTATTATTAATCGAAGCTCCAGAATAAAGTAAAGTGTTATCAAACACATAACCTTTTACGTGGTAAACCCCAAATAACTCTAAAGCATTACAAGGTACGCCATGAATATTAATTGGATTGCGCGCTAGCTGATGTTGCGCTACTAAATCTTGGTTTAGTTGAGACAGTTGCTTAAAATACCATGCGGCATTTGTTTGGCACTTTTGTTCACCCATACGTGATCTTTGTGCCCGATGTAAATCCATAAAAATATCAACATGTAGATATGGATTTTGTTTAACAGCAGCAATCAGTGCGTCCATAATAACTTGTCCGCTCTCATCGTTCTCGAGATATAAACAGTTCATGAGAATGCGCTGTTTAGCATTACTAATTAACTCAACTAGTTTTTGTTGGTATTGCTCGGGATGAAGCAGAAAGCTAATATTTGCTGCGTCAACAATGTATCCTTGATTGATCAAAGTATTTAACATTGCTGTGGCCTATAAAATAGTGTAGAAAAATAATTTATGTTCACTCTGAGGGTCTAAGAACATAATACTGACAAAAATAAAAATTAAAGTTTAAGAGGATAAACGCTAGGCAAATAGCAGAAAAAACTTTCGTAGTTCTTAGCATCTGCTATTGGTTAAATCGCTGCGTTTAATCATGGATCTTAAATCCATGCCTCATAAAAATTACATGTATTCTGCGCACCTCAAAAACCGAGGTACTAAGTATTTATTTTACTACATTTAACCCTTATAAGGTAAATTTTCGTAGTAAAGACAAGCCTGAATTAGCTAAATTAAGCCGCCTATTTATGCGTATTCAGATTTAAACAAGTTAAGACAAGATTGGGCAATTACGACTGAATCGGCTTTAAAAGCTTTAAGAGGATATTGCTTAGTCGCATACAGAGTTGCTAAATAAGTTAAATTATGAGCCATTGCAGGGTTGCTCATAAGTAACGAACTGATTTGAACGACTAAAGCTTTAAGACGTAAGCCTGCAGAACTGTTAGAAGTGTAATAACTAGTTATTTGTTCTAAGATAACTTCCAAATCTGCGGAAGTTTGACATGGATAAGTAGCATAGGCTTGTACTTGAGCACTAGAGTAGTTATCTGCTAGATTAAGTAAGTGCGGTTTATTACTACTTGAGTTATTAATACTAGAGTTATGATTACTTATTAGCAGCTCTTGAGCTAGATTAGATGATGCACGCAGGTTAGATAACTCTGTATAAAGCTGCACGATAGAATTATGTAAAGAAGCATAAGCTTCAAGACAAATCTGATTTTCTTTATCACATGTCCAAAAGAGCAACTGATTTACTTGTCCTGTTGTTTTATTTAAGCCTCTAGATAACCATAAAGGTTTAAAGCCTAAATCCTGCCAAAATCTAGCTAAGCCTTGCGCATAACTATACATTACTGCTAGGTAAGAGTATTTTTGCTGCACAAAAGCTACGAGCTCTTGCGCTAAACCACTATTACGATATACAGGATGAACAAAAATCCGACTTATACGCATAGCACCAACCTCTAGTGCTTGTGGTTTAAAACCATAATGAGTTACTAAGGTTTGTAATGCCATATTACCTGGAGGTAAACGAGTACCTTGGCATACAGCTGGATATAAGTCACTAAAGTATGTTTGATCTAGATGTTCAGGAATTAAATGCACTCCCGCAATCAGTTGCTCATCTACATATACTCCATAGAGTTCTTGTTCTAAATCTAAAGCAGTTGCAAAATCTTGCACTTGCGCACGATAATGTGTCAGGTAAGCAAGAGCAAAAAACTCTTGTTTTTGCTTAAAGGTAGTTAGTTTCTCAATTCTGTAATCTACTGGCAGCTTACGCTTGTAATCTACTAGCTGTTTATGAGCACCTAATAAAGATAAGTCTCTATTTTGTTGTTTAGAGGAGTCTACAACTACATTATTTGCTTGAAACTCGGCTACAACTAAAGGCTCACAAGTTTGCCCTACTTTATAAACGCTTAGCTGTTTATTTTGCAGACCATAAGTTAGCGTAAAAGAAATCAGTTCGGCAATGCTCGTTTGTCCAGCAAGGAGTTGGGCAGCTTGTTGGATGGAGTCTTGCTCTTGTCCTCTAAACTGTTTAGTTAACCAGTAAACATTTACTGGCACATCTGGTAACAGTTGCTCTAACTGCTGGATAAACTTATGCCAAAAACCTAAATTAGCTCCACTTTCATTACCATCTAAAGTAGTAGCTAGAACTAGCTGCGTAAATTTTTCTTGTTGCACAATCTGCGAGAGTAACCCTTGCGTAAAAGCTGCAGCTTCATCTATACACAATACCCCCTCTTCTAGAGAAGGATCTGGTTGCGCAGCTAATTCTGGTGCTAAGTAAAGAGCAGCAGTTTTGGCATAGACTTCACGTTTTTTTAGACTAGTAAGATAAACCGGAATCTTAGCTGCGCTTAATTGTTGCACATATTGCAACATTAAGGTGGTTTTACCCACCCCACGTGCGCCAAGCAGGATAGTAATTTGTTTCTTTTGCTGTAAAGTACTTTGTGTACTTAAGGTTTGTAATACTTGCGCATAAGCGGGATTTGCAGCTTGTTGCTCACCAGCGCTAAACTCTAACTCACTCTCTACTACAGGTTGGGGTTGATTTTTATCTTGGCTTGGTGAGGAAGCTAACGCTACACAAGTTTGATAAACATAAGCAGCATAACTATGAGCAGTTAATACCGCTGAAGCAAAATATAAATAAGCAGTAGCTCCAGAAGCTAAAGCTGGCAAACAATGTAAGAGGTTGTGTGCATGTAATTGTTTCTGCGCTAAGATAGGATTTACTTGTTGTAACTGTAAATCAGCTTCATTAAAGTAGTTATAGACCAAAGCACTAAAGTTATATCCCAGCAGAGTTTTAGTTTGCTCACGTTGACAAAGAATAATACGGAACGTCGCAACCAGTTGTTCATGCTCGAGAGCTTTATCTACTTTATAACTAGCTAAAACTTGTCCACTTAGATTTACCACTTGCACTTGTGTAAAAGCTAATTGCTGTTGAGTGCTTAAACTTTGGCAGACCGCCTCTAAGCTTATCGAGAGAAGTGGTAAAACCTCTGTAACCTCACGCACCACCCATAAAGCAGGTAGACTAATATCAGTAGCTCGCATTAGTTCGCTTAACTGTTGCTCAACTACAGCTCGCGCTGAACTTATATCTTTAACTTCGTTAGCGCTTTTATACTTTTCTTGTTGCTCTTCTAAGCTTTGTGATTTTATCTCTATCTTTACTTTTTCCGCTACAGTAGCTTGTTTAGTTATATGTCCTTTTTCAGCTATCACTCCTTTTTCAATCGTCTTTTCTTTTGCTACTTTTAGCTTTAGGTCTTGCTTTCCTACATTACTTTCTTTAAGTGCTTGGGCATTATTTGCCTTTGCTGCTGCATTAGTAAAGGTAGCATAATCTTGCACAATTAAATGTCGCGCTTGATAATTTTGTAAAGCTGATAATTTAGGTAATTCAGTCATAAATTAGACAAAGAAGAGATATAGAAGAGATTGAGAAGAAAACAGAGCTTTAACCTTTTAAACCAGCCCAAGGAGTAAAGGCTTCTTGCGGATAAGCAATATCTAATTGATCGAGAATACGCGCTACCGATTGATTAACAATATCATCGATCGTTTGCGGCTGATGATAAAAAGCAGGTACTAGAGGCATAATTTGTGCGCCATATTCAGCTACTTGGGTCATTAATCTTAAATGACCTAAATGTAATGGTGTTTCACGCACACACAGAATTAAACGACGACGTTCTTTTAAGTGCACATCCGCACAACGCGTAATTAAATCAGCGTCATAACTATTGGCGATCGCTGACAGAGTTTTAATTGAACATGGAACTACCACCATGCCCGTAGTTTTTACAGAACCAGAAGATAAGGCATTACCTATATCTTGATAGTTGTGAACATAATCAGCAAGAGCTTTTAATTCTGCTAAACTAATGTTAGTTTCTTGTTTGAGAGTTAATTGTCCAGCAGGGCTAATAATAAGATGGGTTTCCACATCTGGCACTAGTGCACAAAACTCTAAGAGGCGTTGGGCATAGATAATGCCAGTTGCTCCAGTAATGGCAATAACAAGTTTTTTCTTTTGCATAATAGTCTTTACTTTTTTTCTCATTATAACCTAAGAGCTAAGAGTTCTTAGGATAAAGACCTAAGTCTTAGCCATAGTTAAGAGAAAATAATTTTACACTTAAATCTTAAGCGCAGCAAGCCTTAACTAAGTGAGAAAAAGCTTTAAATCTACACACTAAATCTTCGGATTTGCAGTAAAAACATCTAAAGCATCATTTATTTTCCCTTAAAATAAGACTAGCTATTAAGTTAGTCCCCAAATTCATTTCTCTTCATAAGAGCTAGGCGCTCTTATAGACACGTATTTTTGCTTTATGTATATCCTTCTTAAATACAATAGTCTACCGGTTTGTCTTGACTTACTAAGTCAAATGTCGAATCACAAAGAAAAAAATAGTGCCATTACTCAATTGGCACTGCATGATCCTGAAGTATCAGGCATGAACTTACGTTGGTTAGAAAAAGGTTTAGCCAATACGGATATTTTTGTTACAGGTAATAGTTTATTACAACAACAAATCCGTGAACACATGCAACACTTACCTGGAGTAAGAGTGCAACCTAAGTTTTTCTCCTTACCACGTTTAATGAAATTAATTCAAACGCTCTTTTTGAAAAAACTTAACCAAAAAGAACTAAGTATTAAACAATTTAGTCCAACTCTAGCTCCTTTATTAAAAGGACGTTTTAAGAACTTTCTTGACCCTAATGGACAGTTAAATCTCTTACGTGAAGACTTAGAGATTACCTCTATTTCTAATCAAAAACTTCTGTGGTTAACAATCGAATATCTACAAAAAACAGATGATCCTTATGTTCAAGCTTTACTACAAAGTGCAGCTTTATATAAGGACAATTTGTTCCCCAACCTTAAAGAGCAAGAAAACCTTAAATCAGCCAACTACGTTGAAAACAACGTGTATTTTGTGGCTAAGACCTTAAACTCGTTTGCTTCAAAATTATACGGAGAGTATCCAGAGTTTATTCTTGATCTTATGTACGCGGATTTTGGCATTAGCGATGAGCAGCTGAGTAAAGGCGGACATATAACTCCTCGGCATGCTAATCAAAGTTTTAAAGACTTTATGCAAAAGCACTTTGTTGAAGCTGTACAAAACGATCTTGACCTACAATCACAAGTGCTCTTTATGCAACAGGTCGTGCATAAAACCTCTTCCTATGCCCTTGAACAATTAAGTCAACAAAGTACTAATTTTCGTGACACCAAAAAAGTTTACTTAACGCAATTAGAGGCTCTAACTCTAATTGCCGAGTCCGAGTTTGAAGCTACAGATAAAGATCAAGAACCAGAACACCCGCAACGTGTGTTTATTATTGACGCTAAAATCTACAGCCCGCGTGACTTAATCGTGCTGAAAAAAGTGGCTAAATATTGTCACTTTGATGTGCTGTATTTTGTGAATACAGTTACTCCGCATCTGTTTGCGACTATTCGTCGTAAAGAGTTTTTAAGTAATTGTTATGCCAACTTAAATCAGGCTGCAGATGCTTTTAGTAGTTATATTACGCACTACGCAACTCCAGTAGTTACAGGTAATGTTTACGCTAATCAAAACCTTTTAAGCTACTTAGGTTCAAGTTTAAAACGTTTACAACAAGCTTTCTTAACCCCAAGCGATTTACTCGAAACTGAAAATACTACTATCGAAGAATATAAATTCTCTGGGCAACAGTTTTTACTAGCTGACAAAGAACTAAGTCAAACTCCATTCTATGCCGAGTATGACATGTTCTTAAATCCACTTCTTGCAGGTAAAGATCATACCGAGCAACCTTTATACACGCAATTAGCAACTAATTGGCAAGGTCTATTTACACTTGCTTATCAACAAGCTCCGGTTTACCAAGCTTATGAACAAGCCATAAACATTGAACAAACTAATTTAAGCCCTGAGCAACAAGCGCAATATACTGCTAATAAAGTTTCAGCACTTTATCAACAAGTATTTACGAGCCTGCAAGGAGTTCATTATTTAGAGCAACTTGGGAAGTTAAGTCTGCAACAACCAAGCCTGTTACAACAAATCCAAGCGTCAATTGTTGAATATACTCCTTTTGATACGCAGCGTAAATATAAGTTCTTTAGTAATAACTATACTACTAATGAACAAATACAAGCTCCATATTTAGTGCATGCGCGCGGTGATGATTCATTTACGGTTGTACAAGCTCATTCGCGTCGTCGTGAACTAGAATTTGCGCATGACTTTATTTTGCGCCAAATTAGCCAAGAGCAAGCACTAGGTAATGAAATTAAGTTTAGTGATTTCTTAATTGTTGCGCCAAATATTGATACTTATAAAGCAACGATTGAGCAATTCTATGCGCAACTACAAGCTCCAGAGGGTAACGGACAAGAGCAAGAAGTTTACACCCAACTGAAACAACAAAATCAGTTAACGTTTATTCCGCCGTACCAAATCTTACTCAATAACTTACTAGAGCAAGAAGTTTCTAAACTCTGGGATTTTATCTTTAAACTAAAACTTAATGAGTTTAGTTATCAAGATTTACAATCTTGGTTAAGTTTTGCTGGTACACGTGAGTTATATAAACTTGAAGCTGATGACCATAAGTTTTTACATAACTTATTAAACAACCATCAAGTTAATGGACAAATGGGTTATGGCTATAATCCGTTACAAATTAATTATGCAGCAAGTAACTATCAGTTACCACTGCATAATCAAATAAGTGAACTGGCACATGCCGAGCAACAACAAGATTTACCATTATTAAACTATAACTCTTGGCAACATCTGCTGTTTCGCGCAAGTATGCAAAATAGCTTTACCCTTGACAAGCCAACCTTATTAACACCAGCAATCCCTTTACTTGCTAGTTCTCAAACCTCAGAACGTTTACATAAATTTACGAGCTTAATGCTAGATCTAAGTGAATATAGCAGTAAAGTTCATGCTTTACATACGGTTGAACAATGGGCTGATTTCTTTGGTGAAATTACTTATCGCTACTTAGCGCATAATGAAACCGCACGTAATCAAGCGCAAGCTATTTTACGCGAAATCAAAATTAAAGCGCGTCAAGCTGAAGCAAGTAATAAACTTGTCGATCGTTTTGTGTTTAAGGATATGCTAGCAAGTGTAGCTAAACGTATTAAAAGCGAATCTTTTAGTAATAACAAGCTCACCTTCGCGACCATGGCGCACACGAGTGGTTGTAGTTATAAATATGTAATTTGCTTAGGCTTAAATCATAATGATTTCCCAACGCAAAATACAGCTCAAGCCTTAGACTTTACGGATAAATTAAAAATCTGTAGTAACAATCCAAACAATTACAATCTCGGGCAACAAGACTTCTTAGAGCTTCTAACTAACACTCGTAAAAAACTAGTGCTAAGTTATATTGGTAAAGACGCGAAAGATAATGACCTACCAGCTTCAAGCATTCTCATGGATGTGGTAGATTTTATTAAAGCGAATTTAGTTTTACCAGCACACTATTTATATCCAGCGCAAAGCGCTAATTATGAAAGCATTGATTTAGTAAATTCTAATATCGTTGGAGATGATATTAAGCAAGCTGCTCCAGAAGTAGCCGCTTCACAAGTTAAACGAGCTCTGGCTACGGATTTATTAAGCAGCTTCTACTCTACTCCTAATGATGCAAGCTTTATTAAAACTCTCTCTTTAGGTTCATTTGCTCTACAAAATTACGGCTTAGCACACACACAATTACAAGCTAAAATTGCTCAACTTGTAACAAGAGAAGAAGCTAAAGAGGAAGATAGAGAGGAAGATAGAGGGAAAGTTAATCAGGACGCTAATCTAGACTATGATCAAAGCTCTAACTCATCTAAGACAGCAGTAGATAAACTTGCCCAAACTCTCTTACAGAGTGCGCAGCCAAGTTTTAATCAACTCTGGCAAAGAAAGAACAAAGCAAGCGTGTCTGCACAAGAGCTAGAACAACAAAAACAAGTTCAAGCACCAACCGAAAGTCTTGTTCAAGAACAAGCGCAAGGTCTAGCTCAAGAATCAACGCCTGTAGCTAAACAAAATTCGCTGAACTACGATGATCTGTCATCTTTATTAGATATCTATCAGCAAATCTTTAACTTAAGTCAGCAATACCAAGTGCTTACTTATCAAGAACAAGCTCCAATTAAAGCTAAGTTTATTGATGTTAGTCCAAAACAGTTACGAGATTTTGCTACTCCGACTTATGCAAGTGGAGCTGATTTTAAATCTATAACTCCAGATCAACGTATTCCAACCTTGCAAAAATTAACAATTTATCAAAACTCTGCAAGTAAGGATAGTATCTACGGCTTACCTGATTTTGAAAGTAGTTCTCTAAGTTTTGTTTTTTATGGACAAATCTTAGAACCACTAAAAACAGGTAAAACACCAGAGCAAATTAAGCAAGAACTAATTCTTAGTGGTGCGAAAGCGGTTAATAAGTATGTTAACAATAAGCAAGAGGACGAATTTGACATTCTCTTAGAAAAATATGCTGATTATTTACAACAAGGTAAGCCTATTACAGCATTAAAAACTTATCTTGAGCAAAGTAACCAAGCTATTGTTTTTCCGGAGGTTAGCCGTCATGAGCAAGTTACCGAGTATTTATACTACGCTGTAAATGCCGAGTTTTGTCATGCTTACTGTGACTTACTTGAACAACATCCAACACTAGCGCAACAGCAAATGCTCTATCAAGAGTTACAAACCATTAAACAAAGCCAAAAGGAAACAACACAACCTTTTGCTAATGTTTATTTACGTATCCCTGTTGAAATTAACTGTGTAGATGAACAAGTGTTCTTTTATAAGTTCACTAACCATGACAAGCTTATCGAGTACATTAAAAAGGAAAAACTGTTACGCTTAAACCCTAATCTTTTTAATCCTAAACTGTCAGATCTCTGTACTCTAGCGGCTGCGCATAAACATCCGCGGATTAAGCAAGCTACGCATCTCTGGTTTATCGATGCAAGTGAAAGTGTCAAAGCTGGAAAAGATACTACTCTAGGAGAAAATCTGTTTGTATACTACACGCAAAATCAAAACTTTTTTGCAAGTAAGGATCTATACGAGTTAATTCTTAGTTATCTGGCACAAATTAGTAGTTGGTACTTAGTTGGTCATAACCTCTTTTTACCATTTGCTACTAAATTTGAAGGACAATTTACTAAGAATAACATTTACTCTGTATATCTGATTAATCTTTTAAAAGAATGTTTTGCTTTAGAGAAGTATACCGACGAAGAACTAGTAAAACTGTTAAATGACTTTGTTCAGCAAACACAAACTATTGCTCTATATAAAACTCCATCTGATAAAGATGCAAGTTCTACGCAAGAAGAGCTGTTTACTAAAATCAAAGCTGGTTATCAGTTTGATTAATTAGCAGTTTGACTAATTAGCATTTTGATTAATTAGAAGTTAATTAGTTAAGAAAAAACGCAAAATAAATGCAGGAGTCGTAAAAAACTCCTGCTTTTTTTTTATGCATCTAAAAAGAGGCATGCCTTTGCATGCCCCTCTAGTAATCACTCTAATTTTAACCTAAGAATACAATATTCCTAGTTGCAATAGACTATGGCTTAATAAACCATAACCAAGCACGGTTTGCAAGACTAAGCAGCTTCCTCTGTTGGTAAAGGATATTTCTCACTTAATTCTTTATCGATTAAGTATAAACCTTGACCTTTTGCACCTACGATCGCAATTTTATTTAGCATTGAAGTTAAGAAAAACTCATCTGCATGTTGCGTAGATACTTGTGGTTCTAAGTTAGCATAAGTTGCAAAGTCTTTACTACTTAAGCATACATCTAACAGATTATTTAAATCAGCTTTATAACCTTTTTCCATTTCCGATACATAGACAAATAGATCTTCAATGTTATCAAACTCACGAATCCCTTCGTTAATTTGACCTAAGGTAGTTTCATAGCCACATTGATTTAAATATTCAATTTCAGCGTATACATTAGCTAAAGCTTTTTGTGATTGAGCTAAGAAGTAACCTTGTACTCCTTTTAAAGATAAATCTTGTGCCCAACCTGAAATATCTAAAAATAGATTTGAACGAAAATATTCTTGATTAATTTTTTCGTTTAATAGGTTTACGATATTTTGATTAATCATAATGGTCTCCTGATGTTGTAAGGTCTATTAGTGAAGATTCTCAATATCACGGTCTACGTAGTAAGTAGCAATACCATCTGTACCCGCAATCTCGAACTTAGCTAATACATCAGAGAATAATGATTCTTCTTCAACTTGCTCGTCTACGAACCATTGTAAGAAGTTGAAAGTTTTGTAATCGTTAGCTTCTTGTGCTACTTTTACACAGTTATTAATTAAACTGGTTACTAGTTTTTCGTGCTCGTAAGCTTGTTCTAATACATCTTTTAATGAGCTTACTTGTAAGTTTACAGCAGGTACAACACCTACGTGTGGACGCACATCATTGTCTTCTAAGTGATTCCAGATTTTTTTGAAGTGTTGATATTCTTCATCAGCATGACCTTTGAAGAAAGTTGCAGCACCTAATAAACCACGTGTACGACACCAGTTTGACATAACTAAGTAAATGTTAGAACTTTCTAGTTCTGCATTTAATTGTTTATTTAAAACATCAATTACAGATTGTTTTAACATATCTTAAGATCCTTATAGCTGAAAGAAAGTCCGCTGTATAACCTCAAGAAATTATGCTAAAGAATTTGCTCGAACGAGCAAAGATAATATTTACCCAGCAAATGCTTAGGGATAAATTCTTGAAAAGGTTATAAACAGCAAAGAATAATAATTGTTAAGGTCGGCTTTAATTTAAACTTATGACTTAAGCTTAATGACTTAAACTTTATATTTTTTAAGCTTTATGGCTTAAGTTTTATTATTTTTAAGCTTGATTATTTATTTACGCTTAATTTTTTATTTTTAGTTTTACTTTAACAACTATTAACAACTTTCTTATAAATGAGAAATAAATTTTAAGCTAAAGCCAAATTAGAGAGCATGTTAAATTCTAAATTAAATTTAAGTAAAACTTAAGTAACACTCATCAACTTGCTCTTAATTTACTAAGAGTAATCTTAGAGATTCTTTAGAACTTAAAGTTAGCTTGTTTGTTAATTCTATTATACGAGTTTAAAAGAGCTAAAAAAGCTAAGTGTACGTAAAAACAGCGATTTATTAGTTTAGAAAATCTTAAATATGAACTATTAGCATTAAATCCAAGGTTTGCTTGGTCTAATTGTTAATAATTAACATTAACAATTTAACGATTGCTAAAAATCAACCACTTAGATAAAAGAAAAATGTTATCAATTCCAAACTAACTTTACTTAATTGCAATTCTTAGAGCATTTATAACAAATTTAAAGCACAAAAAATGGAGAAGTCAATGACCTCTCCATAAAACTTTTTAATACTTTTAACCACTTAAGATTCACATCTTATACGCACATTATATACTAAAAATTAAGAAAATCAAATTTATTTATAAGATTTATCTATTTATAAATTTTATAAACTAAAGCTCTTAATTTTAGCCTAATTAAAACGTAAATAACTTTAGCCTAATTAAAAATTTTTACCAAATGAGCAGTGCCACAAAATGAGTAGAAATGTAATTAAGTAAAATTAAAACCTTTTAATTTTTACCTCTCAAGCGAATTAAAATTAATTCATCTGCATGTTCTTCAGAGATAAATCTATAA
>NZ_NRJG01000093.1 GCF_003585935.1 Psittacicella hinzii
TTATTAAATAAAGTAACATTTTTCTATCTTTTTTAGATAGCTCAAACAAGTCTAAAGTTATATAAAAAAGCTAAATATATATAGAGTTTTACATTTATTACCATATATATAAATCTTATTTTTATATTTTCGGATTTATTTTTTCTCAATAAATCTCTTATCACCTTACAAAAAGGAGTTGAAAGATACTATAAAAAGGGATACAACACAATATACTAGACGAACACAAAAAAAAGATCCCTAAGGATCTTTAAAAAGGTTTTAATATATCTTCTTTTGAAAAGATGATATGTCGTATATAAGATTACTTATTTAGCTACATCTACTTTAACTTGACATTCTTGTAATTCATTTATATATTCATGTTTTAAACGATCGTCAGTAATTACTACATTAGGACGCCCAAATTCACATATCCAATTACTTGATTGTCGTCCAAACTTAGAATGATCCATGACAACATATACCTGACTTGCCATTTCTACCATTAAGCGGTTAAGACTTGCTTCATTTTCCGAAAGAGTTGTTAGACCATGTTGTGGATGATAGCCATCAGCACCCATAAATAATTTATTAAACCGTAAAGCTAATAGCATTTGTTCGGTAGCAGCTCCAGAAAAACTGCGAGATTTTTTCCGATAGTGCCCTCCTAACAGCACGACTTCAATGCCCTTAAAATTGCATAAGAGATCACATACAGGTAACGAGGAAGTAATAACCGTTAATCTTGTCCATTGTTTGCGTGCAATTTGTGTTGCTATTTCAAACATGGTCGTTCCTGAATCCAGTAAAATCGTATCATAATCTTCAATGTACTTGAGCGCACGACGGGCTAGTTTTTCTTTAATGCCGCGATTATGATGTTGTTTTTCATGGAAATGTAACTCGGCTGCGTATCTAAGGGTATTTTGATCCTTATTATAATTTATAGACATCGCACTTCCGTGCATGCGAATCAACTGTTCTTCTTTTTCTAAAGCATCTAAGTCCGAACGAATGGTTACTTTAGATACCCTAAAATATAAAGATAATTCAACTACGGAAATGGAACCCATACTATTTACCAGATCGACTATTTGTTTACGTCTGGTTTGCGATGTACCCATGGCAAAACCTCATTGCTAGAGAATTAATGCATTGATGTCATTAATCAGGATTGCCATATGTAACCACTACAAGAAGTTATGATGTTATGGTGCTATGGTGTTATGGTGTTATGGATACTTAGAAATACTTGCTCGTGATTTTTGCTTTGTAAGTAGCAATCTCAATCGCTAGCTTGCTGCAGTTTCTAGGTTGCAAGTTCTAAGTTAAAAAACCATGTTATACCTTAGGTTAAACAAATGTGTGTGATGATAAGTTAGAGCATCTAGATTAAAGAGTTGATGATTGTAGTAATTATGTCTTCTCTTTGCTTTAACCTCTTGTAGTATTTACAAACAACTAATCAAGACTAAATTTATCTAATACAGGTTTAGTAAATAATTTGCCTTTTTGGCAATAAATGTGGAAAGTTTACGTTTTGTTTTAGCGCTCTAAGTATATATTTTGCCGCCACAAAAAGAAAAAAGATTATTTACTCTCTCTTTATTATCACACGTTTAGGCACTTGGCGTGTAATTAAATCTTAAAAGTGTGACTGGTGACACAAATCGCAAATTTTTATTGTACTTTTTTCGTTATTTTCACTAAGATAAAAAAGAAAGGATTAAGATACACAAGGTTATCTTGTACTGACTATCGCTAATTTGCTATACTTGCTTTTTGCGAATGGAATTAGAGGCAATCCTTACGCCAAACCGCTAGCAAAGCACTATATTTTGACTAAGGATTTTTGGAGCGCACTATGCGTGACTTTAACTTATACATCGCTGCAACAACTGAACCTAACTTAACTACAACACCAGACACTTGGGGACAAAAAGTTTCATACTTTTGGCAAAGAATTGTTCATATCCCCAAACAAAAAAGATACTATAAAAAAGCGCAACCTTTTACCGCTCTCAAACAGCATATTAACTCTTATCTTGCGCTAAACTATGAACAAAGCCTAAGTCCGTTTACGCCTACAGGTAAATCATGGCTCTATGAACATGTACGTTTAACAACCGAGTACATTTTAGATGCCTTTATTGATCATTACGCCAGTAATAAGTTTACGCGTGCCTACTATCCAGGCTGGCCATCTTCGCATAGTTTAAATCAAGCTTCGATTGAAGGTTCATCGCGTCTCTTACCTGTACTTGCTGCTTATGTAGCCCATTACCAGCAAATCTTAAGCCCAGAACAACAGCGTGCTTTGGGCATAAGTCAACCAGCCTTAAGTCGCACTAAATATAGTAAGTACGAACATACTTTACGTCTGTGCTTTTTAAATGCTACTAATGCTGGGCGCTTAGGCTATTGGGGACAAGCAAGCGACTATTCACCATTAATTCATTCAGCCTATGATCTAGCTTTAGCTCTGTGGATAAGTCGTCATTCAATTTATTACTATTTATTGCCATCGCAACAGCAACAAATCCTTAGCTGGTTAGAGCATGTAGTACAGCTTAAAGTAACAGACGATCATTGCTTACTTTTTCCTCTGACCATTGAATTTATTATTGCTGATCTAAAACAACCGATTGTTAAACGAGCAGACTATCCTTACGCGCAGCGTAACCTTAATGCTAAAGATCTAAATCCGTATGAACTAAATAATCCAGAGACCTATTTTAATTTAGTAGCTATTAGCCCTAGCGGTTGGAAAGATCATCCAGAATTCTATAGTAAATTTGCCAACCTAGATCGTTATCAACGTATAGTTGAATTTTATACGTCCAATGGTTGGTGGCGTGATGGAGCTAATGGTGATTACGACTTTAGTAACTCATGGAGCTTTTACTATTGCCTGTACTGGTTACAACAAATCGAACCTAACTTTACCGGTCCGATTATCCCAGTCATAGCTCAACAGTGGGCACAACAAGCGGTGCATATGTTTACTCCGCATAGCATAGCATTTTACGGTAAACACCCAAGCTATCGCCTAGCAGCGGCTACTGGTTTACTGGTTGCCCATGCGCTTAATGAACCGGAGCAAGGCAATAAAAAATCACCAAGCAGCAACTATGCAGGTTTTGGGAGTAATGCTCATGCAAGTTCTCCAACCGGTGATTACTTAAAAAGCCAAGAGATCCATACGCCAACAAATCCGTACGCTGGACAATACTTACGTGCATTCTTAGCTCCAAATATTCACTTTATTGAACAAGGAGCTATTGCTCAAGGTATGGTAACAAGTGGCATTTTTGCCGCCGATCGCCGCTTAATTGCTCCTGAATCAAGTCCGGCAACTGCCTTTGGTTCATTACGCTCTTATACGATTTTACTTTATAGTGGTAATCGTACTCATGTTTGGACGACGCCTTTTGCGCCATTACCTGTCGAGCTAAGCGACTATGTTATTAAGATTCCGACAATCGGTTGTCAAATTAGCGGCCAACAGCATACAAGCGAAGTAGTTGTCGACTTTTACAATAGCGCTTATAGCTATAATCCAGAAACTAGCTCACTCGTACATCAAACTTGGAAAGAGCATTTTAGTGAATGGCTATTAGGTAAATCTACACGTCCGTGTAACAATTTACTGCGTAAAGGGGTTACTTCTTGGAGTAGTAAACTTACGCTTTATCGTAAATTATCTAAAGAATAGATCTGAAAAATCTCAGAGAAAGCAATCCCTTGCTTCTCTGAGATTTTTGCGTTGGGGCAGTTAAGAATTTTCTCTTTGCTCTAAGTTAAAACTGCTAAAATAGAGAAACCATCTTCTTACCTACAGGATTACATATGTCCAACTTAACTAAAGGCATACTCTTAGCATTACTGTCTGTATTTGCTGCTTCATGCATGGCTTTGGGATTTAAACTTATTGATACGCATCTTTCTGTTTGGGAAAAAATGTTTGCCCGTGGCATAGGATCAATGATTGTCACATGGACAATTATTTGTTACTTACGTCAACGTCATGATCGCAAACTTCAAGCTTTAGATACTCGCTATGCTATGGCGAGAGTCTCACCAACAAATAACTTAGCAACTTCAACTTATATTCATCCGAAAAAGCAAGCTATTAAGCCTAGTTATTTTGGCTATAAACACAATCTGCCGACGCTAATTTTTCGTTCGATGTGTGCTAATATAGCAGTGCTTTTTACCATTTATATTTGGAATGAATTGCCCCTTGCCGATGCTGACACCATTCAAAAACTAGAGACAGTAATGGTGATTATTCTCGGCTGGATAGTCTTTAAACAGCCTGTACGTATCGTGCAAATTATTGTAGTTGTAGTTAGCTTTATTGGTGCTATGCTGATCATTAAACCTAGCTTTAATAATCCGCAGTTACTGCCATATCTTGCTGGTTTAGCATCTACGGTTTTTGGGGCTTTTACTTATCACACCGGAGTAAAACTAGCTACAAGTGATAATGGTGAAAACCCACTAACCATTGAAGCCAATCAAACTGTACTGCTAGCGGCTATGTCACTTATCCCAACTATCTATTATTTCCAAGGATGGGAAGGTCAAGGTAAGTACTACTTAATTCTGTTCTTAGCGACTATTTTTGCCATTGTTAAACAGTATTCTTTGGTTTTTGCCCTCAAGTATGCTCCTGCTTTTGAAATTAGTGCTTATAACTATTCATCACTAATTTGGATGCTTATCTTTGGCATGATGTTTTTTGATTTCTTACCAGACTTCTGGTCGCTAGCAGGTTATGTCTTTGTGGTAACTGCAGGTCTGTATCTCTTTGTGGTTAATCGCCGTAAAGAACAAGCCAAGATGCAAAAGCGCAAACGCATCCAAAAACTAGCTAAAGCTCGCCTCAAAGCCCGTCAACAACATTATGCTCAAGCTAGTCGCTAGAGCTTGAGTAAATTTACTCTTAGATTAACTTAGATTTACTCGATTACTCTGATTACTTAGATTAATTAACTTATTCAATTAATTAACTTAAATGAACTTAAATTAAATTTAATTTATCTTCAATCATTGTGCCCTGAACATTGTTCAGGGCTTTTTGCGTTTTGAGCTAACAAAAAAGCCCCATAGGCTATACCTACAGAGCTGTTTGGTTAAACTTATGTTTAAGCTTGAGGAGCAGAATCTTTCTCTTTGTCCTCAAGTTTTTCCGGAGTATCAGTATGTGGCTGATAGCTATTGTTGTACTGATTATCAATAATATCAGTTAACCCAACTAATTTAGCTTCGGCATTATTTTTACGATACACCACTTGTGCTAGTAACATATCGTCCGGACGGTGTAAAGCTCCTTGTTTTTCTTGTGCAGTAAGTAATTGATCCACCCAAGTTTGCGCTTTAGTATAGTCAGCACGACGATAGTAAAGATGAGCGATTACACTCATAAAACGAATTTGTGAAGCTTCTGAGTATAAGCGATAGTATTTTTCAATACGGCGACAAAGTTTATTATCCAGCGTATCTTGTTGAATTTGTTCAAGTAAGTCAAAGAAAATAGTCCCTTCAACTTCTGCAACTTTACAACGTGAAATAGTTTCGGCCGCAATGTCAATAGCTTCATAATAAGCATGTTTTTCTAATAGAGTTTTTAACACTTCATTACGGAAAGCTACACTTGAACGATGAGCACGAGTTTGTAAATCAAACCAATTTGCAAGATCGCTAGCTTTATCTGAACGAGCTAATTGTTTAGCAATATAACCTTGGTACACCCAAGTGTAATCAGCTTTAGCTTGTTCTGGCAGAATATATTGCTGTTTCTCTAAATACGGTAGTAAGTCTTCTAACATCCCGTATTGTCCAGTATGGATATAGATATTACGAGCAATTAAGTTTACTTCTTCAGAATTAGTTTTCTCACGCACTTTCGCTAAGAACTCGCTTGCTTTATCCCATTGTTGATCAGCAACAAAGTATTTTAATTTACAAACGTTAAGTAACTCTTGGTCTTTAGCGTTATCTTGTGCTGATTCAATGCAACGTGCTAGTAATTCTTTAGCTAAACGTACATTACGGTTTTTAATTGCTAACTCAAAAGTCTGCGCTAGATTATAGAATGGTAGATCAGCTTTAGTTGCTGATTTAGAAAGAGTTTTTTGCGCTTTACGGTAGTCACCTGATAAAGCTTGACGCATCCCTTTTTCTACTAGACGGTCAGCTTTAGCTTGGCGACGTTCTTTACGGTTTACATACCAGCCAAATAAAATGCGGTAGAGCACACGTAAAACAAAAGCCAGAATCTCAAAAGCTCCTAAAGCTAATAAGAATACGATTAATAACGTAAATAAAGAGGTTTTATACGTCGTACCTGCATAAGTAATAATTGCCGCTCCTTGATTTGCAGAAATCAATGGCGCAACTGCTAACAGTACGAGGAATATAAAACACCAAACAAATACGCGAAACATAAAGTTTAACCTATAAGTTGGTGTAAGCACTAAGCAAAGCCCTTAGTGCTTACTAATTAACAGTGTCTGCTAAGACCTTAAGAACTTTATCTCCATAGTCGAAGATACTTATCTTCATACAGAGATTTTTAATTGCTATCTTTTATGATTGGCTTTTCTTTGTACGATAGTCCTTTTTGCAATCATATGTATATGATCGTATTTTTACAATCATCTGCGTATGATCATCTATATATGATCACCTTTGCATGATAGCTTTTATGGAAGTTCTTTTTAGATTAGTCTTGCTTAGCAGGAGAAGCTGGTTGCTCATCATCTGACGGAGTCGCAGGTTCACTCGGAGTTGTTGCCGGAGTGCTTTCTGGATTAGCGTCAGGGGTAGGGTTATTAGCTGGAGTTTGCTCGTCAGCTTTGCTAGAAGCTTTATCTTGACTAGCTGCTGTAGTCTCTTGACTAGTTGTAGCTTGAGCGTCTTTAGACTCACTTGCTTGTGCTAATAACTGTAATGAGCTTAGTTTGTAATTAGTGTCATAACCCAGATTTGCTTTGAGTAACTCTTGGACATTACCTAACAGCGCAGCCACATTTTTATTGTTTTGTGGGTAAAGGGTTGTTAGGGTTTTGGCCACTAAGTTTAAGGCATTACGGTAATCTTGGGTATTGTTAATGCTTGCGGCAATAATTGCTGCTTGGAAGTGCATTTTGAGGTTTTCTTTTAAGTACAGGTTCAGGTTCTCACTTGGTAAAGTAGCGTTTGAACCAGCTTTTTGCACTTGCACGAACTTAGCAAAGAAATCTTTAGTCGCTTTACTAAATGCACTTTCTTTTTGTGCTTGTTTAGCTTTATTCGTTGCTTTATCTAAGTCGTCACTAGATAATTGCGGTAAGTCATTTACTTTAGCTACTTGTGCCATGAGTAATGAACTTACTTGCGCATTATTATTCTCTATACGACCTGCAGCTAGGACATTGTAGTCTTCTTGAATCGCTGCACGTAATTCAACGTTTGGCGCTACAGCATAAGCTACTCGTAAGCCAAGTAATACTTTATCTAAATTCGCATTACCATTTAATTCAGCTTGAACAGCTTGTAAGCTTTGTTGTACAAGGACTAAATTAACTTGGGCATAAAGATTGCCTAGACGAGAATTAATTTGCTCTTGCGCAGCATTAAGTTGTTGCCCCACTTGCGTATTAAGATCGTTTGTTGCTTTAGTTACAGCTTGGTTTACTGCTGTATCCATAGCTTTATTAACGTTCTCACTAATTACAGTTGGGATAACTTGGTTGATTTTGTTTTCAACTAGAGAATCTAAGTTGGCTTGTCCTAAATGGGTAGTAACTGCTTGTTCAACCTGTGCTGGTAAATTCGCATTAATTTGTGTTAATACTTGTTCAGCAGCTTGTTGCGCTACACTTGCAGCAATTTGTTGTTGCTGTTCAGCTGTTAATTGTTGTGGGTGTGCGGCTACGTATTCAGCAATTAGTGTCCCCATGTACACTTTAAACTCTGGAGCTTGGATTAGTTGGTTGAACATAGTTGCAACTTGTTCACTAGTTAAACCATTTACTCCGGTGTTGTTCGCTGTAGTCGAAGCCTGTATTGCACTATTATCAGCTGTAGCTTTACTCTCAGTAGCTTGCGCTGTATTAGCGGCATTAGCAACTTTCGTATTTGCTGTACCAGCTTGAGCATTAGCTGCACTACTTGTGCTACCAGTAGCTTGTGCATTTGGATCAATAGTTAAACCAGTTGTCGCTTGTAAAGCAGCAATTTTAGCGTTTAAGTTATTGATTTGCGTTTCAATGTTTTGGCGAAAATCGTTTAAGGTTTGATTTAAACGTTCGTAAGTTACGAATTGCTCTACAATTTGCGCCATATTCATTGGCGGAGGAGGCATAGTACCGTCAGCATTTACTTGTGGTTGAACTGCACCTGTAGCATTACCATCTGATGTAGTTCCTTGGGCATTAGTTGCAGCCGTACCAGTTGCAGTTTGTGCTGTACCAGAGGTATTAGTAGTTGTGCCAGTCGTACTATTGTTAGTGCTACCGTTGCTACCATTACTAAAGTTACCAAAATTAGTATTTGCAGGAGCTGGTGTACCACCAAACGTACGATCAAACTGTGGACTAGCTTGGTTTAAACGAGAGTCAAACTGCTGTTGTAAGATATTGTACTTAATTTTTAAGATCTCAATATCTTGCGAAGTTGAGTTTTTATAAGTATTGAAATCACTTACAGTAACGTAGTTTTTAGCTGTAGCTTCTAAGTCTTGAGTACTAAAAATTGACGGTTCGTACATTTTATATACCGCAAAACCTGATAGCCCTAGAGCTAGCACTAACATTAGTCCCATAAAGCGACTACGTGGTGGCTCAACTACAATCGAAGAAGCATTAACATGCGGTCCATTGTGATTGTTGTTATTGTTGCTGCCACTTTGTTGACGACTTTGTGACGATGATTGTTGCGAACTTGTTTGATCTTCTGTTTGCGGAGTTTGTTCTTGACTAGCCGGTGGCTGGTCATTTTCAGCTTTATATTCTGTTACTGGTTTTTCTTTTGGTTCTTCACCATTAAATGGGAAACCAGTAGGATTTTGACGTGAACTCATAGAGTAAATATCCTATATCTCTCTAATTAATTTATAAATGGATATTACATTGTGGGAGTAATTAAAAACAAACTTTGGATGAGCTGCATACTTTGATAAAAACGCTTTAAAACGCTTATCAAAATACTCATCAATATACTTATCAATGTGTAGTTCTTCTCATCAATACACTTAATGAACTGATCAACGTTCTTATCAATACGCTGATCTATGCTCTTTTAATATACTGACTAATCTAAAGAACTCACTCTTTTGTCTTAATAAGGTTTGTTTGTTAATCCATTTAGAAAGTAATTATTTTCTTTTCTCAAATTTTTATTGCTGTTTCGCTTTCTTGTTTGATAGTCGCTCTAGCATTTACTCAATCTCAAGCTGCAATATTAACAATACAAGTAGTAATAAATGGAGTACAAGCGCAATGCTTTATAGTGAAGCAAATGAGGATTGAGAATAAATGCAGACTATCTTTACTATTTAGGCATAATTTTTATTCTGAGAAAATTTAGCCATTACCTCATTTTATAATTGTATCAAAAAATCCACGCAAACGGGGATAAAAGCCGTACTTTTCGCCTAAATTACTCTCTGTCTTTGCTTTTACGCAAAAAACCAATAGCTTGAAGCGATGGCTACAAGCTATTGGCTACATAACAAATAAAGCACTTACTCGAAGTTAATATCAATAATGATCCAGCAAAGGATTAACTTTTTTCTTGTTAAGGGATTTCTCCTTGGTGCTGGATTACTTATTTACTTCTGCTATAAGTTGGCTAGTGGAAGAGTCTAACTTACTAGACCTTACCTAAATCAGTTCTTTGCTTCTAACGAAAAGACTGCGCTTAGTCTAGTTCGGAATTAAACCTAAGGCAGTTACCTCTAATTACAAAAACTAAAGGTTATTTCTCTTCGTTAGCGTTTTGATATTGGGTGTACATTGCATAAGCGTGAGCTGTTACGCGCTCGGCAATTTCATCAGCACAAGCAGGCTCAGGTTCACTATACGAATCTTCTTGCGCTGTAATATAACCAATACGCATCATGTTAATTGCACGTCCACTGTTTAGATCTACAAATTCAGTGCGAATTGGTTTACCAGTTGCTAGATCGATCATGATTTCAGCAGGTTCATTATCACCAAAGTGCTTTAATCCCCATTCTCTAATTGAAGTTAGAATTGGGAAGAGGTCTAGACCTGCTGGTGTAATGCGGTATTCATCTCGAGGTGGACGGTCATTATAGCGCTCTTTAGTTAACACTCCAACCTCCGTTAAAAATCTTAAACGTTTAGTAAGCATTGTTGGAGCAATCCCTAAGGTACGTTTAAAATCTTCGAAGCGTGTTTTTCCTTCAAAAGCGGCGCGTAAAATTAATAAATTCCAACCGTCACCTAAAATACTAACGGAAGTCTCAAAAGCATTACTCATTGCTTTATTTCGTGTCATAATTTAAACCCGATGAGCAGGCAGTACTATTTTAGTATTGACTATTTTGAACCTACTGTGGTATAGTGGTAACTACTAAAAAAGTACTAGCTTAGACAAACAGTATAAGTTTAGTTTTATTTGGTGAAATGATGTGCTTTATTAGTGATATTTTCACCCTAAACTTAAACCACTAAATGTTCAAGTTAGTGCCTCAAGAATATTTATCCGGTTGGCCTGAGAAGCACAATCTAGATCCAAGCTAGGTCGGTTCTAGATTATACTTTCCGTGTTTAGACTCCGAGACTGTAGTGTAATTCTCAGGCTTTTTTCTTCCTACCAGTGTAGCTCTCCCGCATGTAGCTAGGTAAAAGGGGAAAGCATAAGGGAGATACCTAAAATAGGCTCACTGGTAAGGTAATAAATCCTTTACTTTTTAGGTAAAGGATTAGTCCTTGCTGTTAACTGCTGGTTAATAGCTTTTATATTATATCAAGCTCATAGCCTAATTTGGGCGATTGTTGCTTTAGGCTATAATTCACTATTCATTTTAATTGATCCAATTAAATAAACGCATACTAAAAGCGACTGGTTACCCAGTCGCTTTTTTATATATCTCATAACAATGAGGCTTCATGAGACACTCATTGTCTTTTTAGTCACGCACTAGACCGACGCTTTGTTTATTGTATTTAGCAGGTTGGTTAATAATTTGTGCCATAAAGGTTGCAAGAGCTAAACGTGAAATATTATTACCCGTAATAATCTCTCCCTTAACAAAAAGAGTAAAGCTCCGATCACTACTATTATCAAACCAACCTGGACGCATAATGGTGTAATCAAGGGCAGAGAGCTCTACGGCGTCAGCTGCTTCACGATATGGCATTAGCATTGAATTAATGCCTCGATTACCGGTAATCTCTCCGTAAATGCCATACGAACTTACAAAGATTAAACGTTTAACCCTTGTTTCTTGCATTGCTTGGATAACGGTTTTTGCGATTTTAACCATACTACCAGATACAGCAACAATGACTAGGTCTTTACCTTGCATAGCTTTAACTAAAGTTGCTAGATTAGTAGCATCTCCAGGTAAGAGGCTATAGCGTTGACTATCTACTTGAGGTAAGCGGAGATAGTCTAGATTACGTGCCATAAGGGTAAAGTGAGCTTGAGTATTGGCAATAAGATCAGGGATTACTACTTGTCCTAAAGAGCCTGTTGCTCCAATATATAAAACTTGTTTAGCTGGTTGTACGTTTTTCATAGTTTTGTCTGTTGTTTGTGTTGTTTGTGTTGTTTACTTGTTTAGTTATTGTTTACTTGGTTAGTTGTTTGCTTGGTTATTTGTTTATTTTATTGTTTGTCTAGCAACTAGATTACTAATTACTGTCTTATTTAAAAGCTTCTTAATTACTAGTTTTGTAACTTGCTAAGTACTTCACTGCTTCTGGAGTGCGGTGATTAATAAATAGACTACGGTTTAAGTCTAAAGTTTCAATTTGCTCGATTTCTTGCGCACTCAGACTAAAATCAAAGACCACAAAATTCTCTGCGATACGTTCTGGAGTTACTGATCTAGGAATTACTGGAATATTACGTTGAATTAACCAGCGTAGAGTAACTTGAGCTGGGGTTTTACCATATTTCTTACCAATCTGGATCAGTACAGGATTCGTAAAAATATTATTTTTACCCTCGGCAAAACTTGCCCATGACTCCATAACAATATCCATAGACTCTAGGTAAGTTTGATCTTCGTAACGTTGATAAAACGGATGAGACTCAATTTGATTTACTGCTGGGCGTACTTGATTAAATTCGATGAGATTTTGTATCTGATCTGGAGCAAAGTTAGATACACCAATAGCTCACACTTTACCATTTGCTAGAGCTTTCTCTAAATCTCTCCATGCGCCAAACACATCATTTACTGGTTGGTGTAATAAATAAAGATCTACATAATCTAAACCTAAGCGTTCTAAAGAACGATCTAAAGCTGTAGCCGCTTTACCCTCAGCCATATCCGATACCCATAATTTAGTGGTAACAAATATTTCTTCGCGAGGAATGCCTGATTTTTTAATAGCTCGTCCTACAGCTTCTTCATTCATGTAAGCTTGTGCAGTATCAATATGACAATAACCTGTGGCTAAAGCTTTTAATACCGCAGCTTCTACTTGTGCTGGATCGGTAATTTGAAATACCCCAAAACCTAAGAGAGGCATCTCTACTCCGTTATTTAAAGTTAGGCTTGGAACTTTATTATTTGCTGTATTTAATGTTGTCATTTATTATCCTTAAATAGTCTTGTTGTTTGCTTATCACTATTATAATTAATGAGCAAACCTTGATAAATAGCTTCTCTTTTACAGCAGTATTGAGTTTAATTCAACAATTGTTTTTCATTCTCCTCCCTTCCCTTCTCCTTAGCTTGAACAGCATCTCATAATTCTTAAAGCGGTCTTTATTATCCAATTGGGCTATCTCTATCCAATGAAGCTATATCCAATAGAGACATATCCAAAATTTCCATCTTAACTTCTTTATTTTTGTCCTAGTTTACATACTCCCTAGACTGCTACAGTTTTCTTATCTAACTAGTTAACTATCTGGCTTAGTTCTACTAGGTTTAGTTTTATCAGTCTTCATTTACTTTTTGGTGTATCTCTTTTTACTAAACGCAAAAAACCACCGTCTCTAAGGTGGTCGAGCAATACTAAGTATTGATTATGCACGAAATAAAGAAAACTGCATTCTTTCTAGTCAATATGTGGATGTTGAGCTGCTAATTCATCACGACGTTTTTGTAATTTAGCGATCTTCTCTTCAATTTCTTGAATTGAATCGGCTAGATTTTCATTGTACTCGTGAATGATTTGCGCTGCTTCACGGCGATTCGAAGCAATTGGAGCTGAACCGCGCATTGGGGTATTTGAAGTTTCAGGCATAAACCATGCAGTAATAAAACCTACAACCCCAAACACCATTAAGTAGAAGGATGGTACATATAAGTTACCGGTCATTTCCACTAAAGATGAAGTAAGCGTTGGCGTCACCCCACAAATTAAAATCGAAAGATTAAATGCAATTGCCATTCCACTATAACGAATTTTCGTTGGGAATAAGCTCGGTAATGTCGAAGCCATTACACCTAAGAACATAATTAACGATAGCGAAAGAATTGACAGACCTACAAAGATCATTGCCACATTATAATGTTGAATTAAGTATAGTGCTGGAATAGAAAGGAATAACATCCCAAAGCTTCCTAGGAGCACAAATGGACGACGACCAAATTTATCAGAAAGAATCCCAATAATCGGTTGCAGAATGAGTAAACCAACCATTACCGCAATAATGATTAACACTCCGTGCGTTTCCGAATATTGCAGATTATGCGTAAAGTAGCTAGGTAAGTAAGTTAAGAGCATGTAGTAAGGAACATTGGTTGCTACTACCAGACCTAAACATACTAAAATCGCTTTTTTGTATTTACGGAATATATCCGCAAAAGTAACACGTTCTTGTTGTGGAGCACTTTCTTGTGCTTCTTGTTGCTCTTGGTAATCAGGAGTCTCTTCAAGGGCATGACGTAAGTACAGACCAATTATCCCTAAAGGAAGAGCAATGAAGAATGGAATTCTCCAACCCCAAGACATAAATTGTTCGTTACTTAAGCTAAATTGTAAAATCGATACAACTGCTGCTCCGAGTACGAAACCAGCAATTGAACCAAAATCTAACCATGATCCCATAAATCCACGTTTACGATCCGGAGAATACTCAGAAACGAAAATCGCCGCACCTGAATATTCACCACCTACCGAGAAACCTTGAACGATTTTACAGATCAGTAGTAGAATCGGAGCCCAAATTCAAATAGAGGCATAACCTGGAATTAAACCAATACAAAACGTACTTAACGACATTAAGATGATGGTTAAGGCAAGAATATGCTTACGTCCGTACTTATCATCTAGTGCTCCAAAAATAATCCCACCTAATGGACGGAAAATAAACGGCACAGAGAATGTACCTAAAGCGGCAATTACTTGAATTGAGGGATTAGCATCGGGGAAGAAAATTTTCCCCAGCACAAAAGCGACATAACCATAAACCCCAAAATCGAACCACTCGATTAGATTACCTAGAGCGGCAGCCGAAATAGCTTTTAAATCCAATTAAATAGATTTAAATCTGGATAAATAGATCAATTTTACCCTTAAAATTGTATCTAAACCTATTACTAAAAATTTTATTACCCAACAAAATCAAAACGAAGCACTAAATAATTGAAAAGCAAAAATTAGAAGAAGAAGAAGAAGAAGAAGAAAAAGAAACGAACTAATCTGACTATGTGCTTTAATTTATGGGCGCCCTTCTATCTGGCAATCCCGTAAACACAAAAAAGCATGTCTCTAACCCTTGAGATTAGGTAACATGCTCTGAAAATAAATTTAGTAGTTAATCTTGCTACTAAGGATCTTTGCTAAGCTCTTAGCTAAGAAACTAGCTTCTTACATTTTGTTCTAGCATCTAGAACAAATTCTAGAGACGAGAACAAATACTACGAATTACTTCTGGTTGGCGTTCATCGTGAAACAGAATTAGGTCTTCATTTAACTGACTAATTAACTGCATTTGCTCATCACTTAAACTAAAGTCAAAAATACTAATATTCTCTTGAATACGACTTGGAGTTACTGATTTAGGAATAACCGCAATATCACGTTGTAATAACCAACGTAATATTACTTGTCCAACAGTTTTACCTGTTTGAGAAGCGATTTCTAGTAATACCGGATTACTAAACATATCATTACGTCCACGAGCAAAACTTGCCCAAGACTCAGTAACAATCCCTTGTTCTTGATGGAATGCGTGCGCTTGGTTTTGTTGATTGAACGGGTGTAATTCAATTTGGTTTACTGCTGGTACTACGTTATTAAACAGAATAAGGTTTTGTAGAATATCTGGGAAGAAGTTGGATACGCCAATTGCACGTACATCACCATTTGCATACAGCTTCTCTAGTGCTCTCCATGCGCCAAATACATCATTAAATGGTTGATGCACTAGGTAAAGGTCTAAATAATCTAAACCTAGATTATCTAGACTTTGTTTAAAAGCTTTAGGGGCTAATGCTTCATTTGTATCATTTACCCAAAGTTTAGTGGTAATAAATAATTCTTCGCGTGGAATGCCACTCATTTTAATGGCTTTACCTACAGCTTTTTCATTAAAGTAATAAGATGCCGTATCAATGTGACGATAACCCGCTTCTAGTGCAGCAAGCACTGCGGCAATACATTCACTTTCTTCTACCATTTTATACACGCCTAAACCAACTTTAGGCATGGCAACGCCATTATTCAGAATAATGTTTTTGTTTTCCATAAAATTCGATGCCTTTTTAGTCTTACTATTCTTCTTGCAATTATTTGCTCTTTAGTTAATCTCTTACTCAAGTATTGTCTATTTACTCTATCAGAGAACAGATACACTAAAGTCCTAGAAAAATCTAGAATCTTCTAGGCTTTTCTAGGACTTTAGGCGGTAGCATTCTAACTTTAAGCTAGCTCTACGCAAAAAAGGCGACAGATGCCGCCTTACATTTTTACGATTGAATAAATCATAGATATGACATCTATAGCTTTATTATAACGAGAAAATGCTAAACGAGCAAGCTAAAATCAAGGTTAACGCTTATTTAACTGGTACAGTTTTACCTAAAGTTAAGTTCGTAAAAGTTACAGGTTGAGGATGACCTGAACATGCATTATCACCGTAAATACAAATAGAGATTTGCGGTTCATAGTAAGGCATGTAGCGAATTACTAACGGCTTAACTTCAGTGTCTAAGCTACCATTATTAATTAGAGGATTCGGTTGACTAATCGTTGCGCTGTCATCACCACAAGCATCATTGCCATTAGCAAAGCTTGGTAAAGTCCATAGTAAACTTGCACATACGGCTAAGCAACCAATATTTAATTTACGCATTTGCATCCTTGCACTAGAGAGTTAAGTTGAAGCGTAGGATAAATCTGCTAACCTGCATTCTTAAGACAGATAATAAGCATAGTAATCAATAGTTATCGATACTAAGCAATGGTAAGCAATAGCAAACAATGATTATAAACAGTCAAGAAAGTAATGATTAAAAACACTCATGTGCTATTCGCTTTCTATCCTTTCTCTAGAGGTTAGTAGCTCTATTATAGCAAGTTTAACTTGTTCATTCTTAGTTAAAAATCTCGAGAATGCGGAATAACAATTATAAGCTTTATTTACATACTTCCTAATCTGTTATCTGAAAAAATATGTGTAGATTTTTTTACTTCCTTCCCTTCAAGATAAGTAGTACCTAAAATTAGATCCTTCTCAAATGCTCTTATACCGCAATATAACCTGTCCCTAAATATATCCTAATCCTAAATACAGCTTGTTTCTAAATATATCCTAGTTCTAGATACAGCCTATTCCTAAATATAGTTAGTTACTTAAGTAATCCATTAGCAAGAAGTAGCGAATAAGTTAAGACTAAAGCAAAATCTTTATTATTTGATAGTTAAAAACTCACAACAGAACCTTTTAAAATACTTCTGTTTTTTCTTGATGTTAATCTTATGCCCAGTCTGCTAAACTATAAGATAACTCTCTATATTTTTTGTTGAACCTTAGGAGCTTTAAGCTGCTAAGAATTAACAGCCTTAACCCACATTTAAGATTAGTTTTTCTACTTTATATGTCGAATTTGACAAAAGGGATTTTCTTAGCTTTACTCTCGGTCTTTATCGCAGCCACTATGGCGCTTTTCTTTAAGTTAATCGGAGATCACATCTCCACTTATGAAAAAGTGTTCTTTAGAGGATTTGCTTCAATGACGATTACCTTGAGTATTATTTATACGATTCGTAAGCACGCTAAAGCCAAAGCCCACCAAAACAAACTTTCCATGGAGTTAGCCACTAAAGCTAACATTGGGGTAACTTCGGCTACGAGCATGCCTCCGGCGTCTATGTCAACGCAGGCTACCATAATCCCAGCCCAAAAATTTGTAAAGCCAACGCCAGATTCACCAATGCGTATGGCGGCAACCGCAAGACAAATTCCTAAGTATTATGGTTCTTGGCATAATACTAAATGGTTATTTATTCGCTCGATTACTGGAGCGATTGCGATGTTAACATATATCTACACCTGTAATGCCTTATCGCTTGCAGATGCGGATATGATGACTAAGCTCACTTCGGTTTTCTTAATTATTATTTGTTCAATTTTCTTAAAAGAACGTACTTCCATTACCCAATTTGGTGTGGTAGTTGTTTCTCTTTTTGGGGCAATGCTCATTATTAAACCTAGCTTTAATAACCCTCATATTGGAGCTTACTTTATTGGTTTAATAGGGACTTTAAGTTCAGCTATTACTTATATTGCCGTACGTCGCCTAACAACGCAAAAGAACGGTGAACACCCTTTAACCGTTGAGTGCCACTTAGCAACGTTGATCGTTTTAATTTGTTTATGGCCAGCCCTGTACTATTTCCAAGGCTTTGCTGGACAACTTAAGTACTATATCTACTTAATCATTGCTAGCTTACTCTCGGTTGCAGGACAATATACCTTTACCTTTGCGCTTAAATATGCTCCGGCGGTAGAGATTAGTGTGTACTCATATAGTTCTTTACTTTGGAACTGTATTTACGGTTTTATCTTCTTTGCCACTATCCCTGATAGCCTATCGCAAATTGGTTACTTCTTAATTGTTGTATCAGGTATTACGCTTTTCTTCTACAACAAACGACGTTTAAAAATTCTCTCGAATATTCGTCGCATGTTACACGAAAATTCACAAAAGCGTCGTCTTGATAAACTTAAAGCGCAAGCTGCAGCCCAAGCTGAAAACGGCAATAACAATATTGCTATGGCTGCAACTTTAAGTATTGAAGAGTTTGATCGTCAAGATCCAATTGTATACGCTAAGCAACAAGCAAATAATGCTAGTTACCGCAAAGAGAAATCTCTTAGTCATGCGCATCGCTTTTGTAAGAACTCTCCAGACTTAAGTAAACTTACCGCTGAACAGAAACAACAAATCGAAGACATAGGCACTGGTAAAATCCATGTCCAGCCTAAGCAAACCATTGCGCAAGCCTATGCCAAAGCTTATGTGTCTGCAAATAATACAGTCTTTAGTAGTGAGGAGTTAATCTTTAGTCCTGTTACCCAAGATAATGCTAATACAAACCAGCAGGGTACTTATTCAACTACTAATACAACAACTTTAACAACTAAAGCTGCAGAAGAGGCTGAAGTTACCTTGATTGCTACAGATATCGACGTAGATGCAGAAAAAACTGCAACTTCAAGCGATTCTGAAGTAGCTGAACCAACTACTAAACCTTAGCTATAAAATTTAAGTGCGTTTGGAGTGCTGTTGAAGTTCAGTTCTGTACAGGTGAATACAATTTAGGTAAGATTCTAGCTAAAACTTTTAGCTAGAATCTTACTCTTTCTTTACGTAAGAAGTCCCGAGATTTATCTCGGGACTTCTTACATATCTGGCTTAAGGATTCTGGCAAGAATTGCAGCTTTTTGTTGTTGATATAGTTGGAGTAAATGTTCTAAATTCTGAATTTGTTGATCAATTAAGGCAAAGAACTGCGCTATTTTAACTTGTTCGTCAAGACTCGGTAAATACAGCTTAGTTGTCGCAAGTTGTTGTTTGTTTATTTCAGCGAAGATTGAACCTCTGGCTCGCGCAAGAGCTTGGCGTTTAATTGCAAAGGCATAAGTATAGAGAAAATAACTATCAAGAGCTTTAGGATCTGGACTAATACCTAAGATTCCTTGATTAGTACATGCTGCTTGCGTCAGTAAAGCATATCTACCTATATCTGCTCGCGAAGTAAAAAGCAATGAACCAGCTGGTAAAACCTTGTCTACACATTTAGCTAGACCTGCTGGAGTAACTTTTTTCTGGCTTTGACCTAGATAAATTTGTTTACCTATTTCCCTTGGCGTAAACCAATTTATAGTCCCTCCAGACCAGTAAGCAGGATTACTTAAAGTAGGTGTTTTACCTACTACAATTTTCACTACTTGTTCTAAGGTTACAGCTTGCCAAGGTTGTGCAAAGGAGGCAAATCTTAAACACGGACTTAGATAAGTATTTGAGGTGAAATCAGTTTCTTCATCTTGATTTGTTTCTAGAGTTTGATTAGTTTCTTTATTGAGATTTACACCTTTGTTTTGGTTAGATACGAAATCTAGCTTTGTCGTAATATTTGGTTTTGTTGTTAATGTTAAAACGTCTTTAGAGCTAAAGACATCGATTAACATTAATTCTTGTAATTTGCGTTTGCGCTCTTGGGCAAGTAATAGTTCATGGACTACTAGATCTATTTCTTCACCTAATTTTAAGAATAATTCTTTGAGATAGAGTTGTACTGCAAGCCGAGGAACACGTACTTTAAGATGTTGGACTTTACTTATCCATTGACGTTCATGGCTTTGGGGTTGATAATTTAGTGCTTGCAGTAAGAGATAACAAAAGTACACATCATACTTTTGCGGATCAGTAACGCTTAAGATTTTCGTGGCTGAGTTTTGTACTTTAAACGCAAAGTCTACATACTGACTCGCAGCCGTAAAATCATCAAACAAAATCACTGCCTGTTCATCTGCACGATAAACCTTATAATCGCGTTGCGTATAACCTTTAATAAAGCTTTTCCCTGGGGTAATAACCGGAATAGGGTTCTTAGCACTCGGAGAGCTTGCATAAGTCTTGCTGGCTACAAGATACTTAAAAGGTTGGCTATATTGTAACAGTCTGCCTAAAGGTAATTCTTGCCAATTACTAGTACTTAAATCTGGCTCATTTAAGGTACTAGCTACTTTTGCCAGAGAAAAATGGATAGGCTTAGACATATAATTTTTGGGCTTAATTTAAAAATAATCTGGCAATACTTCATTATAACCTAGATTAAGAAAGTTAGAGCTAGCCTAACTCTATTCTTGCTTTAGCCCCTGTGTATTAGTCAATAGCAGCTCTATGGGTAATAAATTTTAAAAAGTCTATACCTATTTAGTATTGATACTGTTATACTATGAAACCAAACTAATCACCTAAAGTCATTTACACTTTATTCAGTATGTCAAATCTAACTAAAGGTATTCTGTTAACTCTCCTGTCAGTGTTAACCGGTGCCGCAATGGCTTTGCTTTACAAACTTATCGGTGAAGGCATTTCCACTTATGAAAAAGTATTTTTCCGCGGTTTTGCTTCTATGGTGGTAAGTTTAGCCATTATTCGTCATATTCGCGTGCAAGCCGCCAAGAAAAAACTCAAACATAAACTACCTGATGATCTTGCAGCTACGGCTAATGCTTATGTTACTCCAACTTCAGCGATCAATGCCGTCGCAACTACTACGGCTGCGACTATTGTACCTGAACCTTTACACCCGCAAGTGTATGAAGTAAAACCAGAGGTTTTACTCAAACCAACAGATCCCTACTTATTTTGGTTCATGGGCTAATCGTAAATGGTTATTTATTCGCTCGATTTTTGGCGTGCTCTTCTTAACATTTATCTATACTTGTAATGTGTTAAGTCTTGTAGATGCTGATATGTTAAGTAAATTAACATCCGTATTCTTAATAATTCAGGGCTTAACCATTATGAAAGAGAAGACCTCACTGACGCAAATAGCAGTCGTGATTATGTCATTAGTCGGAGCGGTGCTCATTATTAAACCAAGCTTTAATAATACGCATATCTTTGCTTATGGGGTTGGGATTTTCTCAGCACTATGTACAGCCTTTACTTTTATGGCAGTACGTCGCCTTACTACTATGAAAAACGGTGAGCACCTTATTACCGTTGAATGTAATCTTGGGACAACCATTTGTATTGTGTGTTTAGAGCCTATGATTATGAACTTTCAAGATTTTGAAGGGCAGGGTTTAAACTACTTATTCCTATTTATTGCTAGTATATTTTCAGTAGTTGAACAGTATACGTTCACTTATGCGCTGCGTTATGCTCCAGCAGTAGAAACTTCGATTTACTCGTATAGTTCACTAATCTGGAACATGCTTTTTGGTTTGATTTTCTTTGCATCCTTACCGAATTTCTATTCGTCAATAGGTTATGTGTTAATTGTAGCTGCTGGAATTATCCTCTTCTACTACAATAAACAAAAACTTAAAGTTATGGCGAAAATCCGTCGCATGGCGCACGAAGAATACCGCCGTAAACGCGCGGCCAAACAAATGGCAACTGCGCAAGCAATCCAAGAAGCAGCACAAACGGTAACCCCTGAACCTACTAATGTTGCAACCCATGTATCGGCTTTTGCACCAACACCTATAACCGTGCCAGCAACGGCTAGTTCTGCAGAAAATCCGCATCTAGTTGTCGACTTAACGCAAGTAACAACTTCACCAGCTAATGAAGTTGACTTCTCGGTTGAACTTCCTCCGGATATGCAAACTCCGCAACCAGAGCAAACTGAACAGAACGCTCAAACAGCACAAGCTGAACAGAAACTCCAACCAGAACAAGAAGAACAAACAGAAGCAACAGCAACTTCGACTTCTGCGGAGAAAAAAATAATGAAGAAGATGATGGATTAGATGATGGTAGATAAATGATGGATTCGCTAGTAGATACCATGAAAAGTATAGAGAAAATAAAATTAAAGCTTTACTCTAAGCAAATTCATTTATCTCCAATAGATATTTACTAGATATTTCCTATATCTATACTATATCTATACTAGATTTTTACTCTATCTCCACACTTCTTTGTTTCTAAACGCACAAACACCCAGTTAAAGTAAGACTTCTTACTTTAACTGGGTGTTTTGCTATAGATGTACTTATGCTCT
>NZ_NRJG01000094.1 GCF_003585935.1 Psittacicella hinzii
GCCGTTAGCTCAGTCGGTAGAGCAGCGGACTTTTAATCCGTTTGTCGAAGGTTCGAATCCTTCACGGCCCACCATTTTTTTTCTTTGCCCTTATGGGCCGTTAGCTCAGTCGGTAGAGCAGCGGACTTTTAATCCGTTTGTCGAAGGTTCGAATCCTTCACGGCCCACCATTTTTTCTTTGTCCATATGGGCCGTTAGCTCAGTCGGTAGAGCAGCGGACTTTTAATCCGTTTGTCGAAGGTTCGAATCCTTCACGGCCCACCATTTTTTCTTACTCAACCATTAGGTTGATTTTTTTATGCCTAGATTTTATAGATAGCCAAGACGCTATATATCTTCCTTACACATTTAGCTCAACTATAAACTTATCCTATCCTAACATTGCAGTAATTGCAGTAATTGCAGTAATTGCAGCAGCCCCTGCCATTCCTACAAACTTCATACCCACTTCGACTTAAACAACTTCTTCAGCCATCAAATATATTTAATCACAACTCCACTTAATTTTCCAGAATCCTCCATTAGTTACATTTTTATTTTTAGTTTTAACTCTGTGCTGTACTCCTAAAAGCTACTCAACTGCTTTTTTGTAACTTTATGCTCCGAAATTTCAAAGAGTTAATAACCATCTCCATGAAATTTTATTTTTCTCCTATTGACCTACGATTTTTTTCTAGCTAATATAAAATTAATCTCCCAAGAGAGAATAAACAATTTCTTCAATATTTTTACTGACGATTATTTATCTATGGACGCAGATATTATTATCGACATTGACATTAAACCATAATGCTCTTTAGTCGAATTAATAAATCATATTCTATGCTGTACTAACAGCACGCGAACTAGTAATTCGATTAAAGAGTTTTAATAACACTTTAATTAGGATACTACAATGAGTAACACAAATTTACCAACCTTAAACGAAAAACAAGAACAATTTGCTCAAGCATTAGCTCAAGCTTTCTCTACTAACCAAGCTCTTAATATGGATGATTGGAAAGATGTAGTGACCGATGATGATACAGCTTATGCAGTAGCTGCTAAATTTAATAGCTTAAAGGGCAAAGCAACTGGTGGTTATAAGGTTTCTTTAACTTCAGAAAATACCCAAAAATTATTTAATTCAAACAGCCCATTATACGGTGCTTTAGATAATAGTCGTTGGCTAAGCAGTCCGGCTACTCTAGAATTAAAAAATTTAAATGAAGCTTTAGTTGAATGTGAATTAGTATTTACTGCTAAAGAAGAACTTTTACCAACCGATAGTTTAGAAGATCTATTACGTAAAACTACAGTTGCAGCCGGTTTAGAAGTGCCCGATGCACGCTTTGCGGCTTGGTTCCCAGCTTTACCTAAACATTTAGTAATGTCAGATGGTTCAGTAGGTGGTTTTGTGGTTTTCGGTGAAGAACGCAATGCTGCAGATGTATTTAAAACTGTAGATGATGCTGCAAAAGTACCAATGAAATTAACTTTCAATGGTGAAGAAGTGGCAACAGGTGTTTCTTCAGAAGTACTTGGTAATCCATATAAATCATTACAATGGTTAGTTGGTAAACTAGCTTCACAAGGACAAAAATTCCCAGCAGGTTTAAGAGTATCTTCAGGTACTTTTAATTTCCCACCTAGTCTAGCTGCAGGTGAATGGGAAGTTGAATATGGTTCTGGCGTTGGCAGCGTAAAACTAACAGTTAAATAATCGCTATGATAAAAGCCGTAAAGATTTACTCTTTACGGCTTTTACTCTTTAGTCATGTAAGAAAATTGGACCTATGGTTTGAGGTTTAAAGTTATATGGTTCTGGATATAAAACCTCAACTAAATATAAACCATTTGCTGGAGCAGTTGGTGGTGCTAGATTACGATCTTTAGCAGCAATTAACGCTTTAAACTCATCTACGCTAAGCTCATGCTTACCTACTTTTAATAGTGATCCCATAATATTGCGTACCATGTGATATAAAAAAGCATTAGCTTGAATATCAAAGACAATAAAATTACCTTGACGATAGAAATAAGCATGATGAATATTACGCATTGAAGTGCTTGCTTGACAACGAGCAGCTTGGAAGGATTTAAAATCTTGTTCCCCTAATAAATGTTGAGCTGCTTGATTCATTAGTTCAAGATCTAACTTATCTTGTACTAAAGTAATCAGCTCGCTTACGTGGGCGTCAAAAATACTAGCTTGCTCTTTAATTAAATAGCGGTAACGACGAGCTAACGCACTAAAACGTGCATGAAAAGTTAAATCCTCAAGTACATAACAAGCAACTACACGAATATCAGGAGGTAAATTAGCATTAGCTCCCCTTAACCAACCATAATCTGGACGTACAGCAGTTGTATAAAAGTTGATTACTTGATTAGTGCCATGTACATTTGCATCTGTGCGTCCTGCACAAAAACTTTCTACCGAATGGTTAGCCACTTTCGATAAAGCTTTTTCTAAACAACCTTGCACACTTAAGGTGTGTTGCTGACGCTGAAAACCGGCATAGTTTGAACCTTTATATGCCACGAGCATTACTACGTTATAATATTTTTGTTGCTCGTAATCGGCAGGAATGTACGGAAATGCTGTTAAATCAAGTGCAGGTGACTGCACAGAGTTTTCTAAACTACTCATAAATAAAAACGTGATTTACCTTTTATATTGTTATTTCGGCTTATTTTGCTTATAATAACAAGGCTATAAGCATTATTTAACTGAACACTTAAATTAAGTTTTGAGTTAAGCAATGATTAAAAATAAGGAATTATGTTATGGCTAAAGCTTTAGCTACTTTCTCACGCCCAGCCTTAGCGCAACAATTACAAAAACTACTCGCTCAAGATGCTTACCTTGCGCCACTAGTTGATCAAGCAATGCAAGAGCAACTATTAACTTATCTTGAGTTAATGCATAAATGGAATCAAGCCTTTAACCTTACGGCAATTAAAGATCCATCACAAATGCTAGTTAAGCATTTACTAGATTCTTTAGCCGTTGCTCCAAGTTTTGCGAACTACAATAAAGTGCTAGATGTAGGTACTGGAGCAGGTTTACCTGGTATTCCTTTAGCAATTCTTTTTGCTAAAGTTAATCCCCATATGCATTTTACGCTGCTTGATTCATTAGGCAAACGCATACAATTTTTACGTCAAGTGTTAATTCATATTCCCCTGCCTAATGTAACTATTGTACATAGCCCAGTAGAAGACTACCATGAAGAACAGTTCGACTGTATAACTTCGCGTGCTTTTACCGCTCTAGATCGCATGACTTTAGTATGTGAGCATTTACTCGCGCCAAATGGTAACTACGTACTGCTCAAGAGTTCTAAAGTAGACGAAGAAGCTAAAACCTTACCTGCGCAATTTAAAATTGAACAAGTTACAGGCATTAGCGTTCCTGGTCTAGAAGATAATGAACGTTACATTGTGGTCGTAAGCCGCAATTAGGTCATTATTATACTTGATCTTAATTTAGCCTCTACGAGAAAATAATCAAGCTGTGTTTCATTTATATAGTTCTAGAGACTATATAAAGAACAAACAGTTAAATGCAGCAGTTGGTAGGTAAAATACACAATGGTGAATTGTCCTTAATTTAAAGATCGTTGTTGTAGATAGGCAACTAATTTTTATCTACCTCTTGGATTTAAATGTAAATTGTGATATATCTATAAAAGAGAAGTGAATTAACATCCAAAAATTTACTTCCCCCTAACGCTAGTAATGACTATAAGTAATAACTATAACTATTACTTAGACCAAATTAAGACTACGTCTAAACATATTAAGAGAAGATAAGATGCTAAGATTTCTTAGCTTTTTAAGGTAAGCATATGAGTAAATATACGTTTAACACTATTTTGTGCCGTCATGTAAAAAATCTCGGCAACTTTAAAGCCTCGGAACGCCGTGGTGAGTTCTGGGTTTATACCTTTTTTATCTGGTGTTTAGTAAACATGGTATGGGAGTTTTCTCGTATCTTTTTTGCTAATTTAAGTTTTGTCTTAAATCGTCCAGAATTAGATATCTTTAATACTACTGCAGCTTTTACTTTCTTTGTAATTTTATACACCGTATTATTAACAGCAGCAAAAGTACGTCGTGCCAATGATGCTCGCATTAGTAAAAAAGTAATCTTAAGTATTATTGCTTTACAAATAGGTGCTCGTGTTTATGATCATGTGTATCATGAACTCTTAGCTTTAATGCTAGATATCGTTTTATGCATTGTCGCTTTAATTATTTTCCTATATCCATCACGTAGAGAAAATAATAAAAACTATAATCCAACAGTGTTCCCTGAAGCTGAACCAGATTATGTAGAAACCACTCGCACAGCTTCTACCTATAGAGATGAACCAACAGCAGCTCGCAATGAAAAGCAAGAAGTTACTCAATCTACTTCTCCTAACGCAACTACTAACGTAGATTCGCAAGCTAATACAGATGTATCTCTTAACACAGATCAAGCTTCTACGAGTAATCAAACTACTGCAAGCGAACGAACTACTGCAAGTGAGCAAGAAGCTACTTCTAAAGTAAACTTAACTAAAGACCCAAATTCACTTAAAGTTAATTTACGTAAAAAGAAGCCTAACCCAACTAATGCAGATAACCCTGCTGAAACCGATACTCTTGACGCAGTGGAAGTTACTGTTGAAAACCCAACCCCATTAAAAGTAGATCTACGAAAAAATAAGTAGCTCATACTAATAACAAATCCCCTCTAGATCCTAAATAGCATTTAGGCTCTAGAGGGGAATTTGTTTATCTCATGTTTAAGCTACAAATTATTTTAGTCGTGCTTAAACATCCGGAAGATTAGTTATTGGCTTTTAATACGTTTGGGCTAACTGGGATTAAGTTATTTACCGCATCACGTACAGCTAAAGTTAACACACGTGAGTTTTGGCTTGAATCATAACCAGAGTATGAACCTGTACCTAAAACTTGACGTTGATCAATTGAAATAGTTGCAGTACCAGTCGAACTTGCAACAATAGCTGAAGTTTTAACGTCAACTAAGTTTAGAGTTACTGTAGCATAAGCAATTTGTTGTTTACCTTTACCAAGGAAACCCCATAATTGTTTATCACCTTGATCACGACGACCAAACTCAGTAATAGCACCAACTACCACATAATTAGCACCTAAAGTTTGTGCTTGTTGTTTGTTATAACCGTTTTCAGTTTTTAAAGCATCTAAAGATGAACGGTTTAATACTAAGTAGTAATTCGAAGACGCTAAGCTTTGAATTAAAGTATCTAAACCTTGTTGTGGTAAAGTGTTCGAACCAGCAAAAGCACCATTATTGTAATCAGAACGATTATCAAAACGAGCTACAGCTACTTTTAATTTCTCTACATTACCAGGATTTACTTTTACTTGTACTGTTTGTTCACTTTGAGGAACAACTGCTTGGCGTTCGGTTACAGAACAGCTTGCTAATAAGAAAGCTGCTGCGCCTAAAGATAAAGCTAATGATAGTTTTTTCATAATATTATATTCTTCTTAGTTAGATTTATTAATATATCCAACTGTTATTATCTGTCCTCTTCTTAGACAACTAAAAAGACGGAAAATTTTTAAAAAATAGAATAACTCTCGTGTTTTATATCATCTTTCTTACATTAGATGACTTGGATAAGATAGCTTGAATAAGATGACTAGACAATAATTGGTATTGGAGCTATATACTTACAACTAATCTTATTTTTTCAGATTTTGACGTAAGAAATTGATATAACCTTTAGCTTCTGGATAGAATTTGATTTCGCGGGCAAAATATTCTTCCGCTTGGTTGCGACCATTTTCATAGACAACTAAGTAATAACCGTAAGTTGCACAAGCTCCTTTATAAGGTTTACTATATGAACATAATTTTTTTAACGTTTGCGCATATGAAACTAAGTCTACTTTACTCGCATCTAGCTCATGTAACTTCTCATAAGCAGCAAACTTTTCTACTTCATTATGTCCAGACGAGAAGTAATATACTGGCGCAGTTACTTGATCTACCAGACTTGGCTGACTACAAGCGGCTAAGCTTGCTCCTATAGCTAAACAAGTAACAAGACGCAGCAGCGATTTCGAGCGCAGAGTGGATAAAGATTTAAACATTATTTCTTACTCCCTGCTTTTAGTACTTGTTCAATAAACGCTGTACTTTGATTAGTAACTTCCGCAGGAAACTCTACTAAACCGTAAAATTTTGGATCGGCGGTATTTAGGTTTTTATATTGCTGACCAGCTGCGGTTCTATCTAAATAAAGATATAGGTGCGGTGCAATATAGATTTGCCCCTTAAATTCAGTGTCAACAATTTGTCCTTTCTCGATCTCTAACTTTTTCCCAGGAACTGCTCTTGAGACATTTTGAATGCCGTACGGACCTGGTTGTAAAGCATAAATCGCTTCGGTAGGTAAGCTAAAGAAATTGTATACAACTTTATGCTTATCTAGTAAAGAACCTAGAAGTTGCGCTTCATCATCAGTTTTTACGGCATTAGATACCGCAGAGAAAATAGCCACCAGAGCTTCTAAATAACCATTTTGCGCTAGAGCTGCAGCTGTAATTTGTACTTTTAAGCTATTATTGGCTTTTACTAATTCAAAACCTTGTGCAGATACAAGACGTGCTTGCCACGAGAAAACTAGTTGATTACCAAAAAGTAAACTATTATCAGGAGTAGCTTTTTCTAAGGTTAAATAAAGCACAGCATCCGCACCAAATTTTTGCGCTAAGGTTTTGGTGGGAATATGATCTACATCTTCCCCAAAATGAATACCATTATTTTTTAATAAAGCATTACTTATCGAAACTGGGATCGGATAATAACCTAAAGTTTCTAATTGTTTAGAAAAAGCCGATTGCACATAAAGAGAGACAACCGGAGTTGAATCAATACCTTTAGGTAAAGGAATTAAAATGGTCTTAACGTTTAGGGCTTTTTGTTTTAGAGCATGCACCATTGCCGGATAGAGAATCTCAGTATTATCGGCAACTTGGGAACTCGCCACTTCTGGTGGAATATCTTTTACTACCAGAGCTTGCGCAGAAAAAGACCCTAAAACGCCTAAAGTCATTAGACCAGCAAGTTTACAATATTTAAAGATCATATATTTTTTAAGTTAAGTAAAAGGGAGAGTACAACCACTCTCCCTAAAAAATTTATAGTAGCTGGAAGTTAAAATAATTCGTCAGCTAAAGTTCCTAATTCTTCTTCCGAAGTTTCTTCACCACCTACAGTTAGTAGATCAGTGTTTTGTAATAATTTGTCTTTGATTTTGAATTCTAACTCTTGAGCAATTTCAGGATTAGCTTCTAACCATTCAATAGCTTTAGCTTTCCCTTGACCAATTTTTTGCCCTTCGTATGAATACCAAGCACCAGCTTTTTCAATAAAGCCTTGAGCCGCACCGATATCGATGATTTCACCAGCTTTATTAATCCCTTTATTGAAGACAATATCAAAAATCGCTTCTCTAAATGGAGGTGCTACTTTATTTTTCACTACTTTAACGCGAGTAGTATTGGCAATTACGTTTTCTTTATCTTTAACTTGGGCTGTACGACGAATATCTAAACGTACAGAAGCATAGAAACGTAGAGCATTACCACCAGTAGTAGTTTCTGGGTTACCAAACATCACCCCGATTTTCATACGAATCTGGTTAATAAAAATTACTAGAGTATTAGATTGTTTAACCGCACCAGTTAATTTACGTAAAGCTTGTGACATTAAACGAGCTTGTAAACCAACGTGGCTATCACCCATGTTACCTTCAATTTCTGCACGTGGAGTTAAAGCTGCTACTGAGTCAATAACTACTACGTCAACCCCGTTTGAACGTACAAGAGTTTCAACGATTTCTAAAGCTTGTTCACCATTATCTGGTTGTGAAATAAATAAGTTTTCTAAATCCACCCCGATTTTTTTCGCGTAAGATGGATCTAAAGCATTCTCGGCGTCAATATAAGCACAGTTTAGATTATTTTTTTGTGCCTGTGCTACTACAGATAACGCAACTGTAGTTTTACCTGAAGATTCTGGACCAAAAATTTCAACCACACGACCTTGAGGTAAACCACCTACCCCAAGAGCAATATCTAGACTTAAAGAACCTGTTGAAATGGTTGGAATATTTAAGTCTGGTGATTCACTCATACGGAAAATTGAACCTTTACCGTATTTTTTCTCAATCATGCCAAATGCGGCTTCAAAACTTTTTCTTCTTTCGGTATTATTATCTGCCATGTTTGTACCTTAATTTTTTTATTATTCCGTTTAAAAATTATTTTTTTCCGTCATAAAATATTTATTATTCCAACTTTATCTTAATTTTCCTTGAGTTAAATTTATTTTTAATAGGAGATAATAATTATCAGATGACAAGTATA
>NZ_NRJG01000095.1 GCF_003585935.1 Psittacicella hinzii
ATAAACGTACCGGTCATAAGAATATTAATAATATTGGTAATATATTTTTGGTTATTTAAGACTTTAGTACTTACGTCTTTATGGATTACATATAAGTGATATGCAATTACTGGTACTGAAATAAAGAATAGATAACAGAACCATGGAGTATCAAGCGATACATTAAAGTACGTATAGAAAATTAAAGCCATTAAATAGAAGATAGTTTGGAATAGACGACTAGCTTTAGTTCCTAAGATTACTGCTAGATTATCTTTATGATAAGCTCGTGCTACATAACTATCACGCATGTTAATAAGGTTTAAACTTGCAACGCAAAGTAAACCAAAGGCAATAGCTGGATAGATTACGAGTAAATCAAAGTCATGTTTTTGCAAGTAGAAACATGCATTGACGATCATAATACCGTATACAAGGAAATAAGACATTTCACCTAAAATACTAAAGTTATACGGATTGTTACCAATTGAATAACGCATTAGTAAGTTAATAGTAAGAATGCCAATTCCCATAAACACAAGCGTAGAACCTAAATTTAATTCAGCAAGGATTACTAAACAGATACCTGTAATAATAATTGCCCCTAAAACTAAACGAATTAAATTAAAGATAAAACGTCGTGAAAGGATTTTGTGATTAGGTTCTAATTCGAAATAGCATAGACGTACTTCATATTTAGTACTTAAGTCTTCAGAAGAGTACTCTTTACACAGATTCATAAAGATCTGCAGAAGTACAGCCATAATTAAACATAAGCTAAATACTGACCAGTTAATATCCGATTTAGTGAAAAGGGTAATAACTGTACCTAATAATACTGCTAAAATAGGTTTAACTAAAGTACTTGGGCTAATAATATGGTAAATTATAAACCATAAAGGATTACGTTTAAATGATAGTTTATAGCGTTGACGCCATAAACGTTCATCTCGGTAAGCCTCTTGTACTACAGCAGGGTTGATATTAGGGAAGAGAATATCTGAGTTAGATTCACTTGCTAACTCGGCTATGTCATCAAAACTATCTTCAAGAGTATCCACAGATACTGTTTGGTTAGTTAATGAGTTTTTACTTGTCACGTAAGTATAATCCGATTGTCCATCAAAGGTACTAATGCTCTGCCCTTGGTGGATAAAATGGTTAATTGGTAATGAATCGTCAATATACTCGGTGTGCTTAGTTTGATAAGTTGGCTCTACAGGCTTATTAGCATTATCCGAGTTTGACTTTTCAGGTTGTTGCGCTAACATCATTTGGTAAAACGCTTGAGCGTCGGTTTTTACCGTTTTAAGGTTAGCAGATTCAAGGTTTTGTTCTGACGAAGAAAAGTTTTGCAGAATTTGTTTAAAACTGCCTTTTGCTTGCTGTCGGTTTTCTTGCTGTAAATTTTGGAACTTTTGGAGATTTTGTTGTTCGCTAAATGCTGGGACATAAGTTTCTTTAGTTGAACTGGTATCAAGCATTTGACTGTCTTTGCTCACCGCAATTGGTGTATGTTTATCTTTGAGATAAAAGTCTACATCATCTGGATCATCAAAGACTAAATCTGGAATAACAAAATCTTCATCATCCGGTTGCACTTGTTCGAGTTGGGCAAAATAATCAGCGTTGCTAGTTGCGTCTAAGGCGTCAGCAACTTGCTCTTGAGTTTTAGCCTCGTTATTTACGGCACTAGCACAAGCCTGATCTTGCTTTTGTTGCCCAAGCATTGTCGAACTAACGCGATTGCTCACATTAGTTTTATCGGTATGATCTTGGTTTTGAGAGTCTTGGCTCTTCGTGCTTTTATTTTGGCTCGTAAAAGTATTAGTAGCTAAAGCGATGTTTGCTAATGCATCGTCATCGGCAAGTTCTGCTTGCGCAAATGAAATATCAAACGGAGATACAAAATCATTAGCTGGATCATTAGCAAAAGCGCTAAACAGTCCTGCCTTATTTTGGGTATTCTTATTTTCGGCTTTTTTAGTTTGGTTGTTTTGTGGCTGATTAGCAAACGCACTAAAACCCGATTGTGCTTGAATTGTTAATTCTTGTTCAACATTTAAGCCGGTGATTTGCGAAATAGGAGCGCTAAACTTTTCTGGTTTTTCCGTATGACTAGTTAAAGCTTTATCAATAAATTCGTCATTAATAATGACGGTATTTTCTTTTGGTGCTTTAACTTTGCGCGGAATCTGATTAACGCGTTGTCCCATTAATGGCATATCAAAATCAATATTAGCTTGCGGTTTATTCACTGAAGAATAAGCAGCAAGTTCTAAACGATTTAATTGTGCTTTTTCTCGTTTTTTCGTATTGGTCGGTCCAATATGCTGTTGATAAAAAGCTTGACTCACATTACTTTGTGCCATTACTTCAGTACGATGGGCACGATAAGTATGTCGAGCTTTTCGTTCTTTCTCATTAGCCTTTTGTGCCTTAGCATAGGAAGGCTCTGGAGAAAAAATATACTCTTTATTAGACGAATTCGAAGACGGTGTTGGCATAATGGCAATGGTTAAATTGCTTGAGTTATCCTCAAACTAAATTAGCTAGGATTTGCCTTAATTATAACGCAATTACCTATACTTAGAAAAATGAGATGTGAATGGCATAGTATACGTAAGATCAATGATCCAAACGTATTACTTACCTTGTATTAATGCCAAAGAATAAATTGTAAAAATTTAGCTTTAGCGTAATAGTTAAAGTAAATGAGCCTAGATAACTCTAGGCCCATGGATAAAAGTTAACTTCTAACTTGAACCTTTATTTGTAGCTTGGCTAGAAACACGTGGTTCTTGTTTTTTAAGGTTACTATTGCGAATTTGCTCTGCATGTGTTCTGGCGTGGCTATAGAGCTCTTCAGAATCTTCGTGCTTAGAGGTTTGTTGGTCTTTTTCTTCTTGAGCAGCAATACGACGTTTTTTAATATTGTGACGAATGAAAATAATCAGAGCCACTAAAACTATTACTGCACCAATTGAAAAACCTAAACCAATGCGGTGTACTAAGTGTTTTAAGTGTTCTAAGTTATTACCAAAGAAATAACCAATTGACACCCAAACCGGTACGGAAATAATGCTTGCGAAAAAATCAATGGCGAAGAACTTAAAGTAAGAAACCTTACGCGTAATCCCTGAGAACAGATAGATTGCAGCCCTTAAGCCTGGTAAAAAACGAGCGATGAATAAGAAAGTAACTGCGTTATCTTGGAAACGTAAACGGATAGTTTGAATACGTTTAGCAGTAAGAATTTTACGCAAGAACTTCACCCGTAAGAGTTTAACTCCATATATGTAGCCTAAGGCATACATACAAGAATCGCCGATGAGCACTCCTGCCATACAAACAAAGAAGATTCCAAAACCATGAGCATAACCCTGACTTGCAAGAATCCCTGCAGTAACTAAAGTGATATCTTCTGGAATTGGTACACCAAGTCCACTAATCAGAAGTATCGTAAACACTAGTAAATAGGAAATTATATTTCCATATTCTGCATAGTGTTCGAAAATGGCAATTATGCTATCCATTAGTAATGTAACCCCTTTAAGATGATCTTGCAAGTATCACTAATCTCGAGAGTAGCTTCACAGCTATTGTTGTTGATTGGATAAATTGCGAAATTTTATAAATGAGGATAGCCTCTAGATATGGTATAGCTGGATAGTTTAGTGCAAGTGAAAAAATGACCGTTAACTATTAGTAGTATGCTCGAGAATAACTATTTGTACAATAAACAATCTCTGTAGCACACCTATACCATGATAATGGCTTGTGAATAAATAACGAAGATAAAAGTTAATCTATCTTCCTAGATCTCAAGGTTTCATTATACACTAGCAAGCATAAAAATGCACAATAAAAGGCAAAGAAAGCAGCTAAATCTGCTTATTTCTTGCTTTTATCTTTAGTGACTAGCAAAAGTTACCCCAAATGATTTTTTAAACACTTATCGCGAAAGAGTATAAGAAAAGCACATGTAAAAACATAAGTTCGTAAGGAGAAGCTTTTAGCAGAATCTTTAACCAAAATCTTTAACCAAAATCTTTAACCAAAATCTTTAACCAAAATCTTTAACCAAAATCTTTAACCAAAATCTTTAACCAAAATCTTTAACCAAAATCTTTAAGCAAAAATATTAAGCAAAAATATTAAGCAAAAATATTAAGCAAAAATATTAAGCAAAAATATTAAGCAAAAATATTAAGCAAAAATCCTTGAACGAAAAACTATAAAATCTTGCTTTACAGACTAGAGTTAACTTGCTTTTTTATCTTTCTCGTCGTGTTCAGTTGTTTCTGCATCTGCTTTAACTTCAGTATTAGTTATAGACTTTTCAGTACTATTAGGCTCTTCAGTAACGTTAAGATTTTTATTGTCTTTATTTTCGCTTTGTTCTTGAGCCTTAGCTTTCTGCGATGCTTGCTTCGCTTTAGCAAGTTCTTTTTCTGCTTGGCGCTGTAAGATTTCTTGGTATTTAGCTTTATTTTCCGCATCTTCGTCTTGATTGCCAGAAAACTCATCTTCTGCTTGACAAAGTTGTCCGATCATCTTATAGACATCAGGGAATTTCACAGCTGGTAATTTATCAAAACGATAAAGTAACACTGCCAGTCCATAAAAGGTCATATGTGAACCTATATTTCCCATATCTTTGTCTTGTCCCACAATATCAAGCAGGGTGACATAAAGAATAGTTTGCTCGTCTTTTATAGGAAATAAACTATAGAGACCGATTGAATATAAGCACAGAGTAGTGGTAAGTAAAAAGAATACAACATACGCTATTACAGCATTAGTTGAATATACTCCATATACCCAAAAGTAAATAAGATTTAGGAGTAGAACAATTACCACACTTGCTTGCCACATTTGGATTAAGCGAGTGTAGTAAGGTTTAAACATAAAAATACGCGAGAATTTTTCACCTTGCCAAATTCTGCGCAAGAATAACATTAAAAACCCGTAAAAAATATAAGTAAAAACCGAATATTTTCTTTCCATAAGGGGATATCTGGTAGTAAAAATAGAAGTTTTGTTACTTATATTTTACCTTCTAATTAGCAAAATTAAAGGCTAAAGATAATAAAATCGCGATTTGTAGTGCAAAATTTGTCAGTAGTCGACTTTTTGCTAAGAACTAGTAGTTGATTAACATTAATCAGTTAAAGTGCTGTTCAGTTATGTTGCAGTTCTGGTATGACTTGGAACTACAGCTTACAGCTGGAAGTTACAGCTCACTGCTAGGAGTTATAGCTAACTGCTAGGAGTTATAGCTCATACTTATATGAGCAAAGGGATATAGATAAGAGAGGTGGAGGTGGTAATGGTTAGAAGTAAGAGGAAAACAGTTCATAATGACTTGATGTACCTATTTTTACGCTTGTCCTATTGCGTCCGCACTTCTTTAGTTAGCTTATGGTAAAATATACAGGTCTGTCATATAAGTTCTGATGATAGATAATAGTAAACATCTATAAATAAGCTTAGCTTTTAAGCTTTTTCGATGTAACTTTTAGTTACAAAGGATTATCATGCAAACTAAACATATTTTAATAACCCAACCTGCTATTAACCAGTTTTCACGTTTATTAGCAGAGCAAGAGCCTGGTACAGGAATTCGTGTCTTTGTAATTCACCCTGGTTCATATAATGCTGAGTGTGGTGTATCTTTCTGTCCACCAGATAATATTGAAGAAGTAGATCACGTTGAAGACTACGGTGCATTTAAAGTGTATGTAGATCCAATTTCATGGCCTTTCCTAAACGAAGCTGAAATTGATTTTGTTACACAAGATTTAGAATCACAATTAACCATTAAAGCACCTAACGCTAAAATGAAACGTCCTAATGCAGATGCACCTTTAATTGATCGTGTCGATTACTACATCGAAGCAGTAATTAATCCGCAATTAAAAGGTCATGGCGGACGCATTACTCTAATCGAAATTAAAGATGGTATTGGAGTAATTCAGTTTGGTGGTGGTTGTAACGGTTGTTCAATGGTAGATGTAACTCTTAAACAAGGGATCGAGGGGCAACTGCTTGAGCAATTCCCTGGTGAAATCTTAGGTGTAAGAGACGTTACCGAACACCAAACAGGTGATCATTCATACTATAAATAATTTATTTCCCAGAAACGAAATAGTTCGTTTCGCCAATTTAAACTCTTAAGTCTGACTAACTTAAGAGTTTAAATTGCTAAGTTTAACCTTAAGGTTTAAGACCTTAGAATTTTGTAATCAGACGAAATTATGCTGAGTATTGAAAAACGCATTGCTCAAGAACTTGCAGTAAATCCACATCAAATCGAAGCGGCAATTAAATTATTAAACGAGGGAGCAACAATTCCTTTCATTGCTCGTTACCGTAAAGAAGAAACTGACGGTCTTACAGACGAACAATTACGTGAGTTCCAAACTCGTTATACCTACTTAACTGAGTTAGAAGAAAGAAAAGTATCTATTCTTTCATCAATTCGTGAACAAGGTAAATTAACGCTAGAATTAGAAGAAGAGATTAATAAGTGTTTAGTTAAAGCTGATCTAGAATATTTATATATTCCTTATCGTCCTAAACGTAAAACTAAAGCTTCTAAAGCTCGTGAAGCTGGTTTAGAACCTTTAGCAATTAGTCTATGGGAAAATCTAGACGTAAATGTAGATCTAGAGCAAGCTTGTGCTCCATATATTAGTGATGACTATAAAACCACTAAAGCTGTACTTGAAGCATGCGCTTTAATTCTTATTGATAATTTTGCTGATAAAGCTGAACTTCTTGCTGATCTTAAAAATTACCTTCAAGCTGTAGCAACCATTGAGTCTCGTGTAATTGAAGGTAAAGAAAAAGAAGCAGATAAATATAAAGATTACTTTAACTATAGTGAAACTTTATGTGACATTCGTTCACACCGTTTCCTAGCTTTATGGCGTGGTCGTAGTGAAGGATTCTTAAGTATTCACTTAAATGCTAACCCAGCCAATATTGCAGTTAGTCCAGTTGATACGTTAATTCAAAAACATGCTGTTGGACAAACAGGTATTGACTTAGTGCCAGTTACAGCTTTAAACTCGTGGCGTAAGCAAGTGCTTTCTTGGACATGGAAAGTAAAATTAAGTTCAATTTTAGAAACTGAACTTTTAAATGCGCGTCGTGAAGCAGCTGAACCTGATGCTTATAATTCATTTAGTCAGAACTTAAAAGCATTACTCTTAAAATCTCCGGTTAAGGCGCAAAATATCCTTGGTCTGGATCCAGGTATTTTAACAGGGGTTAAATGTGCTGCTATTGATGCGCAAACGAATGTGCTTGACACGCAAGTGATTATCCCAATCGAGGGTAAACAACGTGCGAAAGAGCAATTTGCGCAAATGATTATCAAGCATGCTATTACTCTAGTAGTAATTGGTAATGGTACAGGTTGTCGTGAAACGCAAAAAATCATCGAAGATACGTTAAAAGAATATAACTTACCACATGTGTCAATTTTAGTGGTTAACGAAGCTGGTGCTTCTGTATATTCAGCTTCTGATTTAGCGATTAGTGAATTCCCGAACCTAGATGTAACTCTACGTGGTGCTATTTCAATTGCTCGTCGTGCCCTAGATCCACTAGCCGAGTTAGTAAAAATTGATCCTAAATCAATTGGTGTAGGTCAATATCAACATGACCTTAACAAAAAAGAATTAGATCGTCAACTTGAAGCAACAATTGAAGACTGTGTAAACTACGTAGGGGTTAACGTAAATACTGCCTCTGAATACTTATTAAATCGCATTGCTGGTTTAAATAAAGTAACAGCTGGTAATATCGTTAAATTCCGTGAAGAAAACGGTCACTTTGCTTCGCGTAAAGATTTATTACGTGTACCAAAACTAGGTCCAAAAACTTTCGAACAAGCTGCAGGTTTCTTACGTGTGGTAGGGGAAAATGCTTACGTATTAGATAACTCGGCAGTACACCCTGAAGCTTATACTTTAGTAGAGCAAATGGCAGTGGATTTAGGAGTTAATATTATTGACCTCGTAGGTAATAAAGAGCTTCTTACTAAAATCCAACCAGAAACCTACGTAAGTAAAAAATTCGGTTTACCAACTATTAAAGATATCCTTGTTGAGTTAGAAAAACCAGGTCGTGACCCACGTGGAGAATTCCAACCGATTCTTTATAAAGAAGGTGTGCACGATGTTAAAGATCTAGCTGTAGGAATGCGTTTAAATGGTATGGTAACTAATGTTACAGACTTCGGTGCTTTCGTTGACATCGGGGTACATACCGATGGTTTAGTGCATATTTCTCGCATGTCGAAAAACTTCATTGCTTCGACCTATGATTTCTTAAAACCAGGTGATCAAATTGAAGTAGAAGTATTAGAAGTTGATGTGCCACGTAATCGTGTAGAGTTAACGATGATCTTTGAAGGTCAAACTTTACAACCAACAGTAAAAACGGTTTCAGAAGTTAAATCTACAGAAGAAGCACAACGTATTGCTCAAGTATTAAAAGAGCAACAAGCATATGCTGAGCTAGCAAAAGAACAAGGTATTGAGTTAGATCCTAAAACTTTCCGTCTGTTTGCCCAAGCACAAAAACGTCGTGCAGAGCGTAGCCAAGATCGTCGTCAAGATAATCGCAATCAAGGCGGTAAACGTGAAGACAGAGCTGCAAATGCGCCTCGTAACCATGCGCGTCAACACGAAGGACGTAAAGAATTTAAAGGTAATAAAGACTTTAAAGGAAATAATAAAAACTTTAAAGGACAAGTACCTAACAAAGGTCAAAATAAAGCACAAAATAAACCTCATCCACAGCGTTTAGAAGATAAATTTGCTGCTTTATTAAACAAATTTAAAAAATAACCAACAGATTAGTAAATATTAGTATTACTAAAATAAGTAACACTAGGTTTACTTTTTCTCGATAAGAGTCAGGCTAAGAATAAAAGAGTCTGACTCTATTTTTTTGCACAAAAAAATAGAGCACTCAAATGAGTGCTCTAAAATTTTGTAAATTATCTTTCGTATTCTTCTAGACCGTCTTTATTAACTTGACGTACTAGCATGTCTTGTTTAGTTAGACCTACATCATAAGAAATTGCTACCGCAATGAAAATAGATGAGTAAGTACCAAACACGATACCAATAGTCATTGCTAATGAGAAGATGTAAAGTGCACTACCACCGAAGAATAACAGAATAACTACCGAAATTAATGTAGTTAATGATGTCATAATTGTACGGTTAATAGTTTCAGTTAAAGAGATGTCAATACACTCTTGTACTGAAATATTGTGCAGTTTACGAATATTCTCACGCATACGGTCGAATACCACGATCGTATCGTTAATTGAGTAACCAATAACTGAAAGGATCGCTGCCACAAAGTTTAAGTCGATATCAATTTGGAATAGTGAGAACACACCAATTACCACAATGGTATCGTGCACTAACGAAGCAACAGCCCCTAATGATAAACGCCATTGGAAACGGAAAGAGATATAGAGTAGCATCATCACAATAGTAAATACTAGTGACATTACTGATGCATACACTAAGTCGTTACCAGCTTTAGGACCTACGAACTCGGCAGAAGTAACTTTTGCAGCTGGGTCAATACCCTCTTGTAAAAGTTTTTGTACATCTTGAGCTGTAGTGTTAGTAACTAGTTTAGCTGGAATACGAATACTTGTTTCTCTTGATGAAGTTGAAGTCACATCAATGCCTGGATAGGTTTGACTTAAGTAACTTGCAACATCAGGACCTTGTACTGTTTTAGAATAAGTAACTTCAACTACCGTACCACCCGTAAAGTCTAGACCTAAGTTTAGACCACGTACGAAGAACGAGCCAAAGCACACTACCATTATCAATACCGAGAAAATATAGAAGTATTTTCTTTGTTTTAAAAAGTTTACAATTGGACGAGCTAAAACTAAACCGCTTTTATTTACATAAGCTTTTTTGCTAAAACGGTTTTCGTAAGGAGTTTTAACTCCACGCGTATATTCTTCATTATACATAGCACCACCTCCTTACTAAATATGTAGTTTGGTGGTTCTGCGTGAACCATAAACCCAGTTAAAGATCATTTTACTTGCAACAATTGCCGTAAACATAGAGATAATTACCCCTAGAGCAAGCGTAATCGCAAATCCTTTAATTGGACCTGTACCGAAAATAAATAGGATCGCTGCTGTGAGGATAGTTGTTAAGTTTGAGTCAAAGATTGACGACCATGCACCATCATAACCTTCAGCCAGAGCTGTTTGTGGTGATTTACCCATACGCAGCTCATCGATAATCCGTGAGTAGATAAGTACGTTGGCGTCAACAGACATCCCGATAGTTAACACGATACCCGCTATGCCCGGCATGGTTAGAGTTGTACCTGGTAAAATAGAGAGAGCTGCAACTAAGAGGATTAAGTTGAATAAAAGTACAAAGCCCGCAACAAAACCGAAGAAACGATATACAACAATCATTAATAATACTGTTAGAGCTAGAGCTGTTGTCGAAGCAATTAAACCTTGTTTAATGTTAGCCGCACCTAATGATGGACCAATTACTTTTTCTGAAATAATTTGGATCGGGGCAACTAGAGCACCAGAACGTAAAATTAAGGCAAGGTTATTAGCTTCGGTCATTGAAGAAAGACCTGTAATAACGAAACTTGAACCTAAACGCGCTTGAATGGTTGCAACGTTAGCAACTTCATCAACTTTACGTAATACTGGTTTACCTTCGTCGTTTTTGCGACCTGTATCTTTATACTCTGAGTAAACAGTTGCCATTGGACGACCGATTGCAGTTTTAGTTGCGTCCGAAATTAATTTAGCACCTTCAGAGTTCAGACGAATATTTACTTGCGCACCACCGGTTTCACCACGACCTGCTGAAGCGTCGATAATGTGAGTGCCTGAAATGATTTCGCGTTTATATAAGGCAAATTTTTGCCCTTGAGCATTAGCAACTACAACTGTATCAGCTGGAATTAAGTTAGCATCAATTTGTTGTTGCGTAATATTAGTATTTACTAAGTTAAAACTTAAAGTAGCAGTTGCCCCGATGATCTCTTTCGCACGAGCAACATCGTGGATACCTGGTAACTCAACGATAATGTTAGTATCACCTTGACGTTGAATTACAGGTTCAGCTACCCCGATTTCTGTAACACGGTTACGGAGAATTAATAATGATTGCTCCATCGCGTAGTTTACAGTTTGTTCTAATTTAGCAGCTGTATAGCTAATAGTAACATTAGCACCTGATACATTCTCTTGTAAATCTTGCATTTGCGTACGTAAGAATGTAGTTAGACGACGTGCGTCTTCATTGCTGCTTGTTACTACTTGAATATTTTGCGCTTTATTGTCGTAACTAATCGATTCAATGCTAATACCATTGTCACGAGCTTGGTCACGAATAAAACGAGTTAAGCTGTCGTAGTTACGGTCGAGAAGCGTTTTAATGTCAACATCCATTAAGAAACGCACCCCACCACGTAAGTCTAGACCTAATTTCATTGGTGAAGCACCAATAGCCGTTAACCATGAAGGAGTAGCTGGAGTATAGCTTAAAGCTGTAGTGTAGTTACTACCTAAAGCTGTATCTAAAGCTACTGCGGCTTTTTGTTGTTCACTTTCACTGTCGAAAATTAGATTAACCTTACCATCTTTAAAAGTAGCACGCGTAATAGCTACTCCCGCATTCGATACCGTTTGGCGAATTTGGTTATAAACTTCGAGTTCTACTTCACGACCACGAGAACCAGCAATTTGTAATGATGGTTTTTCGTTGAAAATGTTCGGTAAAGCGTAGATACTACCAAGTAAACAAATAAAGATGATTAGTAGGTTTTTCCATAAGGGATAATGGTTTTGCACTATATTTACCTTTATCTTAACTATAGGAAATAAAAGATGAATAAAGATTAGATATCTTTAGATATCTAATCTTCTCCGTGAATAAGCGATTAAGCTTGAGTTGAATCTGCTTTTTCAGCAGCTTCTTTAGTTGCTTTTTCTTCTTTAGATTTTTTAGCTGGTTTTTCGTTAACAATTGAATCAATTGTTCCATTAGGTAAAACCTGCATAATGAAACCACGTTTAGTAGTGATTTGTACACCTTTAGAGATTTCGATTTGTACTAAATCATCTTCTGTACGTAATTTAGTAATAGTACCAATTAAGCCTCCGCTTAATAATACTTCACCACCAACTTCTAAAGATTCTAGTAATTTTTTGTATTCAGCTTGACGTTTTTTATTAGGTCTCCATTGGAAGAAATAAATAAACGCAAACATAATTACCACTAGGATAATTAGGAAGAACGGGCTTTGTTGCTGTTGTGCAGCATCTAAGAATAAGTTCATGAAAAACTCCAATGTTATTATTTAATTTAAAATGAAATCTATATAAACAATTGTCAAAACAAGAGATAACAAAAGTAAAAAGTCAGCCAAGATAACTATTTTTGCTTAATTACTTAAGCTACTCGATCGTCTTTATCAACGAATGCATAACGGTTGTCAGAAAATTCTCCTAAAGCTGGAACTTCTAAACCTTGATCAGCATAGAATTTAGCAACAAACTCATCAAAAGTACCTTGGTCTAAGGCGTCGCGCATTCTTTGCATTAAACGTTGATAGAAACGTAAATTGTGGAATGTATTTAAACGTGCTCCTAAAATTTCTCCACATTTATCTAAATGGTGCAGGTAGGCACGTGTGTAGTTTTTACAGGTGTAACAGTCACAACCTTCTTCGATTGGACTAAAATCATCTTTATATTTGGCATTACGAATGCGCACATTACCCGTAAAAGTAAATAAATGACCATTACGAGCGTTACGTGTAGGCATTACGCAGTCGAACATGTCGACACCACGACGTACACACTCCACTAGATCTTCAGGCTTACCAACTCCCATTAAATAACGTGGTTTGTTATCAGGGATTAATGGAGTAATGAACTCTAGTGTTTTATGCATCTCTTCTTTTGGTTCACCTACAGCTAAACCACCAATTGCATAACCGTCAAACCCAATATCCGTTAGACCTGCTAGACTTGCTTTACGTAAGTCGTTATAAACACCCCCTTGGATAATGCCGAATAAAGCATTAGGGTTGCCTAATTCATTAAAACGATCACGACAACGTTTTGCCCAACGTAAAGATAAATTCATTGAGTTTAGGGTGTAATCGTAAGTAGATGGATATGGAGCACACTCATCAAAAATCATTACAATGTCTGAATTTAATGAATATTGTACGTCCATAGAAATTTCAGGACTTAAGAAAACATTTGATCCATCTACAGGAGAACGGAAATAAACACCTTCTTCTTTAATTTTACGAATATCGCCTAAACTAAAAACTTGGAAGCCGCCTGAATCTGTAAGAATAGGTTTATGCCATTGCATGAAATTATGTAAGCCACCAGCTTTATTCATAATTTCAGTACCAGGTCTTAACCAAAGGTGGAAGGTATTGCCCAGAATAATTTCAGCACCAATTTGCTCAACTTCTTCTGGAGTCATGGATTTAACTGTACCATATGTACCTACAGGCATGAATGCAGGCGTTTGGATTTTATGTTCAGATCCATCTGCACGAGTAATGGTAATTTCTCCACGACGCGCATATCCCTGTTGTTTGAACTTTTTGAAAGATAGCATATGTGTGTATGTTAGAAAGATAAATTACAAAAGAAACCGTAAGGGTAAAATCTGAAAAATATGCTAAAACTCTATATTGCAATAGAGGTTTAGAGATTTACCCAACAAACCTAAATTATACCATTTTAATAGAGTAAAAGGGTAAAAATTACAAGTTATAACGCTAAAGACAAGAGGTGGTTACCTCACCACTTAGAGATAAACTTGTAAGAGATTTATATCATCAAAATTAGCAGCAGTTATGCAATTAGCGACTATCACCTTACGTCATACGTAACAGGCTACTATCACCTTACATTAGAAATTCAACATCTTTAGTTAGGCGTAAATTTGGCATCAGGCTCGAATCGCCATAGCTATAGAAACGATATTTTTGCGCAATAGCATGGTGGTAACCTTTTAAGGTGTAATCGAAGCCGATAAAACCTGAAACTAACATGATTAATGTTGATTTTGGTAAGTGGAAATTAGTGATTAGGTAATCTACTAAATGCACTTTGTGCCCAGGATAAATAAAAATCTCTGTATTTCCGGTGTAAGGAACTAAAGGAATAGTTTTACCAAAATCTAAAGTAGTATTTACATAATGGTTAGTAAAGCTGTAAGGTTTTTCAGCATCAGTTAGTGCTAAGTCTCGCAATTGTGTTAGTAGATTATTACTAGTAGCACTGAATAAACCGCAATTTGCAGAGTTATGTGCAATATTTAAGAGTAATTGCCAACTTTGAGTAAAGAAGTTAGTATGCGTATTATCGGTATAGCTTAAAACCGCAAAAGGTTGCCCATTAACCACAAACTCTGTTAGAGGCGCAAGAGCAGCATAATCTTCTTGCGATAAGATAAGAGTTTTTTCTTTGGTTAAATGATTTACTTCGTTAATAAAAGCGAATAATTCTGTAGGTAAAAGTTTATCTAATAAATCGCGATATCTTAAGCTTTGTAGTTTTGCTAATAAGTCCTTACCTTGTGCTTGTAATGCTGGATCTGTACTTGTTGCTAAGTTCTGGATATATTGCTGGATACTATATTGCGCCATAGTTTCTAAAGAACGCGTTGAAGTAGTACCTACAGCAATAATTTTACGTCCTTGACGTAAAGCTTGATTGAGCTTTTGTGTAACTTCAGGACTAATTTCAATCCATTCAGCATGCATTTGATGTTGTTGGATGCTATCAACTTTAATTGGCATAAAAGTTCCAGCACCAACGTGTAAAGTTACTTCGAGAATTTTAATGCCTTTAGCTGCTAATTTACTTAAAACTTGTTCAGTAAAATGTAAACCAGCAGTAGGGGCAGCAACAGCACCAGGCACTTTAGCATATACCGTTTGATAGCGTTCACTATCTGAATCTTGATCTTCACGCTCCATATATGGAGGTAAAGGTATATGCCCTACTTGTTGTAAAGTGTTTAATACATTACTTGCATTTAACAGTTGCAGAGCAAAGAGACTTCCAGAGCGTCCGGTACACATTAATACATAAGTGTGCGAACCAATTAATTGCTGGATTTGTGTAAGGTAATCTTGCGCAGCGCGAGCTTCATTTTTTTCAGTGCTTTGATAATATTGCTGCACTAGTTGTTCAAGTTGCGTAAAATTATCAGCACTTAACGGACTGCTACCGTGTTTATCTTCACCTATAACTACCATTTGTCCTGGTTTAGGTGAACGATTTGCACGTACATGAGCGAGAAATGAGTTTTCACTAGTAACGCGTTCAACAAGAACTTCGACTTTAGCTCCGGACGGTTTGCGAGCAAAACAACGAGCTGGGATTACGCGGGTATTATTACGTACTAGTACCGAGTTATCTGGGAGTAAATCTACAATATCCGTGAATTTATGATCTGCTAAAGGATTAGCTAAATTACCTGTGAAGTGTAATAGACGTGAGTCTTGACGATTTTCCACAGGAAAACGTGCTATTAGCTCATCAGGTAAATCAAAATCGTAATCATTAACTTGATATAACATAATTATTTAAACAATGAAAACACAGTTGCAAAGAGGACTTTGCAACTGTGTTTAAAAATGTGTGGCTTATTTATAACTAATCTATTTGTACCCAGACAGATTAGGAACTTATAAATAAGGGTTAAAAAGAGAATTAAGCTTGTGCTTTACTTTTAGCAAAGGCTGCAAGTTCTGCAGCATGTTCTTCTAAATCAGCTTTAGTAAGAGCAAATACTCCGTGTCCACCATTTTTTAGTTCTAACCAATTAAATGGCACATTTGGTAAAGCTTCTTCTAGAGCGTAACGACTGTTACCAACTTCAACAACCAGAACACCATCTTGGTTTAAGAAAGCTGCAGATTCGTTAAGAATGCGAGCTGTAATGTTAAGACCATCAAAGCCTGAACCTAACGAAATGCTTGGCTCGTGAGTAAACTCTTCTGGCATACTTGCTAAATCATCTTCGTCCACGTATGGTGGGTTAGAGATAATTAAATCGTAAGTAATGCCGCTTGGGAGATTGTTATATAAATCAGACTCAATAAATGCCATACGATCTGATAATAAGTGATCGTTAGCTAACTCTAAGTTAATGTTAGCTACATCAATGGCATCTGGAGAGATGTCAATACCATCTACTTGTGCTTCAGGGAAACGTACAGCTAGAGCTAAAGCTAAAACCCCTGAACCTGTACACATATCTAGAATAGTGTGTGGTTGAGCGTTTAATAAATCTTTAAAGCCGTCTTCGATCAGTTCACCAATTGGTGAGCGTGGTACGATTACTCGTTCGTCAACGTAGTATTCGCGATTTAAGAAGCGTGCTTTATTGATTAAGTAAGCTAAAGGAGTGCGCTCGTGCACACGCTTATACACTAAATCAACAATTTCGGTTTTTTCCGCGTCGGTTAAGCGTGAGCTAAGTAAGTAATCTTGGTCTGTATCATATGGCAGATCTGTTACATGTAGTACTAAAGCGCGAGCTTCGTCCCATGCGTTATCGTAACCATGACCAAAGAATACATCGTTTTTATTTAAGTAGGTGTATACCCAACGAATTAAGTCGTTAATCGTACGTAGGCTTGAAATTACATCTTGGTAGAATTCTGGATTATTTAAAGAATTATCTACAAAATGCTCGTCTTGATTAAGAATTTGATCTGTCATAATAATGAGAACAATTTAAAGAAGAAAAATAGGTGTCAAATCTTGAAAAGAGGATAAGAGATTTGACGCTTCTAATTATAACTAAAAGACGAAGAAAATAAAGCATTTTATACTTGTAATTACGACAAAAATTTACTTTAGTAATACTTGAGGGTTGGTTGGGTTACAGATTGTAAAAGCGATTTTGAGATGGTTTTTTTACAGGAATGAGGTGCTACTTAGTGCAACTCAATAGGGGGTTAAGTAAAGTTCGAGTAAAGATCATTCAAAAGAGGAGCTAATTCTAAACGTATTGCTACTAATTAGCTAGTGTGGTTATGAATAGAACAAGCGCTTATTTATGGATTTGTTGCGTAAAGTGGGTATAATAGAGAAAATAAACAAATATAAGCCTTAATCACCAACTGAATTTTTGAAATTTAGTTAGTGATAAAGTTGTTTTTTATCTCTTTTTGGAGTTGTTATGTCTGATTCTATTTTTAGTAAAATCATTAGAAGAGAAATCCCTGCTAATATCGTTTTTGAAGACGAAACGGTAATTGCTTTTGCGGATATTAATCCTCAAGCAAAATATCACTTTTTAATCGTACCAAAAAAACAAATCGAAACTGTAAATGGTGTTACTCCAGAAGATGAGCAAGTAATGGGTCATTTATTTGCTGTAGCTCGTGAACTAGCGATTAAATATGGGGTAGCTGAATCTGGTTATCGTTTAAGTGTAAATACTAATCGCGATGCTGGACAAGAAGTTTTCCATATTCATATGCACTTCTTAGCTGGTAATAAATTAGGCTCAATGGTTTAATTTAAAAAGATATATACCACAAGCTTTCTTTTTCTACGAAATCAAAGAAATAGAATTTAAATTAGAATTTAGTTGGTTGCTAAAGTAGTAACCAACTTCTTTTGTTTTTGTCGCACAAGCATCATTTAAATAAAGTAAGCGTTTAGTTTTTTAAAACAGCCTAATACTATAGTTCGGAAGTTTAGCAGTTTTGGAGCGGGGCTAGGTATTTGCTTTCGAGCTATCAAATAAATTTCACTACCTTGATATTGGTAAATGTATATAAAGCTTTAAGTAGTTGTTAATAAGAATGATTAACATTTAACTAAAAATTAATTGCTTCTTATGCTATACTTAGACACAGTTCTCTAGAGTAATCTCTAGAGATGTAAATAAAAACCAAATCTGATATTTACCTGATTTTTATAAAGTATGCCAGAGAAACAACCATCTAGAGTTGTTTTAAAATTATGTACTTTAGGGTTAGTATTTGTCGCCCATATAGCTTTAGCTTTTGCGCTATTAGGTTTTAGATCGCCACAATTACCATTGGTAATGCAGGCACAAACTGAGCAAACTGCAGGTAAGGCTATGAGTCAAAGTGTTGATTATTTTGAGCTTAGTGCTTATGAAGTTGCTCCACCAGAGCCTGAAAAGCCTGTAGCTGTAGAAACGTCAGAGCCAGAAAAGGCTGATGTGCAAGAAGATAAACCACAACCGGTAGAAAAGCCTAAACCAAAACCTCAACCTAAGCCGCAGCCTAAGCCAGAGCCAAAACCGCTGCCTAAACCTCAACCTAAACCTGTAACCCAAGCGCCAAAAGCTTCAGAACAGCCAAAAGTAGAGCCTAAAAAGGAAGCAACCTCACAACAGGCATCTCAAGGTGGATCTGGGCAAGATAAAGCAGTTAATAATGCGCAAGGACAAGAGGGTACTGGTAATGATAAAGTAACTTCGGCAACCCATTTAGGTGGATATTTACAAAATCCTAAACCGGAATATCCTTTAGCCTCACAAGAGCGTGGGGAGGAAGGGGTAGTTACTTTAAAAGTTCTGGTGCAAGCTAATGGTAAGCCAGCCAATGTGCAAGTAATTAAATCGTCTGGTTATGCTCGCCTTGATAGATCGGCATTAAATACTGTAAGTAATTATTATACTTTTATTCCAGCGACGCGAGCTGGCGTACCAGTTGAATCTTATTACACATTTTCTATCAATTTTGTACTGCCAAAATAACATAATTTTTATCACTCTAAATTAAATTACCAGCTATTAGCTGGCTTAAGACCTGATTAAACCATGTTGAATTTTTCTTCATCTGAACCTTTAACAAGTTGGACATTAAATAACCAGCCAGAAATTAGTGCAGCTACGGAGGCTACAACTACTGAAGTTGCTAATCCTGCAGAATTAGCTAAGCAAGTTAATGAATTGGCTGCCGGATCGCACGATTTAGGAATTATGCATTTAATTCTCAATGAAGGTGATGCAATTCTTAAATTAACTTTTTTAATTCTTGTGCTCATGAGTTTATATAGTTGGACTGTGATTATCTATCGCGCAATTATGATTTATGTCGTGAGTGCTAAAAGTAAACAGCATTTAAAAATTTTAAATTCAAGTGCTTATCCAAGTTATGAGGTGGCTTACCAAGCAATGCAAGGTAATTCTCCAATTAAAGAGCTAGTTGGTGCTGCTTTAAACTCAGAGCAACAATATACACAAGCACAAGGCGCATTATCACAAGCGATTGATTATGCTGAATATTTACAGCGTAATATTCGCTATGGCTTGGAAAAAACTACGAACTCTCAAGATGGTGGTTTATCAGTTTTAGCAACCATAGGAGCTACTGCGCCATTTATTGGGTTGTTCGGTACTGTGTGGGGTATTTACCGTGCCCTTTTATCAATATCTGCTACCGGTAATGCCAATATTGCAACTATTGCCGGACCAATTGGTGAAGTGCTTGTTGCCACAGCCTTTGGTTTATTTGTTGCTATCCCAGCCGTACTTTGTTATAACGTCTTTATTCGTCGTAATCGTGTATATGCTCGTTCATTAGATGGCTTTGCGCACGATTTATACAATTCTTTCTTAATGCAAAGTAAGAAATAGGAGGGTTTATGGCGTTTGGAGGCTTTAACTCTCAAGATGAAGAAATGTCGGAAATTAACATTACTCCTTTAGTGGATGTAATGTTAGTGCTGCTTATTGTATTTATGCTAGCAATGCCGGTTTTTACTTCCTCAATAAATGTAAACTTACCTAAATCGACAGCACAAAAAATGCTCGAAGCGCCGCAAATTGTTAATTTGGTCGTTAACGAACAAGGTGTTTACTTTTATCAAGATGGGGAAGTTAATTTAGAAACCTTACAACAGCGTTTAAGCGAAGGTTTTGCCAAAAACGATAAATTAGTAGTAACTATACGTGCAGATAAAAAAGTAAGTTACGAGTATGTAGCTAATCTTTTAGAACTGGTGCGTAAAGTTGGTATTAGCAAAATAGGTTTTGTGGCAGAACCACAAGCAGCTAATGCAAAATAAATCTCATTTCTAACATTTGACAATTTTTCTAAATGATTAAAGCCAGGTTTTAAACCTGGCTTTAATCATTT
>NZ_NRJG01000097.1 GCF_003585935.1 Psittacicella hinzii
GACAAAAAATACTATAAAAATAAATCTATTTATTTTGTAACATTAAATGTCTTCAACAATGCGAATTTTTTTCGCTTGGACGCGACGACGTGAATATGGACTATAGTGTGGTTCATTAGTATTAAAACGTCCGCGATGTTCGTTGCGTTCAATAATTAAACGATTAGCTTCTAAGAAATTAGCAATTGTAAATACTATCGAGTTTACCGATTTTTTATCTACATCAATGGCAAAATCAGCAAAATACTCATAAGCTAGATTACGTTCTTGATGTAAATATTTAATTCGTTGTTGTAATTCTTCTTTAGTTTTACAACTAGCTACAATTGGACGGGTTTTTAACTCTTTATCGCGTGTTAAACGATCTAACTGGGTAGCTTCTGACATTCTAAGATAGATAACTAGACCAGCTTCCTTCATATATTTGCCATTACAAGGGCGCATAAGAATTCCACCACCTGTAGACACAATCGTACTATCAACTAGAGTAGTTTGTAATAATGAAGCGGTTTCATAAATACGAAACTCTTGTTCTCCTCTAGTTTTAAAAATTTCGGTAACTGGCATGTTATACATGCGTTCAAGATTGCGGTCAGTATCAACGAAGTTAATATTTAGGTTTTTGGCTAATTCTTGTCCAATGGTAGTTTTACCTGCACCCATGTGACCAACTAGATATACGTTTTTCATCCTGACTACCCATATATTAAAGAGTAAGTGGTGTGTTATGTAAATCTTGCAAGTGCTTAATGCTAGATTGTTCTTATATTATATGAAAAAGTCAAATAATTACTTGAATTATTACACTAAAATCACAAAAACAGTACCTAAATTAACAATTATTCTTCAAACGAAGACAGTAATGTCGGTTCTTCTTTGGCAGCAGATCTTCTACGATAATTACTTGGTTCTAATTCGATTGCTTTAAGATGTCCGTCGTATAAATTGATTTGACGATAAATTGGACGATCCATAGAGATAATGGTATCAGTTGACTGAATTTCTTCAATACTCTGAATTTTTTCAGTAAGAATACGATGTAAAGAGCTAATAGAATCTACAAGTACTTTAATAAATAAAGAGTAACGCCCGGTAGTGTAATAGGCTTCAGTAACTTCATTAATTTCACGTAAGCGTTCAATTACATGTTTATAACTATGCGCTGTACTTAAAGTAATACCTATAAAGCACATAATTTCATAACCTAGTTTTTCTGAAACTATTTGAATTTTGGCTTTTTCAATTACTCCAGCATTACGCATTTTATCTAAACGTACGTGAATTGTCCCTACACTAATGCCATAAGCTTTTGCAATTTCACGATAAGGCACATTAGGATCACGTGAAAGTTGTAACAAAATATAAGCGTCTAAATCATCGTATTTATACACAGACATACAAAATCTAATCCTACCTAAAAGATGGTAATTCCGGTTGCTTGTTAAATAATCAACTCTTATTAATAATTGCGTTGTTACTAAACAGACTAGCTTATTTTATTATAGACTAATAAAATTTCTTTGCTTAGTTATTTTAGAAAAACTTTAACAAGTCCTCTCTATTTTTAAATCCAACTCCAATAATTAATCCTTACTTTTAGATTTTTCTATAAGCAGAAAAAATGCCAACCCTAAAGGTTGGCACATACACTTGAGGTTACAAATTAGTTAAAACTAATTTGTGCCCTAGATAAAAACTAAACGTTTTTAACATCAATTAAATTGTAACAAGCAACAAAGTGCGGAACTCCTTCAGGATTAGTGTTTTCTAATGTTGGAGGTGTTGTTGCACATTTATCTGTAGCATATTTACAACGCGTACGGAATACACAACCTGATGGCGGATTAATTGGTGACGGTAAATCACCATCTAAGAACTCTATTTTCTTATTACGCTCAAGGTGTGGATCAGGAATCGGCACTGCTGACATTAATGCACGTGTATAAGGGTGCTTAGTATTTTCGAAAATCTCTTTCGAGCTTGAAAGTTCGAATACTGAACCTAAATACATTACAAGTACACGATCCGAAATATGACGCACTACCGATAAGTCGTGGGCAATAAAAATTAAGCTAATGCCATATTCACGTTGTAAATCTTTAAGAAGATTTACTACTTGTGCTTGAATAGAAACGTCAAGAGCTGATACCGGCTCGTCACAGATAATAATTTTTGGACGAGTAATTAGAGCACGAGCAATACCAATACGTTGCGCTTGTCCACCTGAAAACTCGTGTGGATAACGGTTGATCATATTCGGTAAGAGACCAACTTTTTTCATGGTAGCTAGTACTTCAGCTCTAATTTCTTGTTTTTTCATGTGTGGGTAGTGAATTTTTAGCGGTTCAGCAATTAATTCACCTACTGTAATACGCGGGTTTAAAGACGCTGATGGATCTTGGAAGATCATCTGAATGTCTTTTTTATATTTACGACGCGCGTGGTTACTTAAGCCAATTAATTCATCGCCTAAAAACTTAACACTACCTTTACCCTCAACTAAGCCTACAATCGCACGTGAGAGCGTTGATTTACCACAGCCAGATTCCCCTACAATACCTAGAGTTTCTCCGACGTGTAAATCAAAATTTACATTTTTTACAGCTTTTAAAGTGTTGTACTTATTAAAAAAGATACCACCAGAGCGTTTAATTCTAAAATTAACATCGAGGTTACGCACACTTAAAAGCACTTTATTCTCACTCATTTTAACTCCGCATGACCTCTAGTTTATTTAGTAATGATTACTTTCTCTTCAACGCCTAAAATCGTTGATCTATCGCCAGCATAGTGAGCTTGGCTAACATCTAAACTTTCACCTGTTAGTTGCTCGTGTAGCTTACGATAACGCTCCATCATCTCTTGTTCACTAATGTGACATGCGCGACGACGATCATTGCCAAAAGCTTTTAATGGGGCAATGTTATTACATTCGTCAATTGCATGCTCACAACGTGGCATAAATGGACAACCTTTTGGTAAATTTAATAGGTTTGGTGGATTACCAGGAATTGATGATAATTTAATATCTTCTTTATCAACTCGCGGAATAGATTTTAATAAACCTTGAGTATATGGGTGAGTTGGATTATAGAAAATATCTTCGGTATTACCATACTCCATTGTACGACCACCGTACATAACCAGTACTTTTTCACAAAAGCCTGCAACTACCCCTAAGTCATGGGTAATAAGAATTACAGAAGTTTTAAAATCTTTTTGTAATTCACGTAACAGGTTCATAATTTGCGCTTGCACCGTTACGTCTAAAGCTGTAGTTGGCTCATCGGCAATAATTACCTTTGGCTTACATAGTAATGACATAGCAATTACTACACGTTGTCTCATCCCACCAGAAAACTCATGTGGGTACATTGATAAACGTTTTTCAGCCTCTGGCATTTTAACCGCATCTAAAATAGCTTTAGCTTCTTTTAGTGCTTGACGTTTTGCCATTCCTTTGTGAATAACTAGCACTTCCGCTAATTGATCACCAACTGTTAAATATGGATTTAATGAAGTCATCGGATCTTGGAAGATCATTGAGATTTCATTACCACGAATTTTATTTAATTCTTTATCTTCAAGAGTTAATAAGTCAACTTGACCGTGATTAGATTGGTATAGAGCGTGACCGTTGGTAAAACCATTTGATGCTAATAAGCCAATTAAGGCAAATGACGCTTGTGATTTACCTGAACCAGATTCACCTACAATCCCTAGTGTTTCACCCTCGTGTAGTTGGAAGTTTAATTTATTAACTGCTGTTACTACACCATCATTGGTTCTAAAGTTTACTTCTAAGTCTTGAACATCTAAAAGTAATTTTGACATAAAGCTTCCTCAGTATCTAACTTAGACTCTCTTAACGATCTTTTGGATCTAGAGCATCACGTAAACCATCACCAATAAAGGTAAAGGTGAAAATAGTCGTTGATAAAAATAGTGAAGGGAAGAATAATAACCATGGTGCAACTTGCATTACAGATGAACCATCGGCAATTAAAGATCCCCAAGAAGCTAAAGGTTCTTGTACCCCTAAACCTAAGTATGATAACGCTGATTCAGCAGCAATCGAACCAGGAATAGAGAACGAAAGGTAAATTACAATCGTTGACATTAAATTCGGCACAATGTGTTTTAACACAATTGAACGATTTGATACCCCAATCACTTTAGCAGCATCGATATAGTCACGGTTTTTAATTGCAATGGTTAAACCACGGATCATACGTGCTTTACCATACCAACCGATAATTGACATTAAACCTATAAGCGTAAAGAGCGAGTTACCAAAGAACACAAGCGCCATGATGATTACAAACAGACCTGGAAGTGAATCTAACACTTCTAGCGTACGCATCATAATACTATCAACAATGCCACCAAAATAACCTGATACGGCACCGTAAGTCACACCGATAATTAACGAGAAAATAGCTGTTAAGAACCCGATGATCATTGAAATCCGACCGCCGTAAGCAATACGAGCTAATACGTCACGTCCATTTTCATCAGTACCTAACCAGTGTAATGATGACGGTCCGGTTGAAATATTATCCCAGTCGATATCTTCATAGTTAAATTGCGTAAAAAATGGCGCAAATACTACAAATAGTACAATAGCTAACAACACAATAGTCGAAGCTACAGCCGCGCGGTTACGCGAGAAACGGATTAATGCGTCTTGCCAATATGAACGTGAATCAATTTCGAGATTCTCAGATTCTTGCGCTGGCAGATTCGCATTTTTATTTACGGTATCTGTAGACATAAACTCTCCAAAATGAGGGTGTTAGAATTTAACGCGCGGATCAACTAACGCCATGAGAATATCATTAACAATGTTGGCTAATACGATTAATACCCCTGAAAGGATAGTAATACTTAATACTAGACCATAGTCACGGTTGGTTGCCCCTGACACATATAGTTGACCAAGACCTGGAATACCGAAGATTTGCTCTACGATAATTGATCCAGAAATAAAACCTACAAATGATAGGGTAAGTACCTGTACCACTGGCACAGCTACAGCACGTAAAGTGTGGTGCACAATAATATAACGTGTACTTAAGCCCTTAGCACGAGCTGTACGGATATAGTTATTATTTAATACTTCGATCATATTACCACGCGTAATACGTGCTAAGAAAGTCATACTTCCGTACACGTAAATAATAATCGGCAGGATCATATTACGAAGTGCACCACCATTCCAGCCTCCTGATGGGAGCCAGCCTAGTTTAACGGCAAAAACGTAAATTAATACTGGAGCAGCAACGATAGTTGGGATAACTGACCCCACAACTAGTACCCCAATTACCGAATAGTCAACCCAAGAGTTTTGATAAAGGGCTGCGACAATCCCGATTGTAATCCCTAAGAAAAGTACTATCACGAAAGAAATCGAACCTAATTTTAGAGACGCACCAAACGACTGTCCTACTAATTGGTTAACGGTAAAATCTTTATATTTAAATGATGGACCTAAATCACCGTGTGCTAAATCGTTTAAGTAAATTAAAAACTGTTTCCACATAGGTTCATTTAAGTGGTATTTCGCTTCGATGTTAGCAATGATTTCTGGTGGATATGCCCGTTCAGTGGTAAATGGGCTACCTGGTGCTAATCGCATTAAGAAAAACGTAATCGCTATTAAGATTAGCAATGTTGGAATCGCTTCTAAAATACGACGAAAGATGTATTTATACATAGGGCTACTCAAGTATATTTATCTTCATTGGCAAAGCCCATAATTAACTATTAACTACAACATGCAGCTTGCAGTTAATAGGTAATTAAATGAAGATATAGCGATTAAAAATAATAAACAAAAAAGTAAACTAGTTATAACCAGAAACAGCTTAAGCACTAGCTTGCAACTTGCATATTAGTTATTAACTAGTTAAATATAATTACCTTAAACTTGCTTTTTTATATATAAGAATATAACAAGCAATAAATCTCGAATTTAATTTTTATTTTAAATTAAAACTCGCTTTAATTTTATATTAGTGCATTTTTATCCTATTTGCAAGGGTCAAATCCTACAAGTTACGAAAAAGTTAGCACCAGTCGCATTTTTTACAGAGATAAATGCAACTAAAACTTACGTCGAAGTTAATTTTATCGTCGTAAGTAGTAATATAAAATGCTTATAAGTAACAGAACATCTAAGCTATCCTCATTCTTACCCAATCAATATTCTCACGAAAAACCAAGCACTTACAGACAGCCATTTCCTTATTCTTACCTTAGACTTTCCTAAAACTACAATTTTAGTTATCGATAAATTCTCTTGCCTCTGTATAAATTAGGATTTAGGAGCACTGAAAAATTTGGTAAAAATATTTTTATAAATTAAGCCAAATCTTAGCCGCTAAATACGAATGATTTGCAATAAGCTCTTAAGTTGCCGCAAGGATTAACACTATGAGGGGTAATACTACAAAAAAAGTCACCACTAAAAAGTGATGACTGTAATAAAAATTTAATTTAAGTTACAAAGTATTAACGGCGTTTTTTGCTTTTATTACGCTTTTTACCACCGTGTGAGAAATTAGCGCTAGTTACCCCTAAATTCAAAATGCCAGAGACATTTTTCATTTCGCTTTCAACTTTACCACCTTCGGTAAAGCGACGATAACCTGGTAATTTCGGACTTTGTTTAAATACATAATGATCTGTTGCGCGATCTAAGAAGCAATATGGAGAGAAGAAGTCGTATCTAAACATACGCGAAGCAATTTGTTTTTGCTCGGTAATTTGTGACACGTTTGGATACACACTTAATAAGTGACCTCCGAACTCATATGCTTGATCTTGAGCAATAATCCCTAGCACGTCAGTTTGTGCTTCCATATTTGCTAGTAAGAAAATAGTACCTGTAGTTTTAAAGCCACGGGTTAATAAACTTACGTGTTGAATTACAGCTTGTTGTAAGTATACGTCATTATCAGCCACAATAACTGCATGACTAAATACCGCACGCTCTAAATTTAAACTATTAAAGTCGTGCACCACAAAGCTAAACTCATTAGCAAAACATTCTAAGAAAGCTTTAACTTCAGGATTATTTACAACTACTAAACCACGAGATTTAGTATTTTTCTGTTGTAGTAAAAGACTCAAAATCGTATTAACTATTTTAGAAGGCGTTGCACTTAAATAGTTAAGTTGAATTTCTAACTCTTTTTCACCTAAAGCTGGAATGTAGCCGTAACGACGTAAAGCAGGTAATTGCTCTTTTTCATAAATACGATAATCACCATTACTTTCTTGCGGTAGAGCGTATGAAGTTAATGGTAAATCAAACGCTTGTAAAGCAGCAATAGGAGCACTATTAATATCTTTACGTAAAGCTTCAATTAATTTATCGTAATTGTACGCTGAAGCTTCAAAGTTTACATAACTTGAGTCATTAAAATCTTCTTGACTAAAGTTAACCCCATAAGCATAACGTTCAGCCGACGGTAAATCGTAAACAATTTGCGTATTGCTTGCGCGGTTTTCACTACTGTCAGTAGTATGTACTAATTCTTCAGCCGAAGATTCTGGAGAACTAATTAGAATGGTTGACGTACCAGTAATACTAAAGAGCTCACGCACAAAGTTAGCAAAATTACTCGCTGTACTATCTTGATAAAGATCATAACTATTTTCAACGACAATCACATCTGGTGAAGTGTTAGTTAAATAGTTACGATATTCAGATTGCGTCATTAAGACAATTTCAGTATCAGCTTTATAATCTTTGTTACGATCGTAGATGTCAATCATATACTGATAAGAATCAAGCATATTTTCATCTAACGGCAGATCTTGTTCGCCAGCTTGAGATAGGGCACGACGTAAGCTTTCAATGTAAAGATAGATTTGCTGATCAATGTCACTTTGTTCCATAGTTTCAAGTAAAGATTGTACTTTCTCAAAACCTGGATTTTGTTGTGAACAGTGTTGACGTAAATAACGTTTATATTCTTCTAAATTAAGTAATAGATTCTCGTACTCCATTTTGCGAATGATCATATCGCTTAATGGATTAGTTTCAGAATTCATTACTGAATTTGCTTCTAACGGAGCATTAGTAATTTCACTTAAGATTTTAATATTTACTTGTGCATCCGGTTCTTTATTGAAGATATTACAGAATAGTTTCGAATATAAAGATAATAATTCAGCTTGGCTATCGCTTACAATCCAATAAGCCGCAACATTACGCATGTACGAAATGCGTTTTTTACGTTCAGTAAACAGATTAATTAAGCGGTGAATCGCAATCGAAATATTCGTAATCATATCACCAGAATTTAAGTTCTGATGATAAGCATTGGTTACGATATTAATGTCTTTGAAAGTAGCTTTACTATCACGTTCGTAAATAGTAGATACCCCTAAACGACTGAAGTAATTACGATTAATACCAGCTAACACCATGAGATTACCGTTTAAATTTGGATAGTAAGAAATCTCACGATTATTAAAACGTACAGTTAAGAATTTATCACTTGATAATTGACTATGCCAGTTACGTTTTTCTTGGTGTTCAAAATAATCTGCTGATTGTAAGTCAATGTTACATAGACTAGGTGGATAGTAGAAGGTACTATCGTTTGGAATAGTATTACGTCTTACAATACGACGATCACGTAAGAAGTCGTGAATTACTTTACGTTGTTGTTCTACTAAATCTAGGCTCTGCTCTTCTTCAATACTTTCTTCACCGTCTTTAGCTTTACGACGTTTATGTTTGGCGTTTTTAATTGTACCAAAGACAATTAGAGCTGAATATTGATCGCTTGGACTATCAACAATACATGATAGATCTGCTAAAAGATTACGACTAATCTCTACATCTTTAAGCAGCACTGCTACTTCAATGCGTCCACGATAGAATGGTAATTCTTTAGCTTCAACAATTGCTAGTTGTTTTGCACCAGCGCGCAGCTCGGCAACTTGTGCACAAATCTCTTCAATTTGTTGGGTCGTCTGAGCGCGATCATTAGTCACCACTAACACCGTACGTTGCAGCACCCCAAAAGCTAATGACACTAATAATTGCGGATCTATATCGCGTAATTTACTAAAGTGTTTACTCGGAGCAAGACGTAAAACTGAATTTTGCGCACTAGTTAAGCCATTACCTGTAACAAAGTTACGCGCATCTTGATACTCAAGTAGTAAATTAAAGTGTACGCGTTCGTTATTGCCCGTAATTGAATTTAGCTCTAAGAAATATGGAGCAAAGCATTCGAACATTTTAACTTGTACATTACGTACAACTAAGCGACTTAAGGTTTCTAAGTGCAGTTTTTGCTCTTGTTTAGCTTCATCACACCATACGAACGTATTTGGATTTAAAGCTTTAATAAAAGTTAATAAGTGACTACGTTGCGCATAGTATTCAGGATTATTGTATAAATAACCGTTAAATACATAGAGTAAACCAATAGGTGCAGCTTGGTATTGATATACACGCTCACCTACTTCCACATCGTTACCATCTTTATCACGTTGGTAAACCATGTGACTGGTTTCGTAAGTTTCGCTTGAAGCTGTTAAAAACTCATACACTGATTGTAAGTGTGAGTAAAGTTCGTAAAGGGTAAACGGCTCGTTATTTAAATATTGTTCGAGCTCACGTTTTAAGGTAATGTCGTGATTTACGTGCGGTAATTCATTAAGCTTAGCATATTGCTCTGGGCTAATGTTCTCACGAGAGATAGCGACGTCTTTACCTTGATTTTGTTCAATAACTTCACTTGTCCAAGCTAAGAAGCCTTTAATAAAATTAGTACGAGATTTAACTAATTCTTGGTATTTCACCATAAAACTAGGTAACTCGTCTAAAGTTAAGATTGCTAAACCTACGCCAGCTGTATCAATCTCTTCTACTTTAGTAAAGCATTTAAATTGATGTAGTTTGGTCTGTAAGAAATTAGCAACATAAGGCTTAATAATCTCTACCACAGTCTCTTTTTCAATTTCGTTGTCGACAAGAAAAAGATTTAAGACGTCACTTGTGCCTTCAACAGCTAGAGGATTAGTTACTTGGTTAAGTAATGAGAGCATTGACATAAGATAACGATCTATGTCGTTATCAAATTGCGCAGCATAGGTATAGCCGCTAAGATACATATCATTAAAAGTTAATACTTTTAAATGCTCAAATGCACCCGAAGCGACAAATTCAGCAACAATAGGTTTCATTGCTTGCGCAAAATCAGCACCATACTTACCTAACCACAATTCGGTTTTTTCGGTCATGTTGATTACTTAAAAGAAACGGAGTACTACTCCAAGATATTTATGATTATCCTTAATAGTTTATATAGCTCTAGACTTATAGTTACGTTAAAGATAATCCCAAAAAAGAAAAAACAATCCGCATGTTATACGGTCAATCAATGGTATTTAGGGCAAAATGCCACTTAATTATTATAGCTAATTTTGCCGTTGATAGCTACCTATAGACTAAAGTCGAGACAAAATAATTCAAATTATGCGACTTTTATCGTTTTTATGTGTATATTTTACCTTAAGCCTGTAGCATAAGCCACAAAAAACGCCGTATTTTTGCAAATACGGCGTCATTATGACTAATCTAGATTTAAAATTTGCTTGTCATTTTTTCAATAACAAACTATTTACTTTTATAGACAGCCTTTTATATACATCTGCATGGATACTTTATCCTAAGTATCTATGTACTAAGAATTATTTAGGGATAAATAATTTTTATTTACTCGCTGCCTTAAACTTTTCAGCGTTGCGAGTGTAAAAATCATACGCTTCTTGCATATAACTTGGACTTAAGCCTAAACTTTCTCTGGTCAGATTTAAACGACTAAGCACTTGAGTTAAGTAATTACTATACTCCTCAAAACTTAAATCAGCCTTTAAGCCAGGTACTTGTAAAAGTTGTCCAGCTAAGCTTAGATCAATAATCGCGCGTGAAGTTTCAGGCTGATTTAGTAAACGATTAAAGTAAGTTTCAATCCCAACTAAACGTGGCAGAGTGAACTTGCTCCAGCTTTGTGTTTGCGCTTTAGCTAAAGATCCATCATCATTAATAACCTGAGCATTAGCAGTTACTTGTTTACCGCTAACTTCTGATTGTTTTACAGATAGCTCTTGTTGTGCTTTTAAATCCACATTACCAGTCGCTTGAATATTACTATTACTAATATTTACATTTTGTCCTGAAATGTGAATATTACCTGCCTGAATGCTGCCGCCAGAAATCGACACTCCACCTTGTTGATTACTAATGTCAACCTGCGAGTTTTGCGTAGAAGCTTGAGTTTTAGATTTAGCTACTATTTGTTTTGCATAAGCTGCAACATAGTCAAGATATGCATTTAAACTCGAAGCAATAGGTACTGCTTGGGCACGATTTAAGTTTTCTAGGACAATCGTCAGATTACTTTGATTCGTACGTAATTGCATATCTACAAGTAAAATAGCGACTTTTGCTTGCGGAGCTAAAACCACTTGTCCGTTAGTAACGGATAAGCCTGGAGTATGGATTTGACTTACAACTTCTTGTCCGTTTTGTAAAAAGAAATATGGTGTAGTTGTTAGCTGTGAGTGTTCACTAGTTGAACCTTCCTGTGTTAAAGGAGCGATAACAAAGGCATATTTCCCTTTACTTTGGTATTTAACGTAGCTTGTAAAGTAATCTTGTACAAATTGCTGCGCATTTTTACGTTGTAAAGTTGTAGCTTTAGAACTTAAAGCCGCAACTAAAGGTTGGTAAAATGCTGCTTGTACTTGAGTTGAGCTAATAATATTAGCTCCTAAATTTGCTTCAAGCCCCTCGATTAGGGGTAGAGGTTGATAATCTTTAGTTGCAGTCCCTAATTTACAAGTAGTACTCATACGAGTAAACTCATAAGCAAAATTATTTACTAAAGTATCACCTGCTTGTTGCACACAAGAATTAACTTGCTTGGTTGGATAAACAGTTAAGCTAAAACTTTCAGCATAACTGTTACCACTAATAACACCAGAACCTAAGCCAAAACTAATACTTAAAGCTAAAAGTGTTTTTTTCACTTTGCTAGTCTTGTAACCTTTTATCATTTCCTATACCTCATTAATGTCGATGAGCGCCATATAGGCTTTAGCTTTATCTGTAGCCATACGTCCGCGTGGCGTACGTAAAATAAAACCTTGCTGAATTAAATAAGGCTCAACTACATCTTCGAGTGTTAAGCGGTCTTCACCTATAGAAGAAGCTAAGGCATCGATGCCGGCTGTACCGCCAAATTGATTAATTAAAGTATGTAATAAACGATAGTCTAAACGATCAAGCCCGTGCGCATCGATATTTAGCTTATCAAGTGTTAGCTTAGTAATATCTAAACTCACTTGTCCATGGTTTAAAACATCAGCAAAATCACGTACTCGACGTAATAAGCGATTGGCTATACGTGGCGTACCACGTGCACGCTTAGCGATCTCTAGTGCAGATTCTTTTTCCATGTGCACTTGTAGTTTAGCCGCTGAATTTAAAATAATTTGCGCTAACTCTTCAACTTTATAGAATTTTAAATTGTAGTGATTCCCAAAACGAGCATATAACGGACCGGTTAATGATCCAGCACGTGTTGTTGCTCCAATGAGCGTAAACGGAGATAGAGGTAAACGCATAGTATTAGCTCCAGCCCCCTCTCCGATAAGAATATCGATTTCATAGTCTTCCATCGCACTATAAAGAACTTCTTCTACTTTGGCAGGTAGACGATGAATTTCATCAATAAAGAGAATATCGTTTGGTTGTAAGCCATTAAGAATGGCTGCTAAGTCTACGGATTTTTCAAGCACTGGTCCGGTGGTGGTGACAATATTAACTCCCATTTCATTGGCAATAATATTGGCTAAGGTGGTTTTCCCCAGACCAGGCGGTCCAAAAATCAACGTATGATCGAGCGGAGCGTGACGTTGCTTAGCAGCAGCAATGCTAACCGTAAGCAACTCTACAATATCGTCCTGACCAATATAAGAATCTAATTGTTTAGGACGTAAAGCTCGATCTGGTTGTTTTTCACCTGTTGCTTGCTCGGCTGAGACAAGACGTTGTTCATCAAGCATAATTATTCCTATTTGCTAAATCTAAAGCATTCTTCGTATGGTGTTACTTTTTAACTAAATTGGCATTGTCTTTATATTGTTCTAAACAAGCTTTAATTAAAACTTCTAATGCCATATTCGGTTGCCATACTTTATCTATTATTTGCTGAGCTGCAGCTTCTTTTAAGCCTAAGTTGATTAAAGCTTGAGCTGCGGTTAGACGCACTGGATCCATATTTACTTCTAGTTCTTGACTATCTAATAAACCAGTGTTTAAACTCGTCTCTTCTCTAGTGCTACTATCTGCTACCGGATTAACAATAGGCTCGGCTGCTTGTTGGCTCGTAGCTTGTGATTGAGCAATAACTTTATATGCACGATTTAACATGTGCATTTGTTGTTGCCCTAAAGCTACAGTTTCCATTAAAGCGTCTAAGCGGTTATTTAGTTCAACTACCATTCGCTCGGCAGTCGCTTTCCCAATCCAAGGTACAGCGGCTAAAGCTTTAACATCTTTTTGGTTAATAATGCTTAATAGGGTATTAAAGTCATACATGCCTAATACCGACATGGCAACTTTCGGACCGATTTTATTTAACTTAATCAGCTCCATAAAAATGCGTTTATCAATGGCATGTCCAAAGCCATATAATTGATGCGCATCTTCGAGCACACGATGGTAAACAAAGAGAAAAACTTTTTTCCCTACTTCAGGTAAACGCTGAAAAGTCGTTAAGGGTACTGTTATTTCAAAACCAATACCTTGGCAGTCGATTAAAATCGTACTTGAGCTTTTATCTAATAATACTCCGTGGATACTTCCGTACATTGTTTAGTGTTCCTTAAAATTTGCTACTGCTACGGTAATGTTGTGTTTTGGATTAAATTTTAAATAGTTTTTAGTTTTAATTTGCTTAAATTCTAGCTAACTTATATCCATTTTCTAGTAGAGATGTAGCTAAGCTACATCTCTTTACTTGTATATTCTTAGCTTGTTTATAGCTGTTTTTCTTGCCTATATTATAACGTTTTTAGCTATAGGAGTTTTTCGTTATCGTACAAGCTCTCATTTCTTACTTCTTACTCTTTACTCACCATCAGTTTGGGACGAAAGAAGCTCACGAATTACGGCAAAAGCTTGTTTCAGATTTTTCACTGGACGAATATCTAAATGTGGAATCGTAATATTTATTTTATTACTTGCAGGAATAATCGCTACATTAAAACCTTGACGTGAAGCTTCTAGTAAGCGCTCTTGTCCCATAGCTACAGGACGTAACTCTCCACTTAAACCTAACTCTCCTAAAACAATTAAATTACGGGGCAAAATTTTATTTAAAGACGAACTTAAAATTGCTAAGACTACAGCTAAGTCTGCTGAAGTTTCTTGCACTTTAATCCCTCCAACCACATTTACATATACTTCATTGTTGTACATTTGAATGCCACCATGTTTTGCCATAATTGCTAAGAGCATTTGTAAGCGGTTATTATCAAAACCGTTTGAAATGCGGCGCGATGAGTCTTTGTTTGAATTATCTACTAATGACTGAATTTCTACGATTAATGGACGAGACCCTTCCCATAGCACCACAATTGCCGAACCTGGAGCCGGATCATCGGTACGCGAAAGGAAAATCGCTGACGGATTTTTTACTTCGTGTAAACCGCTCGAATCCATCATAAATACACCAATTTCGTTTACTGCACCAAAACGGTTTTTAGTTGAACGAATAATCCGAAAACGAGAATCTTCGGCAGCTTCAATCATTAAAGAACAGTCAATAACGTGTTCGAGCACTTTAGGACCGGCTAATGTACCATCTTTAGTTACATGTCCGACCATAATTACCGATGTATGCGTTTGTTTAGCATAACGCGTTAAAGCAGCAGCAGATTCTCTTACTTGACTTACCGAACCTGGTGATGAAGTTATACCGTCTAAACTCATTACTTGAATTGAGTCGATAATCAGAATATTCGGCAGTTCTTCTTCACAAATATTAATAATTTGATCAACCGAGGTTTCTGAAAGCATTAGTAGGTTTTCATCAGTTGCAGGCATACCTACACGTTCAGCGCGCATTTTAACTTGCTCGAGCGACTCTTCACCTGTAACGTAAAGAATTTTATTTTCTTTACTTAATTTAGTCACTATTTGTAAAAGAATGGTAGATTTACCAGCCCCTGGATGACCACCAACTAGAATAGCCGAACCAGGAACTAAACCTCCGCCCAACACTCGATCAAACTCACCAAATCCGGTATGTGTACGCGCAATCTCTTGCACTTCGATCTGACTAATACGTTTAGCACTGGTATCAAAAATCCCCGCATAACCCCTGCGATTATAAGCACGAGTTTGACGTTGGAGCGCAGTTTTCTCTTCACGACTAAAATCTTGTTCTAGCTCTGAAGTTAGCACTTCATCTTCAACGGTCTTACTATTGCTTGCTGCTCGTTTACCTGCTTGTGCAGCTTGTGCCGCACTACGAGGTTTTACTTTTTTAACAACTTGTGCACCAGATTCTGCAGGAGCGCTTACGCGAAACTCTTTAAGCGTTCCATACTCACCACAAGCACGGCATTTACCTTCCCATTTAGGGTAGTCAAAGCCACAGCTGCTGCACACATATACTATTTTATCTTTCTTGCTCATATGCTTAATTAACAAAAAAGGGAAGTATAACACCTCCCTTTTGCTGATAAATTTTTAATCGTTACGTAGTGGTCGAGAAGCACTTAAGTGTTCAATATTATTGCCAAAACGTTCAAGATATAAAAAACGTAAGAATATAATTATGGCGTTAATTTGCGGCGCAACTAAAAGTTTACGCATCGCAATTTTCTTATTGCCTTTCTCGCAATTTTCCCACGCTTCACCAATAGTTTCAAGCAATGAATACACTTTTTGACGAATGTAATCCCATGCCATTGCCTTAAGAACTTCTGGTGATTTATACGAAAAGATATGATCTAAGGTATCAACAGTATAAAGAATTAATTGCTGCGCTTCCCAAGCCATAGTTTTAGTATAGTCGTTCGGACTGAACGTAGCTAGAAGCTGATGTTGATAATACTGTTCTAAAATCGTAAGAATACGATCACGTAAATCGTACATGGTAAAAATAGCTTTAGGACCTAAAGCACGCATGCCTACATCTTCAGCATAATCTAAGGCTGGATTATAAAGATGTAAGAAGTTTAGAATATGTACATGCTCAGGTTCAGGCACATAGTAGAGCGGGGTTTCTAAATTTAGAACTAAATTATTAAAGTTTTCAAATAAGTTACCGCGTTTCGCACTTATATTCACTACATAATATGAAAACTTATCTGGGCGATCTGCCGGACTACGATAGTAGAACATATTATTGAAATAAGTAGAACGCTCTACAGAATAACGCTCATCTTTACTGAATTTATTGTTACGGACAATAAAGGTATCAGGTAAAAAGTCTTTCCAATCACTCTCGTCGCTAATTTCAGGCTTCATTTCACGTTCGAGAGGTACGATATAATCGTAAGGATTATCGTATGGTTGGAATTTAGTTAAATACGGATTTTCGAATAAAGTAAAACCAGCAGTATTACGAATTGAATTAAATAAGTCCTGTTGGGCTAACATCTCAAATTCATAGTGTCTTAATTGAATAGGTACTGAATCTGGGAAATAATTAGCTTCATTTACCGTATAAGTATTATCTAAAATCCGCGCGCTAAACTTAAGCATAGGTTTAACATCAAAAATCTTATCTCCTTTATTCATTACAGGATACTTAGGAGTTAAGATATGAGTTAATTGCGGTACGCCGTAAGCGTCGAAAAATAATTTTTTGTGCAGATCTAAACGACTAGTAATTGGACTATTAAACTGATCTACTAAAGTTAGAGGTTTGTAGATATCATCTGCATCTAATTTATAAACCGAAAATACCAGATTGGTGCGATCAAGCGATTCACTTGCTCTTACCATCAAACCTGAACGTAAAAGTAATAAATCTGGGGTATCGTAGATTGTATAAGAATAGTCTTTCTCTTCAGCATTCTCACGTTTAAGCATAACTTGCTCAAACATATGATTGAGAAACGGCATGGTACTCTGTGATGCTGACAGACGGAACGTATTAGATACAGGACTATCTACGTTAAAGAAAAAGGTAGATAGTACTTGAGAAGCATGGGGTTTAAATACCATAAGTTGTTCTTGATATTAGCTAAGCTCAAAAAGGTATGCGAGCTGCTGAATTTTGTTGTGATTATTGTTCTTTTTTAACCCTCTGGAGAAAACAAATTTTGGGGTTAGACTATAGTATTTTATCATAAACTAAGCCCAAGACCAAAGCTAAGACGGGCAAAACAAAAAAGCTAGAGGTGTTAAGAAAACATCTCTAGCTTTTAGCATTTACGACTTATTTGTCGTATTGTTTAGTTAAATTGTCTTGAGCAAATTTATCTGCTTGTTGATTAGTTTGTGCAGCCTGTTCAGCCTGCGCTGCAGTTTCATCAGCTTCTTGTTTTTCAATACGCGCTAATTCATCTGCAGTGTCATGCCAAAATACTTCTTGTTCAATTTGTTTAGCCATTTCAACTTCTCGACTAGTTAAGTAATCGGTAAAAATGTCATCTTCTGAACTTGGAGTATTTTCTAATTCAGCCGCTACTAAGCGTTCAGCTGCCTGACGGTTTTGTGCAGCTTGTGCTGCTAATTCCGCCTGTGCTTGTGCAGCATCTAGCTCAGGAATCGGCATTTGCGCTTCAACAACCGCTGGAGCTTGCGCTTCTACCATATCAATTAATGAAGCATTATGACTAGTTGCACTAGGAGGTGCATTTTTAGCAGAGTTAATCTCTTGAGCGGTATTAACCTCTTGTGCAATTTGCTGTTCATGCATATTATTAGCACGTGTAGCAGAAGCATTATTAACCGCATGAGAAACTTGGTTCTCACTATTCTCATTACTATTAATTACAGCACTATCAAGATTAGTTTCACTATCCTCATTAACTCCTAAACAGTGTTTAATGATTTGTTCAACTTGTTCTTGGTTTGCGCCTGCTTTAATGTCATTAATTGAGTTTTGTGCTGCTAAGCTAATAAACTCTTGTGTTTGCTCATATACTTGCTCTTGATTATCACTAGTTGCTGTATTTTTAGTAGCATTAGCACTATCTTTAGCACCACTAGAACTACTTTTTGAGCTAGTTTTATGGGTCGTATTCGTGCTACCCGCTTGAGTAACAGTTTGACTTGGCACAGAACTTTCACTCGCTTGCTGTTGTGAGCTATCTTTTTGCTGAAGAGAAGCAATGGCTTGCGATTGTTCAGCACTTGATTGCTCTAAATCTGAACCAGTTTGCGCAGTAGTTGAATTACCAACTTCTTGAGCACTTACGTTTTCTACAGTAGTATTTGCACTACGCGCAGCTTGTTCAAGAGCGTTAGAATTTTTAGCTACAGCTTCAGAATCCATAGCAGCAGCTGCGGCACCAGTAGCACTAGCTGTATTTTGCGCTTGTGATTTACTCATTTTGCTTTCTGTAGCACGTTCGATTAATTTATGATCAATCTTATAAAGTTGATAAATTTGTGCTAACTCACGACGATAGTTGATTAAAGCTACGGCAATACCCACGATCTTTTCACGTAAGTAGAAATTTAAGTTGAACACTTCGTGTTCATCTTCATCGGCATTCGCTAATTCATTAGCTTCTGCGACGAATTTCCCTACCGTAATCCGTAATTCATCGTCCATATAGCTATAGAGATTGCTATACACTACGGCTAATTTTTCCATTAAGGTAATGGTATTAGCTTCAATTTCCTCAAGTTTATTGCTTTCGCTGGCTTCAATGAGTAATTGATTAATTAAACTTAGATTTGACAGAATATAGTCATTAAGAGCCATTAATTTAATCGATGGCGTAATGTATAAACGATAAATCTTCGGTTCATTAACAATATTAGCAACAATACTTTGTAAACGTAAATGGGCATTTTGTGCCATTACGTAACGTTTACTTAAATCAAAAATGGTAACTTGATGATTTTTACCAATCATACCTAGTAATGAAAGTAATAAACGTTTATTGTAATCGTAAACCGAACGTACAGATTTACCTAAATCTAAGTATTTCCATTCAGGAAGAACATAACTCATTACTAAGTAACATAAACCAGCACCTAAAGTATTTGCTACTATACGTTCTGCAACTATATAGGCATCAAGACCCATACCAGCCGTACGGAATGTTGCAAACACTGCCATGGTTAGGAACATGGTTGAATAACCATAGTTTAAGGCTTTAGTTACTTGGAATAGGGTTAGAGTAATAATGCCTGATAAACAAAGCTCTAAAGGCATGGTTTCAATATTAAACGCTAAGCACGAACCAAGTAGTGCTCCGGCAATAGAACCTAATACCCTGTGTTTAACCCTAGTCTTAGTTAAACTATAATTTGGCTGAATAACAAGTACCCCAGCCATCATAAACCAGAAAGCAAACTGTAAAGTTAAGAACTTGAAAACAAAGCAAGACATAAACAGTAAAATCGACACCCGAATTGCATGACGCATTACAGGTGATTTAAAACTAAAGCTTTGCATTGCTTCTTGTAATTTTAAGCGGAAATTAACTTTACGACGCTCTTGTGTTAATTGTGCAATACCTTGTTGCGCTTGTTCATGGTTATTAATATTTTGGAATAACCAATAAACTTTTTTAAGTTTTGTAAGCAGCAACTGTAAGCTATCTACATGATAATAGTGTAAAGCTTGTTGCTTATTAATTGAGTTTTCTAAACGCTCAATTGAAATTAGAATGCGTTTATCTAACGAAGTCATACGTTCACTTTTAAGATCGTATGAGAATTGGGCTGCCGAAGCAGCAAAAAGCATTAGAATACGTTGAATTCGGAACATAATGTCCGAATCTTGTAGACGATCTTTTAACGGTTGATAATCTTGTAAGTTAAAATCAAGTGACTTAAAAATATTATCAGCCGTTAAGTAATAACGCATCATGTCGCTGGTGGTTTTACGTTTACCAAACGACTTAATACGAATAATTAGTGAAGCTTTTGATCTTTCAAATTGAGCAATTAAATTATTACGTGCTTTTTCAAAATTCTTATTGTAATAATTATGCGCAATTAAAGCCCCACCGTTCTCTTGATCAGTTGAAGTAAACTCACGACGATAGGTATCGTCATCTGGATCAAAGAACGTGCCCTTAATAGATAGAAACTCACTAAGTGCGTTATATAAATCAGAAATATTATTCTTAATCCCACGGTTTGGAAATAGTATATGAATAATTAAACTGATACCTGTATAGAACATAGCTGCTACTAACATATAGAGCATATGTTCAACTGCCATAGTAAAGTTCGTTGCATGGAACGCTAAGAACATGCTATAGCAAATTATTAGTACTCCTCCAAAACCGACAATTTTTAAGCTCTTACTAAAAGCTCCACTCATCACAAAGATAAATGAGAGGACAATACTAGTTATCCAGAGAAGCACAAAGTTTTGGTAAGTATAGAGTACAGCCAGTTCGGCAATTAAGAATAAAAAGAAAATCAATACCGCATTCTTGACCTTACCAGAAAAACGGTTATCCGCATCTACAACCCCACCGGCAATTAAGCCTAAAGACATAGGTAAGTAGAGCGAAAATAAATCTAAAACCCCTAAGAAACTGAGAATAATACTTGCCGAAATAAAAGTCGGTAAAACATTAACCCACTGATATTTAATAATAGACTTAAATTTGTTAGACATATAGTCACTACGCTATTAAGTAAAAAGCTATTAAATTTACACCTTTGCTTACTAAAGCGCAAACAATTTTATGTTTATCTGCTAAATATAATAGCTTGAAGATAAAACGAGAAATACAACCCCATATTTTACTCCTTTTATTTGTAATTTGCACTGGCAAATATCCCGTTAATTCTTGATAAACTCACAATTTTTCACGCTTTAGTGAGCTCGTAAGAGCATACGGTTAATCTGCTTTTGCGTACTCACTAAATCTCGGTAAAAGTAAATATTAAAATCTAATAATTTTTTAGTGGTTTTGTCGGGTATAGCTTAGTGCTGAAGTTTTAGTTGAAGTTTTAGTTGCATAATACATAACCCAAAACGCGAAAAAGATGACATACGTCATCTTTTTCTTGTATAGCTTAATCTATTTTATATTTAGCTTTTAGTTGTTCGATATAACCTGAGCTTTTAGCTTTAGCAATAGCTTGGTTAATTGCCGCAAGTAAATCTTTATTACCTTTTTTCACAGCAATTGCTGGACCTGATAAACCAAAAATATCATCATTAACAGCTGGTTGTAAAAGCGCAAAATTACTATTTGCTGCTAAAGTTTGTTTGGCAACCGTTGCATCCAATAAGTAAGCATCGATCCGTTTAGCAGCTAAATCTAAATAAGCTAAATCATTAGTATCATATTTAACTACTTTGTATGAAGTTTTTTGCTCTAAATATGCCGCTTGTGAAGTACCAATTTGCGTACCTACGGTTTTTAACTCTTGGGCTGAACTAAAACCAGCAGGTTTATATACTACATAGTAATTTGGAGTTTTAGGTAGGTATTCATCAGAAAAACTTACAACTTTAATTCTGTTTTTGGTTGGATGAAAACCGGCGATAGCTAAATCGATTTTCTTGTAATTTAAATTCGGAATTAAACCTTCAAACGATTGGTTTACCACTTGGCATTTAATACCAATTTCTTTACAAATATAATTTACTAGATCAATATCAAAGCCCTCAAGCTCTCCTTTAGCATTTAAGTATTCATAAGGAGCATAAGTAGCTTCAGTACCTACGATGTAGGTTTTACTTTTATCTAGTTGGGCATGCGCTTGTATGCTACTTAAGCTTAAAGTTAGTAAGGAACTAATACGTACCACTTTAGTTAAAATTTTACTGTAATTTGTCATAACTATATCTCAATCAATCGTAAAAATGAAAACCCTAAAAAATATAGAGTGTAAAAAAAGGTTGAATAACAATGTAAACAAACGTCAGCGCTTTGAGAATGCACAATAATTACATTGCTTTCAACCCTTTATACCAGAACGCGACGTTTGTAAAAAAGCCTAAGCTATCCCCAGTTCAAGCCTGCTTGAGCTGAGGATAGCTAGCACCTAAATGCATAGCTACTAAATCGCGTATTTTAACCAGTGTTTTTCAATTAAGCGTAAGCTTAAGGTTAGGATCATACTAATAATTAAGTAAATGATACCTGCCGAAATAAAGGCGGTAATAGCATCGTAGGTTTCACCATAGTAGTTTTTCGCATAACCAAAAATATCAGTTACGGTTATCATACTAACTAAAGATGTACCTTTAAATAATAAAACAACTTCATTTGAGTAAGTTGGTAAAACACGGCGTAAACCGTATGGGAAGAGTAATTTGTAAGTTTGGAATTTAGATAATCCCATAGATTTACAAACTTCCCATTGTCCACGATCAATATTTTTTACTGCCCCCGAGAAGATAATAGTCGTATAGGCTCCTGAGTTTAAACCACAGGTTAAGATAGCTACAAACCAAGTGTTACTAAAAAGATCTAAAAGCCATGTACCTTCAAGCGAACTAAATTGCGTTGGGCTGTAGTAAAAAATAAAGTATTGGAATAATAAAGGTGTACCAGAGAAACAAAGTACATAAAAGTCGATTACTTTGCCTACTGGTTTAGGACCGATAAATTTTAAGGTCGTACAGATAAGCGCCACAATAAATGCCGTAATTAATCCCCCTAACGTTATTAAGAGCGTAGTAGGAATACCTTGGGCAATGTTTTGCAACGCGTCAAGATAATCTTGTAGCATAATCAAGTCTCTTATTTAACTGGAACTAAATAGGCATTAAAACGTTTATCTAGACGTTTAATGAAAAAGTTACTTACAATAGTAATAACTAAGTATAGGATGGCTGCAATGATATACCACGTAAATGGTTGGTGCGTGACTTTGATCACCGAACCAGTGGTATAAATAATTTCACCAATCCCAATCGTTGATACTAAAGAAGAATCTTTTAGCAACGATAACCATTGATTAGTTAAACCAGGTAGAGCTTGACGCCACATTTGCGGCAGAATAATTTTGAAAAAGGTATTTACGCGTCCAATACCTAACGATTTGGCTGCTAACCATTGACCGCTTGGGATCGACTCGATTGCTCCTCTTAAAGTTTGTGAACCATAAGCCGCAAAAACAATCCCTAGTGCCACTACCCCAGCCACAAAAGCACTTAAATCTATTTCAAAATTACTTAAAATTTGACTACCACCATAAAATACTAAGAACACCATAACAATTTCTGGCAGACCTCTTAGCATCATGAGGACTAATTCAAATAAGTAATTAATAGGTTTAAACGGGATCTTTTGTAAAGCAAGGAAAATAATCGCAATCACCATCCCTAAAAGCATCGACAAAAATGACACAGTAATGGTCATTAATGCCCCTTTAAGAACTAGGGTTAGAAGACTAAGATTTACGTCCATCTTGCCTCCTACTTACTAAAGTTCATGTAGGTTTGGAATTTAGCATTAGTTGGATTATTAAAAATTTCAGGATTTGTGCCTGTAGTTTCTAATCTTCCATCTTCAAAGTAATAAACTTTATGAGCGATTTGTTTAGCAAAACCAACATCGTGCGTAACTACGATTTGCGTTACGCCTGTACTTGATAATTCGTTGATAATTTGTGCTACTTGGCTAGTAATACTTGGATCAAGAGCTGCAGTTGGTTCATCATAAAGTAATACTTCAGGATTCATCATTAAAGCACGACAAATAGCTACACGCTGTTGTTGTCCTCCAGATAGTTGCAGAGGATATTTTTTTGCATGTTCGCTAATTTGTAATCTTGCAAGAAGATTTTGTGCTTTTTCAATTGCTTGCTCTTTAGTAAGCATTTTTAAAGTTAGCGGAGCATAAGTTAAATTTTCAAGCACGGTTAAGTGTGGCCATAGGTTATAGTTTTGAAACACCATACCCACTTTACGACGTAATTTTAGCGCTTGAGCTTCACTAATGCCCTTACTAAAATCCACTTCCATGCCTACAATTTCCATTTTTCCGCTTGCCGGCACTTCAAGTAAATTTAACGTACGAATAAACGTACTTTTCCCAGCTCCTGACTTACCAAGAAGTACAGAAACTTTTCCCTGTTCTAATTCACAAGACACATCAAATAAGGCTTGGGTCTTGCCATAGAACATGTTCATATTCGAAATTTTTATTTTGTGCATTCTTTTTCTCTTTTTTTGTAATGGTATAAATCCATTTTACTGAATAATAGCCTGCTATGCAACTACGAAAAAATGTAAAATTTTTGCAAATTTTGCATTAACTTTTACAACTTTTACACCTACGTTCCAAAACCTACTAATTTTTAATTCAAATTTCAATCACTTACCACAAAAACACACGTAAGATTTTGCATTTTTCGCAAAATTAAGCCTTAAAAACTTTTTCTTTAACCTCTTAATAAACAGAGTAAAAAAGTTTTTCCCTTACGTTTGTTCTTACGTATGAATAATACAAATTATTAGCAAGGACAAATTAGTTACAACCGGTAGTGTAAAGAGTTTTATGAGGTTCACCTACTATTTCACGGGCTAATTTCGGTACAAGATAACCTGAAGTTAGTTTTTGTAACTGGGCATAAATCTCTAAAGCCCGTTCATCAGGTACATAGAAATAAGTTGCACCAGTTACCTTATCTAGTAAATGTAAGTAGTAAGGTAATACTCGTGCCTTAAACAATTTATGTGATAGCTCGGCTAAAACTTCTGGATTATCATTTACCCCTTTTAAGAGTACACTTTGATTTAGCAGAGTTAAACTAGCTTGTGCTAACAGATGTAATTTGGCTTTTAACAAAGCTGAAACTTCATTACCATGATTTATATGCGTCACAAGGATTACTTGCACTTCTTGAGCAATTAATGCTTGGCATAAAGTAATAAAGTCTTGCGTTATGCGATTTGGTAATACTACTGGTAAACGTGAGTGAATGCGAATACGATCAATCGGAGCTTTACCTTGAGCTTTTTGTCGAGCATTAAAAGCTAATACTTGTTCACCTAGCCATGCAAACTCTTTATCGGTCATCATTAACGGATCACCACCAGATAGAATTAACTCGGTAATGTTTTGTATAAAAGCATATTCAAGTGAAGCTTGCCACTGTTCTTTACCTCCCTCAAGTTCGGCATAAGGGAAGTTACGACGAAAACAATAACGACAATTTACGGCACAAGCTCCTTTCGGTAAAAAGAGTAAACGATCGGCATACTTATGCACAATATTAGCTACAGGAATAAAGTTATCTTGTTCGTCTAAAGGCTGTAAAACGAAATCGGGATGAGTAATCTGCTCACTCGCAAAGGGTAAAACTTGCAGCAAAATTGGATCATCAATATTTCCTTTCTCAATTAGATCGGCAAAATATTGCGGCACGAGCATAGGAAAATCAAATTTACTTAATAGAGGTAAGCCTGCAGTTTTACTTTTGCTAGTTGGTTTAATTTGTAAATATTCTAAAAGCGTTAAAGGATCTTTAAACGCACTTGCTAGTTCTCTTTTCCAACTATTATCTATAGTTAAGAGTTGAGTCAAAGATGGACTACTAGCTGTTTCTAATTGCTCAGTCATACTGATATATAAAAGACAACGGAAAAGGACGTAACCTCAAGTCACGTCCTAGGTTGGAAAATTCTTATTTTTGTGGTAACACAAAACCAATGCGTTGTTTAAATCTATCTAAAGTAGGTTTAGCACGTGCACTCGCTTTAGCTGCACCATCGGCAATAATTTTATTTAAAAGTTCTTCATTATTGCGGTAGTAAGCATATTTAGTTTGTAAATCTTCTAGCAAAGCACAAACTTGTTCAGCCACGTAAGTTTTAAAGTGACCGTACATCGAGTCTTTAAACTCGGCTTCTAATTCAGCTACAGTTTTACCTGTTACTGCTGAAGCTATATCTAAAAGATTTGAGACACCTGGTTTATTTTCTACATCGTAAATTACACGTGGTGGATCATCGCTATCAGTTACGGCTGATTTGAATTTTTTCGTAACTTTTTTCAGATCTTCAAGTAAGTAAATTACATTGTTAGCATTGTCATCTGATTTTGACATTTTCTTACTTGGATCTTGTAATGACATTACACGCGCACCTGCCGGAGCAATAAATGGATTAGGCACTTTAAAAGTATCTATACCATAAATTTTATTACAACGGTCAGCTACATCACGACATAATTCTAAGTGTTGTTTTTGATCCGCCCCCACTGGCACTAAGTCAGCATCATATAAAAGAATATCGGCTGCCATTAATACCGGATAGTCAAATAAACCAGCTGTTACATTCGCTTCATAGCGTGCTGATTTATCTTTAAATTGTGTCATGCGGCTTAGTTCTCCAAAGTAGGTATAGCAATTGAGTAACCAACCTAATTCAGCATGCTCATGGACATGACTTTGGATAAAGATAGTGCTTTTTTCTGGATCAATACCAGCAGCTAAGTATAAAGCTACCATGTCTAAACTAGCTTTACGTAAAGCTTCTGGATCTTGACGTACTGTAATTGCGTGTAAATCAACTACACAGTAAAAGCAGTCATAATCATCTTGTAATTTAACCCAGTTACGTAATGAGCCTAAATAGTTACCTAGACTTAACGAACCTGAAGGTTGAATTCCGCTTAAAATTACTGGTTTACTCATAATTACCTTAGTGAAGAACAGTGAAGATCTTGCGATCACTAAAAAACTGGGGTTACTAGTTCAGCTAAAGACACTAACTCAAAGCTATACCCCTAAATCTTGCCCTATAACTAAATTATAAAGGTTAAGATTTAATTAGGATTTAATCAAGATTTAATGAAGATTAAATATAGCTTCAAGTTATCTCGCTTGCACTAGTAACAAAGTATAGAATATATTATTTTTTATTTTACTATTTAGGTATTAGTTTAGCAAGTTGTTGCTACTTTTTCGTCATTGGAGCTTTTACTATTAGTGTTGTTTTTATAGCTACAGCAGATTGTACAGCAAATGCTATTTTGTTTTGGAAACAGCTCTTGCTACTTTAAGCTTTCAAACAAGCTTTGGTTAAGTAATAACCTATGCCGCAAGCAATAAAACCTAAGAGTAAATGTAAAACAGCTACTGCAACACTAGTTAGCCATTGCCCAGCAAGAAATTTTTGCCAAATCTCTAGAGAGTAAGACGAAAAAGTAGTTAAGCTACCCAAAAAGCCAGTAATTAATAGTTGTTGTGCTACAGGATTAACTAAAGCTTTTTGTCCTAAGACAAGAATGCTTCCTATGAGAAAACAACCTAAGACATTAGCCACTAAAGTACCGACATTCAATAATTGATACTGAGGATTGAGCCAAGCTGAAAGGTAAGCTCTGATCCAAGCACCAAGTATAGCTCCGATAGCAATAGCACCTAGAGTTTTAAAATCTAGCATCTTGTTATGAAAAATAAAGGCTTATTGAGCACTTGCTGCTTGTGAAAGTTCTTGACGAATTTGCGCTAAGCAAGCTTGAGCATCTGGCATTATGCCAAACCAATAATAGTGCGATAAGGCTGCTTGGCAAACTAACATCCCTAAACCATTAGCTTGATTATTTACTACACCTAGCTGTTCCACAAACTGTAAAAATGGCGTTTTACCTACAGCTGTATATTGCATGTCGTAAAACTTAGTGTTTGGATTAACTATGCGTGTAGTACGTAAGTTTACTGAACTATCACCACTTTTATAAGCTACGGCATTAATTACTAAATCATAGTCATTAAAGTCGTATTCGTTTACAGCTTGAACACTGCCAAATTTCGCAAAACGTTTAGCTACTTCTTGAGCACGAGCACGAGTACGGTTGAAAATATCAATTTGTGCACCTTCTTTTAATAAGTGGAAAAGCACACCTGTAACCGCACCACCAGCTCCAAGAATTAAAATCTTAGTATTAGCTTGTAACCAACCTAAAGATTTTAAATCAGTTGATAAACCATAGCCATCGGTGTTTTCAGCGTATAAAGAACCATCTGCTTTTTTAATAACCGTATTACAAGCTTGTGCAATTTCACAACTTTCTGAACGATTAGCGATTAGCTCGTAAACAATGTTCTTAAACGGAGAAGTTACATTTGAACCTTTACCCCCTTCATTAGCAAAGAAGTTTTGTAAAGCGTGGACAAATGTATCTACATCCATGCCATCACCACGACGACGATAATCAATACGCTCACCACGTTGGGCTGCAAAGATTTCATGAATACGTGGTGATAAACTGTGAGAAACGGGATTACCCCAGACTAAATAGCGATCTGAAGACATAACTTCGTACCTAAAAGAAAAACAAAAGCTAAGCCCAAAGCCTAGCTTTTTTATATTGGGATAAAAGTTGAAATAAGTAAGAGCAAGTTAATCTTAAGTAGTAGCTACTGTAACTACTTAAACAAGGTTTGAAACGAGCTAATTATAGATCTTGGTAACGTACTACTCTCTCGTAAATATCAGGATTAACTGCTTTTAATTCATTGAGCTCGTGCATTAAATCATGTTTAAATCGAGCTTGTTGTTCATCTAAATCTAAAATACTTAAGAGCATTAAGTAAAGTACATTAGCAATGTTTGCTGGACGAATATGATCTAAAGCAAATAAATACTGTTTATTACGGTTAAATCCACGTAATGGTACTTTACCACGTTTCTTTTTAAGGAGATTTTGTGTACTACGTAAGCTTAAAGGATTTACTAAAATCGACTCTTTAATATGACTATGTGGACCATAAATCACCGTCTGATCAATTACGACTACGTTATCCATTAAGTAAGAACGCGCATCTGCAGCTAGTAATTTATATACACCTTGCGGTGTATTAATTGAATCATGTCCTGAATAGTTCGCACTTGTCGAGATTAGAGCTCCACCCATAGTTTCAATTAATTCTTTAAGGAAAGGTTCATTAGTAAAGCGCACTGCCACCGTAGCGTATTTACCTTTAAGAATTTCTGGACAACTTGGAGCGGCTGGTAAGAGTAAAGTAATCCCTTGCCCTGTATTATGCAGTAAGCACGAAAGTTTAACTGTTTCATAGATAAAATCGTTAAACTCTTCAACCGACATTTTTACCATATCGTTTGGTAAATGGTGGAATAGGAATTGGCTAAAAATAGTAAGATGACGTAAACGATTTAAACGATACCCCTCATCTCTTTCATATTCTCTCAAGAGTTTAAGGTTATCTCTGTCATTTTCTTTCTCGGCTTTTTTCTCCCAATTCTCCATCCATTCCTTGAGATCCCAAGGTTCTAAGTATCCATGAATCTTACCTTCTTTGATGAGCTCATAGCGTTTAGCAACATCAACCACAAAATCACGGTGATTAATTACATGATCTTCTTCACTATAGAACTGTTGGCTATTAAGTGCTGATAAAAAGTGACGAATATATCCTTCAATGCGTTCTTTATAAGTAGCACTAACTCCAGGAATTGCCGCAAAATTGTAAAAATTGTGCGGACTAGTATTACGCGCAAAATTTAGCTCTTCTAAGATAGCTTTTAAATCTTTAGGAATAGCACGTAAATCAATGATCCCTTTTAATTGACTTACTTTTGATGCGAGAATTACTAATCCCTTGTCGTCGTTACGACTTTTAATATTAATAACTTGCTCAATTAATTCTGGCTTATTTACCAAACATCCTAAACCAAATACTGATTCAGTCGGATAAGCAATGATGTGCTCTTTTAGATTTGGTACTTTCGCCAAAGCTTTTAATGAGTCTACTTTTAACAAAGGCATAATTTTCCTTTTATTATGGGCCTTATATCTAAAATCTGGTGCTGCTTCCAAAGCAAAATTTTTTCTTACTTAAATTTGCAGCAAGTCCATACAATTTTATCATAGGTATGCATACATACCTAACCTAATCGACAAAATCTTTAATATTACTTGGGATAAAAGTGTGATCTAGATCACACTTTTTACTATTTGTTTAGGTATACGGGGAAAATGGCGTATAATATAAACGAAAAAATATCCCATAACAAACGTAACTTTTACTTCAAGAAAAGAAACTCTTGATATCGTTTGTTATACCGAATTTGTCGCTAAAGTTCACCTTTAGCCAAGTGCAATCACCTTACCATAAGGAATCACTATGACTAACCCAAATTTAAAACAACTTTGCGCTAATGCTATCCGTGTCCTCTCAATGGACGGTGTACAAAAAGCTAACTCTGGTCACCCAGGTGCACCTATGGGGATGGCTGAAATTGCTGAAGTTTTATGGCGTCGTAATTTAAAACACAACCCACAGAACCCACATTGGGCTAACCGTGACCGTTTCGTGTTATCTAATGGTCATGCTTCAATGTTAATTTATAGCTTATTACACTTATCGGGCTATGACTTACCATTGGCCGAACTTAAAAACTTCCGTCAATTAAATTCACGTACTCCAGGTCACCCTGAAGTACACCATGTGCCTGGTGTTGAAACGACTACAGGTCCACTAGGTCAAGGTATTTCTAATGCAGTTGGGATGGCGCTAGCTGAACAACTATTAGCAGCTGAATTTAATAAAGAAGATTTAAAACCAGTAGACCACTACACTTATGCGTTCTTAGGTGATGGTTGTTTAATGGAAGGTATTTCGCACGAAGCATGTTCTTTAGCTGGTACTTTAGGTTTAAATAAACTAATCGTATTCTACGATTCAAATAAAATCTCAATCGACGGTGATACCGATGGTTGGTTCAAAGATGATACAGCTGAACGTTTCCGCGCTTATCAATGGAATGTAATTGATAATGTTGATGGTCACAACGCTGAACAAATTCAAGCAGCTATCGACCAAGCTAAAGCACAAAGCGAAAAACCTACTTTAATTATTTGTAAAACCGTTATCGGTAAAGGTGCACCTAATAAAGAAGGTAGCCACCATGTTCATGGTGCTCCACTAGGCGCTGACGAAATTAAAGCTACTAAAGAAGCTATGGGCTGGCCTTCATTAGAACCATTCTACGTGCCAGAAGAAGCTTACAACGCTTGGAATGCACGTACAACTGGTCAACAGTTAGAAAATGAATGGAATGAATTATTATCCGCTTATAAAGCTAAATACCCTGAAGATGGCGCTCGTTTAGAAATGCGCTTAAAAGGTGAGCTAGAAGCTGGTTTAGAGAATTTAGCTGATGAATTTATCGCTAAATTACAAGCCGAACCAAAAGCAATCGCTACACGTGCTGCTTCACAAAATGCTTTAAATGCTTATGCACCACACATTAGCTCAATTGTTGGTGGTTCAGCTGACTTAGCTCCATCTAACTTAACTGTATTCAATGGTTGTACTTCTGTATTACCTGGTAGCGTAAAAGGTAACTACATTCACTACGGTGTACGTGAATTTGGTATGGCTGGTATTATGAATGGTTTAGCATTACACGGCAACCATTTACCATACGGCGGTACTTTCTTAATGTTCTCAAGCTATGCGTTAAACGCAGTGCGTATGGCAGCATTGATGAAATTACAAACCATCTACGTATTTACCCACGACTCAATTGGTGTAGGTGAAGATGGTCCAACGCACCAACCAATCGAAAGCACAGCTCAATTACGTCTAATTCCTAACTTAAGTGTATGGCGTCCTGCTGACCAAGTTGAAACTGCAGTTGCATGGAAACAAGCTCTATTAGCTAACCGTCAAACTCCAACTGCTTTAGTGTTAACTCGTCAAAACCTAGAACAACAAGAACGTACAGCACAACAAGTAGCAAATATTGCTAAAGGTGGTTACGTACTAGTTGAAGGTTCAGCGAACCCTGAATTAGTTCTAATTGCTACAGGTTCTGAAGTTGATTTAGCAGCTAAAGTAGC
>NZ_NRJG01000098.1 GCF_003585935.1 Psittacicella hinzii
TTAAATTGTTAAAGATCTTGAATTTTTACATTCTTTAAAGATAACTTTGAGTGGTAATTTATTACCAAGTTAGCTTTAAACAACGAAAAATATTATAGCAATTTTTAATTTATTTTGTCAAGCGGAAAATTAAAAAAAATCTTTCTTCTTTTTTTTGAAGTTTTTTTTGAAAAAGTAACGAAGAAAATTATAACATTTTTTTTCAACCTTGTCAAATCTTTTTTTTTATTTTTTTATTTTGATTAGGTTGGTTAGTTTATTGTGACAACGTTGTATATTATAGAATGTTTTTAACAACCTTGTCAAGCGAAATTTTAAATTATTTTTAAATTCTTTTAAAATGCAATTCAAACTTCTCTTTACTTGTTGTCGCTTGTCTCAAGCAACGAGGTGTATTATAGACTGGATAACAGCCTTCGTCAATAGCTAAAAATAAAAAACTTTTATCTCTTTATGTAAGTTATTAATTTATCGCACAAAATAGATTAAACTTTTTTAGATAAAATTTCCGATTATTTACTTTTATTTACCAAATTCTCTGTAAAAACAACTTACCATAATTAATTTAAAGCTCAAATTAAATAAAAAATACTATCCCCTTTATTGCTTATTTAATTATTTATTTAGTTTATTTATAGAGTGTGGTGTATTTAGTATATCTCTTATTCTTGTTCAATAACTTATAAAGCTAATTATTTAAATACTGAAGTTACCCATACAGTGAATTGCTATATTGAGGGATTGATTATTCATTTAAATATTGATTCTTTAACTTGTACAAAGTAGTGAGTATGTAAATTGGATTTTAAGGTAAATCTTTTTATTGAGTTATTTTAAACAGTAGTGGCAGTTATTTTCAATTACCTAATTGTTATCCTCTCCTATATTAATATTGGATTTAAGCTCCAATGTAATTAATTAACTTTACCATCTCACCAAATCATTTCCATGTACAAAAAGTAACACTCTCCCCTGAACAATTAATTGAGCTGTACTCCACAAATAGACACCTTTAATACGCACAACGTGCTTACTCATTATTTAAAATAATTATTTCGCTTAGATCATACAACCTTCATTATTTAAATGTTCATTAGTTAAATGTTCATTAATTACAAGTCATCATTATTCTACACGTGTAATTTTTGCACTACTAATCAGCGTAGTACTTTTACTAGACCATTCATTTATCTATATACCATACTTACTACTCTTCTATCGTATATAGCTCATACAGATTTGCCAATTTCGCCATTATTTCTTTTTCATTAGTAAGTAGAGCTTTGTAGTGTATTGTAGTGTATTGTAGCGTATCACTTCTACTCACAGTTCTCACTAATTCACTAGCCCTTCTATAAAGCCTCACCCTTATTTCCCAAATACGAAAAATGCTTCCACCTAAACGATGAAAGCACCAGTAAATTTTATATTATCAATTCTGCATTCTCGGAAGAATACATTTTTAATTATAACAAAGGGGCATAAGTTCACCAATTTTCAGCCTTAAACACAAATTCCTTATTTTCATGGCTGCATACCATGCTTTTTCTTAGGCATTGCCTTGGATACAGCTTATGCGTACATTTTAATTCTTACTAAATTACTAGAAAATTACTCTTGAAGTATTTTCTTAAATACTATTTTTTGCTAAAAATGCCAGATTACAAAATTATGTCTAACTAGCAAATGGCAAAATTTTGATATAGCGGCATATGTAAATCTTACTTTTGATATGAAAATGCATTTAGCCTTTGCGTACAACTAACAAATTTCTCTTATTTTAGGGTTATTCAAGCTAGTTATAGATCTGTGCATAATCTAAATGGCATACTTGCCATTCATTTTTAACATCTCTATACATTAATGCTCTTGGCATAAAACTCTTATGTTCTGCCGAATAATAAATTTGCAGTTTAGCTTTCGTTCTTGGTTGCGGATTTACGGTACAGCTAGCAACCGGTAAGCGAGTAAATTTGCTTACTGCTGGTGGCACATATTCTTCAGTAGTATATTTCATATCAAAAAATACTTTATTATGTGGCTGCTTTTCTAAACTTACAGTTACTGAAACACTACGCGTAAATATTACTCGACAGCTATTGTAGTTAAATACTTCTTTATTCGTATTAGTTAAATATACTTGCGCACGATTTAAGCGCCAACCATATCCAGCATCATAATGATCATTATCTGCGTATGAAATTGTAATCCGATCAATATTAGCTAAAGCTGCAGGATTATACAATGTACGTCCTGTTTGACACTGCAATTCTATACCTGTTGCTTGGTGTACAAACAATGGACTTACTTGCGCAATTAAGGCTTTATGTCCATCTGTTTGAAAAAATGAACTTTGCACTGGATTTACATAATAAGTAAGCGTATTCGCAAACACTAAACTACTACATAAACCACTTAAACTAAGCAATAAATACTTGAAGCATTTACCGCTAAGAGAAACTATTTTGCGACTCATATAAATCAGCATTAATAAATTAACAGAATTTGTATACTTGTTTTTAACTTAAAAATAGTTAAGAAGATAGAAACTACACTATGTCTGCACTTCTTAAACTTAACTATTTAGCGTTATCTTCTATTTTAACGAAAGAAACACTAAAAAGCGATACATCTGCTTAAGAAATATTTGAGCTGTACCCCCAAAATATTACAAACCAGCCTTATTTAACCCTACCAATCTGAGCTATTCCCTATTCTCCTTTATCAGACCTTACCCGCACTCATTAGTCTTTAACCGTTCTTATTTACCTTTATCTATCCTCATATGTCCTTATCCGTTATATTCACTACTCTTTAACTGTTCTTGTCTGTTCTTGCCTGCCTTTATATACCCTTGCTTGTACTTATTTGTCCCTATACGTCTTTATCAATTCTTACCAGCTTTCTAATCTTATCCACTCACCATTATTTGCTCTACCTTACAGCAGTAATAAATCTATTATTGAATTAAACTCACAATAGATTGCACTTAAAGGCTATTTATCTTTAATCACCTCAAGCATATAATTATTTACGTAAAACAAGTTACTTCGTTTAAAGTGGGTGATTTAGCAACCGTAGGTTGTATTGCTGACGCTTGTGGTCACTGTCATGCTTGCGATCACCAAGAGGAACAATTCTGTCCAGAATTAACTTTCTCATTTAACAGTAAAGATAAAATCCTAGGTGGAGACAACTTTACTTACGGTGGTTTTAGTAAATACTACGTAGTAGAAGATAAATATGCTCTGCATATGCCAAACTTTACTGACCTTGCGGCAGCAGCTCCATTATTATGTGCTGGTATTACCGTATATTCACCTTTAAAATACTGGAATGTTGGTGCTGGTAAAAAAGTAGCTATCTTAGGTGTTGGTGGTTTAGGACACGTAGCTATTCGCTTTGCTAAAGCTATGGGTGCTCATGTAACTATTCTTACGCGTACAGCTGAAAAAGCAGCAGATGCTAAACGTTTAGGTGCTGATGACGCCATTGTAACTAGTGATCCAGCACAAATGGCTGCAGCAGTTTATCGTTTTGATTTTATTTTAAATACTGTTTCTGCGGCTCATGATATTAACGAATATATCCCATTATTAAACTACCGTGGTGCTTTAGTAAACGTAGGTTTACCAAGCGAACCATTTAAAGTAGGTGCATATAATCTAATTCACGGTAACCGCGTCTTAGCAGGTTCAAACATAGGTGGTATCGCTGAAACGCAAGAGATGTTAGACTTTGCGTTTAAACATAATATTGTGACAGATGTTGAATTAATTGCTCCTGATTACGTAAATACCGCACTTGAACGTCTTGAACGTAATAATGTGCGTTATCGTTTTGTAATTGATATGCAAAAACTATAATTGCTTGCATAGTTAAATAAATCAAGCCAAGCAATCTAAACCCAATTAACATAAGAACTGATGAGTAAGAGGTTTTACCTCTTGCTTTTTTTAGTTTGTATCATTTTTGGGGGACAGCTAAAAATTGGAAGTAGGGAAAGATCCGGGGTAGGAAGTGATTGTGTGTAGTTAGTGGGATAAGGAGTAGGGAGTATGTTTAATTGATCATAAATTATGAATAACCTGTTACACAACTCATATACACAATTTCATATATTTGATTTTATCTAGGATATTAGGCATAAACGAAGACTTTCGCGCTAAGATACGAACAACTTTAAGATAATAGTTTGAAAAAAATACGCTTTTCTGTTAAAATAAATTAAGATAAGTTAAATTTAGATTATAAAGTTTTCTTATTCTCCTTCGCTTAAGGGTTTGTGTTGTTTGTTGTTTTGTTGTTTGTGTTTCTCTTAAGCAAGGTTCCTTTGATTAATTAGTTATGTTTCAATCCTCTTGTCATCGACAAGAGGATTTTTTACGTTTGTGTACCGCAAAATAAGGCCACTTCACACACCATTACTCAAAGCACAAAAAAAACAGGATTAGAGATTACTCTAACCCTGTATCACAGATTAAATTATTTATTAATTAGTTTTACCAGTACTTACTTTACTAATGTTAGCCTTAACAATACTAGTTTTACTAATTTTTATCTTTTAATCTTGAGTGTTAATTATTTTTGTTCAGTATTAGCTTGTTTAGCTAGTTTTGCTTCACGACGGATTTTGATTTCTTCAAAAATCGCCACAATTACTAATAAACCAGCACAAATCATAGCTGATAAGTCAATTGCTAAGAACGTACCTGTCCAACCGGTGAAACCAAAAATCGGAGTACCATCGGCAATTAGACCTAAACCTAATTTCGCAAAAGAGTCACCGATTAAGTAAGCGAATGTACCTTTGATACCATCACCTACAGCTAACGCACGTTTAGGTAAGAAACCAAGAGCCGCAACCCCAATTAATAATTGTGGACCGAATACACAGAAACCTAACACAAATAATGATGTTAAGTACATAGTATGCGAAGTAGCGTGTTGGTAATAACCTAAAGTACCAATAATAATTAATAAGGCTAATACTGCTAACGCACAACGTCTACCTTTAGCAAAATCAGAGAAAAAGCCCCATAAACAAGTACCAATTAAAGCTCCGGCTTCAAAAACGGTAAAACCATTAATTGCTACTTCTTTTGAGAAACCTAATTCTTCGTAGGCGTATACTGGAGCCCATTGGTCGATAGCAATACGTACGATATATAAGAATACGTTAGCAAAACATAGTAACCAAATTACTTTGTTGAAAAGCACGTATTTAACGAAAATTTGGAATTTACTTAGTTGTTGTGCTTCTGCTTCTAAGTCTTCTTGTGAAGGTGGTTCGTTAAATAATTCTTCAGCAGTACCTAAACCATAAGATTCAGGACTATCATTACCCACACATAGACCAATTACCCCGATCACTAAACAGATAAGTGATGGGAAAATGAACATCCCAATTACATGTCCATCAAAGAGGTAGTTTGCACCAAAGAGTGCTACCCCAGCCGCTGCCATCCCACCTGCGTTATGTGAAATATTCCATAAACCACAGAAGAAACCACGTTTACGACGTGGCGTCCATTTAGTAATGGTTGCAATTGAACATGAACCACCACATGATTGACAGAAACCAGAAAGAGCGTAGAAGTTCACCATTAAGAAGATCGCAACACTACCACCATCTAGTGATGCCGCAAAACCTAACATACAGATTGCAGATAACACTAGCATTAATGGTAAGAATTGTTTAGTGTTTTTACCATCGGCAAAGTAACTTAAAACTGTTTTACCAATACCATAGGTAATAGAGAAACCTAAACCAATCAGACCTAATTCGGTTTTAGTAAGACCATAAGTTGCAATTAAGTCTGGTTGCGACACATTATAATTCTTACGAATTAAGTACATTGCCATGTAGCTAATAAATACCACGAGGTAAGAAGCCATAAATGGTTTAAACCACATTTTACGTCTTACTTCTACAGGTAAGTCAAGCGTAGGCTTACGTACTTGTTCAATTAATTTAAAACGCATATCAAATACTCAACATCAAGCGCAGAGTAGTGCCTCAAAATACGATTGAGCAATGCATAAATTTATCAGCAAAGAATAAGTACTAATAAATTTATACACGGCTAATCCATTTGAGCCTAACTTACTCTTTGCTATACCTTAATTACCTAAACTCATATCTAAATATGAGAAAAAACTATTCCCTAATAATAGATGAGGTTGAAAAAAACGCAATTAAATTTATTAGATTAATAGCGCAAGATACAATTTTTTCTTAAGTTCTTGATCGTTTGGATCAAAATCGCTCAAGATAACCCTAAAAGATAGTAGAGTTTTAAGCACGAGAAAGGCAAATTTGAAAATGGTTGAGTTGATCGTAAAAGCTCAAATTTATTTAAATTATGTAAAAATTCGTTTTAATTAATTATATCTAAGTCAAATTTATCAGCCTTTAATGGTTGCCTGAAAAAATACGATAAATTTAATCAACCTTTTTATTGTTTCACAGATAATACACCACAAGTGAGAGAGTAAAAACAAAAAAATCAGAAGCTCGCGCCTCTGATTGTAAATCACACAAAATAACAACAATATGACCTATTTGAATAAAAGACAAGAAAGCTAGAGGCGATAGTAGCAAAGACCATACTTATACAGAATAGCTATGTAAGCAATATTCATGTCAGGGCTAAATTAATAGCGCCCCCAGCATCTTTATTATAAATAGAGACACGAAAAAATGATAATCGTTTGTGCAGATTTGTGACATAGATCACAGTTTTTTCAAAGCTTAAAATAATTACGGCGAAAAATCATAGAGCTAATTTGGACATAACCTTAAAGCTTAGTCGAGATTTTGAGAAAAAGTTATAGGTTTTCACGCTTGCTTCACAAATTTCTCACCTTAAGATATTTATTAGTAAGCTAGCTATTTGCTGATTAAACTCTTTGAAGCCTCTTTGTTATCGAAGCTCTAAGCTCTAAGCTCTAAACTCTTACAGCTAGTAATGTTCGCACTTCTTCTATTAGAAAAGTTTTTTACCAAAGTTTTTACCAACGTTAAAACCCCAGAGAAATTAATCTCTGGGGTTTTGTTAATAAAACTTAAAGTAAAAACTTTAAATTAACGAGCAACTACGTTAACTGGTAAGTTTACGTTTACATCAGCGTGTAAGTGGATCACAACTGTGTGTTCACCTAATTCACGGATTTGACCACCGTTGATACGCACTGATGATTTAGGAACTTCAATGCTATAAGCTTCTAAAATTTCTACGATATCACGAGTAGTTACTGAACCGAATAAACGACCTTCTTGACCAGCCGCAACACCAACTTCTACTGTACCAATTTCTGCAATTTTTGCAGCAACTGCCTGCGCAGCTTGAAGTTTTTGTTGAGCTTGTGCTTCTAATTCAGCACGGCGTTGTTCAAAATATGCACGGTTTTGAGCTGTAGCTAATACTGCTAAGTGGTTAGGAATTAAGTAGTTACGTGCGTAACCGCTTTTCACTTCAACTTCAGTACCAACTGAACCTAGATGTGCAACTTTATCTAATAAAATAACTTTCATGCTAAGATCTCCAGTTGATTACTGATTATCAGTATAAGGAATTAAAGCTAAGTAACGTGCACGTTTAATTGCACGAGCTAATTGACGTTGAGTTTTAGCGTCAACACCAGTTAAACGACTAGCAACGATTTTGCCAGATTCGTTAACAAAGTTTTTTAATGTAGCAACGTCTTTGTAGTCAACGTTTTGAATTGCTTCTGGTTGACGTACCATTTTACGACGACGAATGTAACGAGCCATTTGGCATTGTCTCCTAATTAATAAAATCTTACTATGATTGTTGTTAGTACGGGCTAAGATATCTACCCGCTCTAAAATATCTCACAATGGCAAATTCTACCATTTATAAAAGCTAGGATCTCCCCAGTTTTATATCCGTGGACTATTGGCAAGCGAACGTAGAAAAAAACAAATTTTATTTATCTTCTTCCTCGTCATTAAATTCAACAATCTCTACTTTTTGGGCGTGTAGGATGAGTTGAGTATCACCTTTGCGGCTTTTATGTGCAGAGATGAACCCAGTACAACGTACATTTGTACCTAAAGTACAGTCTTTTGTTTCGTTTACAAGCTCTTGACCGCTTACTAACACAGCTAATCTTAACCACACTTTGCGACGTAAACCTACTTCTTCAAAGCGTTCAGATTGGTGCTGCATAGTCCATTGGCGGTGAGGTATTCCAGATGGAGAAATAATCTCCTGAGGCTCAATACAGATAGTGCCATCAATGGTGATTTCATTTTCCACTTTTAATACTCTCTATTTTTTAATTGTTTAATTATTCAGCTGTATGACTTTTGTCATCACCTTCTTTAGCTAATGGTGATGGAGTTGTAACTGCTTCGTCCACACGTAAAACTAATGAACGGATTACTGCATCAGAATAACGGAAAGTGTTTTCTAAGTTAGCAATCACTTCAAAGTCAGCTTCTACGTTCATTAATACGTAAGTAGCTTTGTAAATTTTATTAATTGGGTATTCTAAATTACGACGACCCCAGTTTTCTAAACGGTGAACTTTACCACCAGCTTCAGTTACCATTGAAGTGTAACGTTCGATCATTGCTGGAACTTGTTCAGATTGGTCTGGGTGAACCATGAATACGATTTCGTAGTGACGCATTACTGATCCTTACGGTTTAAAGCCTTCTAGATAGCTCTCTATATCTACAAAGGCAAGGATGATAAAAGGTGAGAGCAAAAATTACAAAGTTTAATAATTTTTTGCGGACTTATCTACTACTTGATAATTAAAAACTTTTAATTAAAAATTAAAGATAAATCACAACGTAATATTATAGCAAAAGTTTTTCTAAAAAGGTGATTTATTTTCAAAAATATATCTACCTCTATCAATGAAAAAAAATCCGTAATAAAATTCACAATTAAATCCACAACAAAATCCGTTACAAACTCTACAACAATAATCACTATTTAATTAGCTCGTGTCAACGCCAGCCTCTACTAAATGTTTTATAATAGAAACGTAACTTTTTATACTTTTTAATCCTTAAATCTGATAAAACAGGAGAGCTTATGATTCTCGTATACGCAAGTTGTAAAGTACAAGCTACTAAAGTTGAAAAATTCAAAAAATTAGCTGCGATTTTAGAAAAAGCTTCACCAAGTGATAAAGGTTGTCAATTCTACCGCTGCGGTCAAGAAGTTGGTGCAGAGAATACTTTTGTTTTTGTTGAGCGTTGGGATTCTATGGCAGACTTAGAAGCACATATGCAACAACCACACTTTACAGAATACTTTCCACAAATCCAAGAGATTTTAGAAGAACCTGCTAATATCAAATTAGTTGAGTGCTAATCAGTTTGTAAACTAGCCCCTAGTTTATAAAACTTAAAAAATATTAAAATTATAAAAAAATTAGACATTTTTTAAGAGCTACCTAAATTTAGGTAGCTCTTTGCTTCTGTACTTTTTCATATTTGCTACTTTTACCATGAGCAATCTCATAACCCAAGGGTAATCGTTAAGAGTGCTAATTCTTAACTTTCCAGACTATTTGGGAAACTTATTGTAAGCTAGAAGTTGAGATCTTTAAATTTAATTGATTTTTTAAGCAAGTATTTAATATTCGTTTCGTTATAATTCGTTAGCTTTGATTGACAAAATCTTTTCTCATCGTTCATGATAGGAGAGCTTATTTGGTGCTATCAATAGTTCTGGGAGCAACAATTACCATGCTATTTGTAGTAACAATGCATAAGCCTAGCGCTTCTTAGCATCTATTTTTAAAGTTTGTATTTTTAGTTACTATTTTTAGTAACCATTCTATTAGTGTCTATCCTTAATTTTGATATTTAGTATCGAGATTAAGCTTCTATCCTTATCTTGCAATTAGGAACAGCTTATGACTGCTTTGCAACAAAGATCTGAACTCCAGCGTCGTATTTGGCAAATCGCCAATGAAGTACGTGGCTCAATCGACAGCTGGGATTTTAAACAATACGTATTAGGCGCACTCTTCTATCGTTTTATTAGTGAAGACATTGCTAACTTTCTGAGTGACAGTGTACACAACTATAGTGAGCTCTCTGATGAACAAGTTAAATCCATGATCCATGCCGTAGAAGAGAGAGAGAGAGAGAGAGAAAGCCTAATTTCTTACGTTGTTGATACTAAGGGGTACTTCATTTACCCAAGTCAACTCTTTTGCAATCTTGTCAAAACTGCAGATACTAATACCAACCTCAATATTGATTTACGCAATATTCTGACAGCAATCGAACAATCAGCTGTTGGTCATGCGTCGGAAAATGATCTCAAAGGTCTGTTTGCGGATTTCGATGTTACTAGTTCACGTCTAGGTAAAAACGTGATTGCTAAAAACAAATGCCTAGCTGCGATTCTAAAAGGCATTGCTGAGCTCGATTTTGGTAATATTGTTGACAATCAAATTGACCTCTTTGGCGATGCCTACGAATATCTAATTTCAAACTATGCCGCTAATGCTGGTAAATCTGGTGGTGAGTATTTTACTCCACCGCAAGTATCTAAACTAATTGCGCGTTTAGCTTGCCATGGGCAGCAACGCGTGAATAAAGTTTACGATCCGGCCTGTGGATCAGGTTCGCTCTTACTGCAAATGCGTAAACTCAACGACCAAGTAAAAATTCGTGATGGTTATTTTGGGCAAGAAATTAACCCAACTACATATAACCTTGCACGCATGAACATGTTCTTGCACAAAATCAACTTCTATAAGTTTGATATTCGTTTAGGGGACACATTACTTCATCCTGAATTTAGAGATGCCGAACCTTTCGATGTAATTGTTTCTAATCCTCCATATTCGATTAGCTGGATAGGTGCAGATGATCCAACCTTAATCGGAGATCCACGCTTTGCACCAGCCGGAGTATTAGCTCCACAAACTAAAGCTGACTTTGCCTTTATTATGCATTCCTTAAACTACTTATCGGAGCGTGGTAAAGCAGCAATAGTTACGTTCCCTGGTATTTTCTATCGCTTAGGGGCAGAACAAAAAATTCGTAAATATTTAGTCGATAACAACTACGTCGAAGCAGTAATTGCTCTTGCACCTAATATGTTCTATGGCACTTCCATTGCCGTAAATATTATTGTCCTTGCCAAGAATAAACAAACTACGGATATTCAATTTATCGACGCGAGTGAGATCTATAAAAAGGTTGATAGTTCAAACGAACTAACCGATGAGCACATTGAGAAAATCATGCAATTATTTGCTGATAAGCAAAACGTGCCACACCGCGCATACAATGCTAGCCTCGAGCAAATTATTGCTAATAACTATGATCTCTCGATTAGTAAGTATGTAGAAATCGCTAAAAGCAATGAAAGCCTTGATATAGAGCAAATTAATCAAGAGCTTACAGCTACGCTAGCGCAAATTAAAGCCTTACATACCCAAGTAACACAAAGTGCGATTGCTAAATTCTTACAAGGTGAAGTATTTGATATAGCTAACTCCCAGTTCAAATCTTTAGTTGAAGTGGCTGAAATTGCTAACAATAAGCGCCGCGGCATTAAGGCTTCGCTTCGTCCACATGGCACTACTCCTTATCATGGAGCCAATAGTATTCAAGGAACTATTGATGGCTATACCCATGATGGAGAATATATTCTGGTTGCACAAGATGGTACGAATAGCATCGAAAACTACTCTGTACGTTGGGTAACAGGTAAGTTCTGGGCAAACGAGCACGTGCATATCTTAAGAGGTAAAGAGGGGATTATGAACAGTCGCTTCTTATACCATTACCTCAAACAAATGGACTTTATTCCGTTTTTAAATAATTTGGATCGTCCAAGTTTACCGCAAGGTCACTTACCAAGAATTCAAGTACCTATGATTCCTCTTGCACAACAAGAGAAGATTGCTAAAGTTCTCGATTTATTTGAAGAGATTGTCTCTGATACAAATGGTCTAGGTAGAGAAATAGCTCTCTATCAAAGCCAATATCGCTACTACAGTAACTTCTTATTTAAAGGACAAAAATAGGAAAGCTTAGACATTTAGATAATAAAGTTTAGACAGCTAGATGAGTTGATGGATAGTTAGGTAAGTAGATGGAGAGTTAGATAAGTGGACAACAAAGTAAGTTCCTACTTAACTAAGCTCGATAAACTTCCTAAATTAGTCTTATCTTAACCTCGCTAACTTAAGCTAAGCTTAATTTCACTAAAACCCAAACCAAAGTAGCTAATGAGCAAACAAGCTTTGCGCATTAGTTATTTTGGTTCTTTTTTATATTCGTCTTCTATTTCTCGTGATCGGAGTATTAGTGATAGGAAAAAGTACAACTAATTCTTTATCTTTAGCTAACATTCTATAAGGAAGGAGCTTGATCAGTACCCCAAACCGAGTAGCCAATCAGTCTCACTACATTTTCAGATCTTTAAATTGTTTACCTCGTGCATACCTGAAGTAGTACTTTTTTTGTAGTATTTTGCAGTATTTTTTCTTCTATATTCTTGTTATTTATCTTTAAAAATTTTTACCGTTAATGAGTAAAATTTCATCGTAAGAGTTAGTTTGGACTATCAGGAAGCAGAGCTAATGCTCTAACAAGTCTTTTAGAGAGCTGCACAAGTCACAAAATTCACTTTTATTGTGCATTTCTTGCACTAAATACTTGCGATAAAAGATATAATTGTTTTACAATCATATAATAAGACTACTAGTGTTTATTAGTAGGAAGATTTTCTTAAAAATCACTTACCGAATTCCTTCTCTATTTACCTTTAACTTATTGTAAACATGTATTCTATTTTGTAAGTAACAAGTGCGTTTAGCATCACTTACAAATCGCAAGAGAAAGGCATTAATACTTAACCATAATTATTACCAGAAATTGCTCTATTGCTATGCCTGCAATTTCCTTACTCAAGGTATGCCTATGACAATCGCTAATTCTATTGTCGACCCAAAATTCGTCATTCTTGAAAACTACGAGAAAATCGTAACTAACGATTTTGACTATCAAAGTGAAGAAAAGCTCGAAAGCGTTCTTGTGCAAGACTTAGCTGCTTTAGGTTATGAAGTATTAACTGATGTTAAAAATCCTAATGCCTTAAGAGCTAATCTGCGTAAGCAAATCGAACGTTTAAACAATTATCATTTTACCGACGATGATTGGGATGATTTCTTAAAACATTATATCGATAAGCAAGACGATACGCCTGTAGCTAAAGCTAAAATCATCCATAATGAGTTAGTTTTTGACCTAAAATTTAGGGATGGTGATCTTAAGAACATCTACATTTTAGATAAAGAAGACTTAAGCCGTAACCATTTACAAGTAATTCGTCAATTTAAAAACGGACACAACCGTTATGACGTAACTATCTTAGTTAACGGTTTACCTCTAGTACAAATTGAGCTGAAAAAACGTGGAGCTTCGATCCAAGAAGCGTTCAACCAAATGGCACGCTATGCTAATGAAAGCTTCAATATGGACAGCTCATTATTTAAGTACTTACAAGTCTTCATTATCTCTAATGGTACGGATACTCGTTACTTTGCTAACACCTCTATTGTTCAAAGTTCGGGTAGTACGGCTGTAAAAAATAGTTTTGATTTTACGATCAACTGGGCACAATACGACAATACGCTTATTCAAGATCTAAAAGACTTCACAGCTACTTTCTTACAACCGCACACTTTATTAAGTGTGATTACTAAGTACTCAGTATTAGATAGTCGTGACGTTCTTTTACTCTTACGTCCATACCAAATCGCAGCTACTGAACGTATTATCGATCGCATTCAAACCATTGATCGCGAAAATCAATGGGGAACGGTGAAAAAAGGTGGCTTTATTTGGCATACGACCGGTTCGGGGAAAACTTTAACTAGTTTTAAAGCTGCTTGTTTAGCTAAAGATCTCGAATGTGTAGATAAAGTAGTATTTGTGGTTGACCGTAAAGACCTTGACCATCAAACCTTAATTGAGTATAAGCGTTTTGATGAAACAAGCGTAATTGGTTCGAATTCAACTAATGCTTTACGTAATAACCTTGAAAATAACGACAACAAAATCGTCGTTACCACTATTCAAAAACTAAACCATCTGATTAAACAAGCTGACAACTTAGAAATCTACCAGCGTAAAGTAGTATTTATTTTTGATGAATGTCACCGTTCACAGTTTGGTGAAGCACAGCGTAACATTAATCACAAGTTTAAAAACTTCTGTCAGTTTGGTTTTACAGGTACGCCAATTTTTGAAGAGAACTCGTTCAAAGATTCAGCAACAACCAATAGTGTATTTGGTGATATCTTACACTCTTATGTAATTACGGACGCTATTCGTGATAAAAAAGTGTTAACTTTTAAAGTTGACTATCACAACGTATATAAAGCAGCCAAAAACCAAGAGAACATTCGTGACGAAGATAAACTAGCAGACAAAGCTACGCGCCAAATGCTTTTACATCCAGAGCGCATTAAAGCTATTGCTAAATTTATGCTTGAGATCTATGGGCAAAAAACGCACCGTAGTAGTACTAACTCTACTGGGTTTAATGCCATGTTTGCGGTTGACAGTGTAGAAGCTGCTAAAAAATACTACGAGACTTTCAAACAGTTACAAGCTGGTGCAGCGCATCCGTTAAGAATTGCGACTATCTTCTCTTACGCAGCTAATGAAAGACCAAGTGCAATTGGTGAAATTGCTGATGAAACTTTAGAAATGAATACCAGCAAACTTTCAGGCACTTCTAAAGAGTTCTTAAAAAATGCAATTCGCGACTACAATAATTACTTCAATACGGCTTTTGATATAGATCAAGCTGAAGGTTTCCAAAACTACTATCGTGATCTATCAAGCAAAGTAAAAGAACGTCAAATCGACCTATTAATTGTAGTGGGCATGTTCTTAACTGGTTTTGACGCGCCAAGATTAAATACTCTATTTGTCGATAAGAACTTAAGTTATCACGGCTTAATCCAAGCGTTCTCACGCACCAATCGTATTTACGATGCAACAAAAAGCTGTGGTAATGTAGTCTGCTTCCGTAACCTCGAAGAAGCAACCGTTCAAGCCTTAAAACTCTTTGCAAATCATAAAAGCTTTAAAGGTTCGATCGATGATATCTTAACGCCATCGTTAGATAAGATTATTTTCGGTTACGAAGATAATGAAGGTAATAGAGTTATTGGTCTAAACGAAGCTTCTCAGGCTGTACTCGAATCTAAGTCTAAATCAGATTCAAACACTTTCTCACCTGAAGAATTTAAAGAATTCAAAAAGAATTTACATACTTATTTAGACTTACGTAACCGAGCGCGTAACTACTATGAGTTCAATCTGCTTGAAGAACAAAATACGCTCCAGCATCAATTAAACTCAACAGCCTTCGGTACTCCAGAGTATCAGCAAATTTTAGAGCGCAGCAATGAGGTTGCACAAAAAGCTGTAGATTTAGGTTTTGATCTTACACCATTTAAAGACACCAAGATCTTAACGCCAAAAGAACGTCAAGATCTACAATCAATTTATCTCCATAATAGCAACGAATATAATAAAAACCCTATTCTGTCGCAAGACCAAGAGGAAGATTGTGAGGTAACCTTTGAAATTGAGTTCTTAAAAACTCAAGATATTACGATCGATTATATTTGCCAGCTATTGTTTGAAGAAAAAGAAAGTGGTCGTGATAAACAAGAGATTAAAGAAACTGTAAGTTCAATTGTTAACTCTAGTTTGGAATATCACCCAAAAACTGAATTAATTAGTGATTTTATTGAACAAGGTGAATTAAAAGATCAAGATAGTCCTGAGGAAATCTTTAAAAGTCTGCAAGTGTTCGCAGACCATGTTTGCACACAAGAGATTCATACACTTATTCAAGAAGAACAACTTAAACCAGATGAGGCTAAAGAATATATTGAACGTTCATTATCACGTGGCTATGCTGAATATAATGGTGATGAACTCTCAAATATTATTCCACGCACGCAAAATCCTCTAACAGGTAACCCTACACAGAAAAAGAAAAGTGTATGGCAAAAAATTCAAGTCTTTGTTGATAAATTCAAAGGTCTTGCTAGTGGCATATGGTAGGATTATTAGGAGTAGTCATACCTACACTAATATGAACACTAATAGCTAACAATTTAAAACTAGACATAAATTAAAACAGGCTGAAACATAAGTTTCAGCCTGTTTTAATTTCGGAATAAAGTGCCAGAAAAGAAAGGAACTTTCTTTTCTGGCATAGTCTTAAGAGCATGCCAATTTTTCAGGCAAACACTTTATACAGATTCTATTTACGCTGGGCACTAGAATGATAATTTGAAGTTTAAATTACCACTTAATGCAGAGTAATTCGAAGCTTTAGCGAATGAAGTGCCTAACTTCACAGAGAAGTTTTTACTTAGATTGATTGTGTAACCAAGATTTAAATCAGCTAAGAATTTGTGGCTAAAGCCTGATTTCAGAGCTACGTTGTCTTTAGTTACTAAATCGAAACGGTTTTTCGTTAAGCTTTGATATAAGTTTAGACCAGCGTCTAATTCAGAATCAAAACCAAAACTACTGAATTTATACCAGCTTCTTACACCAACATTTGCAAAGAAGTCATTGTGAGTTTTCGCTTTGAACTCTAATGAGTATGGTTTAGCGTCATCATTTTGTGCTGTTTCTGCAAATGCTTTTTGTTTGTAAGTTTGTGCGGTTAAACCACCGTTTACTTCAACACCTACATTTTCAGTTTCTAATACTTTGAAGCCAGCTTGTACACCTAAACCTAAAGTAGTACCTTTAAGTTTAGCTTTTTGATCGTATACGCGTAAGCTACTACGTTCTACATCAGTACGGTGTGAGAAGCCAAAGAATGTACCAGATACCCAGTAATCTTTACCAGCTAAACCAGCTGCAAAGGTTAAACCAACAGTTTTGATATCACCTTTAGCAAATGGTTCTTTATTGATGTAATCATTATCACCAGCTACTTTTTCTTTCCAATTACTTGAATCGATAGTAGCTGCCGCACCAAAGTTCCAACCATTACGTTGAGTGTAGAAACCAGCTGTTGTACCGAATTGATTTAAGTCACCTTTAATTAGTTTGTTTGAGTGTTTCCAAGAAACATCTTTACCATTAAAGTTAACGTAAGCGTATACACGAGTATCGTCAGTTAAGTAACGACCCATTGCCGCTTTAGTGAAGTCTAAAGCAGAACTACGTGCTGTATTCGTAGCTGCTAATTGCATATTGCTATATGCAGTACCAGCTAAACCAGTAACTGTCGCTGCGAAAGCTTCTTCAGCTGCTTGAGCTTCTTCATCTGTTTCAGCTTGAGTATCATCAGTTGTGGTAGTATTTTCAGCCGCAATAGTTGTATCTGAACTTTCTGTACTTTCAGATTCAGTATTTTCAGTAGCAGGAGTAGTACTTGCTGAAGAGGTTGTATTGCTATCAGTACCTGCGTTATTCTCATCTGTTGTAGCAGCAGAGGCTTGCGCATCAGTTGTAGTACCTGTTGCTGTTCCAGTTCCTGATTCAGAGGTAGTCTCTGTTTCATTCGTTGTACTTGCAGCTGTACCAGAATCAGTTGCTGTTGTAGCTCCGTTATCACTACCAGATGTTACAACTGTAGTTTCTTCACTACTTTCACCTTCAGTAGCAGACATAGTTACAGCTTGACTTGCTACAGCTCCCGGAGCTGGATCTTGCTGTCTATAGGCAGGTGCAGTATCAGCTGCTGGTTTTACGTCATCAACTTTAGCAACATTTACTTGATCTAGAGCTTCATCAGCTTGAGCTGCTTCAGCTTGAGCTGCTTCAGCTTGAGCTGCTTCAGCTTGAGCTGCTTCAGCTTGAGCTTTAGCAACTTCTGAAGTAAGTTCTGATGATTCTTCAGATCCTTTTTCAGGTGCTTTCTGCTCTGTTCCTTGATCTACAGTAGCTTCTGTAGCTTGAGAAGTAGAACTTTCACCACCATTTTTAGCTTTACCCGTTTCAGAATCTGTTACTGGAGCTGCTGAATCCAGTTTACCTGTTGTAACATCTCCAGCTTCTTTACCTTCTATTTTACCTGCTTCAGGTGTACTGTCTTCTTTTTTACCTTCTTCAGATACGGCAGTTGGTTGTTCTTCAGTTTTCTCTTCTTCTACTTTTTCAGGAGAACTTGAAGTTTGAGTAGACTCTTTTTGAGAAGATTCGGTTTGACCTGGAGCTGATGTAGTTGCTGATTGAGATTGATCTTCAGTTTCTTTACCAGCGTCTTGTGCTGTTGAAGCTTGAGTTTGTGCATCTTTAGCTTCTTCTTTTTCTTCAGCAGCAGGTGCTTCTGTTTTTTGCTCATCTTCTTTTGGAGGTAGTGCAGGTTCTGGAGCAGGGGGATCTTGTTTAACATCAGAGTCACCCTCTACTTTAGGTGGATTTGGTTGTTCAGTATTACCAGCTTGTCCACCAGTATCACCTTGTCCACCAGTTTGTACTCCTGTACCACCAAGTTGAGAATCTCCGGTAGATGGTGTAGAACCTACTTGACCGTTATTCTGATCTGTGTCAGTTTGTTGCTCACCGCCAGCATTATCAGTTACAGCTCCGGTATTACCTTCACCACTTGGTTGTTGTTTATTACCGTTTTGCGAGTTATCGCCACCAGTTGCAGTATCATCGGTTTGACCACTATCTGATGGTTCAGCCGGATCTGTTGCTGGAGTTGATGGAGGAGTAGAAGGTTGTTGTGCTACATCACCTTGTGTATTTGAGGTACTACCATCAGAAGGAGTTTCTGTTGATGGAGTCTCTAACGGCTGAGTTACAGCTGTATTGGTAAATTGTGAATAAAATTGGTCTGTACTTCCGGTGTCGTTACTGTTACAAGCTGCTAGACCTGCAGCTACTAACACCGAAATTAAAGTTGTGCTTAAGCGGGTTAATTTTGGTTTATACATGTATTTATCCCATCTAAATTTAGATTTAATAATGCTATGACGAAAAAGTATTAAAAAGTTAGTAAGAATTACTATTAAGGTAAAATTTGTGAAAAGCCGGTCATTAGCTTTTCAGCCTTAAAGTTTAATCGTTGTCATAAGCATCTTTTAAGTTGAGAAAAATAAAATTAGATTGAGCTAATTTTATGATAAAGCGAGCATTTTAGTAATCGCCTATCATTTCAATTATACACACAAAGTTAATGTAAGTTTAAATAATGCTGATTTGTTTAGATAAATGTATGGCAAAATTATAATTTTTTCTCACCTAACAATTAAATGATAGGAATGAAAGGTCTTACTGCAATAAAATGATACTTATGCAAAGCAATTACCCAATCTCTAAACTTTTGATTTCTATGCATTATTTTCGCTTCTTTCGTTTTCATTCCAATAATCAGGCAAAATCATACTAACAATAGCTGTGAAAAATTGATAGCACCTATCTTTAGAGCTAAAAACTTAGAAGTCTATTCTGCATGCCCAACTTTACTCTCAACTCCAGTGATCTCAACTACAGTGATCTCAACTCCTGTTTATTTTTTACACTTCCCCTTTTTTACATACTCCCTCTTGTATATTTAGATAACACCACAATTCTAGCCCTTATCAACAACTACTGTGAGCTGCACTCCAAAAATGGTACATAAATAACTGCTCTCTTCCCACCTCTACCAGTAACTCCTGTTTATTTTTACATCTCCCTCATTCCTAGAGCAAAAAAAGGACCAGTGCGAAACTGATCCTTAAGGCTTTTTAGAAAGCGTAATTTAAACTAAGTTTACCACATACATTGATATAAGCATTAGCTTTAGTAACATTAGTACTTAACTTAATAGTTAATTTATCAGTAAGGTTAATGCGGTAACCTAAAAATAGTTCAGCTAAGAAGTCTTGATTGAAACCATTAGCTAAATCTTGAGTGCTGGTTGCAACTTGGAAACGGTTTTGGCTTAAGCTTTGTTGGAAGTTTAAAGCTAAATCTAAACCAGAATCAAAACTAAACGTTTTAAAGTTGTACCAAACTTTAATCCCTAGATTTGCATAGGCATCATAATGGTTTTTGCTAACTGTAGCAATTGATAAGATACTTGCGGAACTAGAACTTGATTGTTCAGCAAAGGCACGTTGTTGATATATTTGTGCCGTCAAGCCACCATGTAATTCTAGTCCAGCATTAGAGGTTTGCCAGAGTTTAATACCAGCTTGCACACTTAAACCATAGCTATGACCATTAAACTCGGTGGTTTGATCATAAACTGTTAATGAACTACGATCAACTGTGAATTTATGGTTATAACTATATAGACTAGCACTTAACCAAGTATCACTCCATACTTTACCTAAACTTAAAATTAAACCTTGTGATTTAACTTTAGCTTTGGCGTAATAAACTTTGGTAGTTCTTAGTTTTTCATGCCAATCAGCTTTAGTTGCTGAGGATGCTACCCCCTGTTCCAACCTGCTTGTTGAGCATAAACACCAGCTGTTAATCCATATTGCTCAAACTCTCCTCTTACTAAGGCGTTGTAACGGTAAGTAGCATGATCTGCTGATCCGCTTACATAAGTATGTAAGATCATTATCTGCTTGTAAGTAGCGACCTGTCGCTACTTTCGCAATGTCTAGACTTTGACTTCTTGCTTGAGTAGTAGCTGCTAACTGCATATTGCTATACACAGCTCCTGAACTTGAAACTAAAAGTTGTTGTAACTCCTCATCGCTCATGTTCAGAATTGCTGCACTTGCGGCTTGAGCATTGGTTGCTGTTGCTGCATTAGTTGTAGTTTGTGTAGCTGTCGTATCTTGTGTACTACTTGTATCTTGAACACTACTTGTATCAGCTATATTTTGACTACTTGCTACTGTAGTATTATCTGCACTAGAACTATCTGCTGTTTCAGTAGCCGTTAAACTAACTACAGCAGTTGTCTTATCACTTAGTAAAGTAGGATCTATACTCGCGCTACGACTTTCTACTACCGCAGTATAAGTTAACCCTTTAGTAATCGATTGTCCAACAGCTAGTTCATTAGTTAACTCGCTATTAGCAGTATAAGAATGGTTACATACTAAAGTAAGAGACTTGTTGTAACCACCACGTACTTGTAACTCTCCTGAACCATAGATGTGGTTTTGGAAGTTCCAGTTATAGCTTTGCATTGAGTCGGCTGTTGTTTCTGGAGTAAAGTTATTCAGATCGGCAATAAAGTTTGAAGCTTTAGCAAAAAGCATTGGATCTTTTATTACCGTTTATAAGTTAACAATCCCTCAACCAAAACGATCATCAACCCCTAGCTCACCTAGATTATAGGCTGTGGTGGTAAATGTGGTTTTGAGTTGGTTACCTGACATCCATGGGAACTGTTGCTGTACTAGAGCCTAATTTCCCGAAATTTTTTAGTCTACTCCCTCCTTCATTTGGAAGGAGTAATTTTATAACTTAA
>NZ_NRJG01000099.1 GCF_003585935.1 Psittacicella hinzii
CTATTGTATAATATAAAAGCATATTTTTAGATAAAAAACGACAAAAAAGTTCATCCAATATTTTGCTTAGAGCTTTGATGAAGTAGAATGAATTTTGATTAAAATTTTAACTATTTATCAAATCTTTAACTTTAGACCCAAAAATTGCAATGAACCCTTTTTAGCACTAGATAAAGTGTCAGGTTACAAATTCAACTTGTAATTTAATTAACAAGTTTTTTAATTTGCTAAAAAGGCATCAGTTAATTTTTATCTAAAAATAAAAATAGAGTAGAAATTAGGCAATATAAATATTGCTGTTAAAGTGAGGGTAACTATGATTACTATCAAAAAAGGTTTTGACTTGCCTTTAGCAGGAAGTCCAAACCAAGTAATCCATGATGATGTTACAGTTAATGAAGTAGCTATAGTTGGTGCCTCTTTTAACAATTTAAAGCCAACTCTCAAAGTAAGAGAGGGTGATACCGTTGAAAAGGGTCAAGTGGTTTTAGTTGATAAAAAGCACCCTGAAATTTGCTTCACTTCACCAGTAAGCGGTACTGTGAAAGCTATTAACCGTGGTGAACGTCGAGCGTTTCAATCATTAGTAATCCAAGTTAGTAAAGAAGATACAGCTGCAGTAGAGTTCAAAAAATACTCTTTAACTGAACTATCTGGACAAGGTGCTGCATTAAAAGAGCAGTTACTAAATTCAGGTTTATGGGTTAGTTTAAGAACTCGACCATTTGGTAATCTCGCTGATCCAAATGTAGTTCCTAATTCTTTATTTATTAACGCACATGATACTAATCCAGGTCACCCTGATGCAGATGTAATTTTAAATGCAGATAAAGAAGCATTTAATTTTGGTCTAGCTGTATTAGCAGAAGTTTTTGCACCAGTAGCTAATAAATTTGTTGTAGGTGGTCCAAACTTCAATGTACAACCAGTAAATGGTTTTACATACGAACAATTTAAAGGTGTACACCCTGCTGGTTTAGTTGGAACACATATTAATTTCTTAGCACCTGTATCGCTAACTAAAATTGCTTACCACCTAAATTACCAAGATGTAATTGCGATTGGTAAATTATTTAGCACAGGTCGTTTAGACGGTACTAAAGTTATTGCTTTAAGTGGTCCTCAAGTACAAGTACCAACTTTATACCGTGTACCTTATGGTGCAAGTGTTGCTGATGTGACTTTCAATAAACTAAAAGAAGGTGAAAATCGTATTGTTTCTGGTTCAGTTTTAGATGGTTATAAAGCTGAAGGCGTATTTGCTTACGTAGGTCAATATGATTTACAACTAAGTGTTCTTTTAGAAGGCACTAAACAAGAATTTATTGGCTGGTTTGCTCCGCAACCTAAAAAATTCTCTCTTTCTCGCTTAAACTTCTTTGGTAAGAAAGATCTACCATTAACCACAACAACTAATGGTTCGTCACGTGGTATGGTGCCAATTGGTTTATTCGAAAGAGTGATGCCTTTAGATATTTACCCAACTCTTCTCTTACGCGACATTATTTCTGGTGATACTGATTCAGCACAAGAATTAGGTGTGCTTGAGTTAGTGGAAGAAGATGTAGCTTTATGTTCATTTGTTTGTCAAGGTAAATATGACTATGCGTTATATTTACGTGAAGCTCTAAATAAAATTGAAAAAGAGGGGTAGGAATTTATTATGGGTTTAAAAAAGCTATTCGATAAATTAGAACCTGCTTTCTTGCCTGGTGGTAAACACGAAAAATGGTACGCGCTATTCGAAGCCGTGTACACAATTTTTTATACCCCGAAAAGTGTAACGCAAGGTCGTATTCACGTACGTGATGTTATTGATTTAAAACGTATTATGACAACCGTGTGGTTAGCTCTATTCCCTGCTGCATTCTTTGGTAGCTGGAACGTGGGTGACCTAACGATTAATGCATTAGTAAATGCTGGTGTAACTACTGAGCATTTACCTGAAGTTATTGCTTCAAACTGGCATTACCAATTAGCTCATTTCTTTGGTGCTAGTTTTGCAGCTGATGCAAGCTGGTTAAGTAAAATGATCATTGGTTTTGCTTTCTGGGCACCAATTTATATGACAGTGTTCGTAGTTGGTGGTTTCTGGGAAGTACTATTTGCTAGTGTGCGTGGTCACGAAGTAAATGAAGGTTTCTTCGTAACCTCAATTCTTTTCTCATTAATTCTTCCGCCAACTATTCCTTTATGGCAGGCTGCTCTAGGTATTACTTTCGGGGTAGTAATCGCTAAAGAAATTTTTGGTGGTACAGGTAAAAACCTTGTAAACCCTGCTTTAGCGGGTCGTGCGTTTTTATTCTTTGCATACCCATCATCATTAACAGGTGACTCTATTTGGTACACAGCTTCAACTCAACAAGTAGTTGATACTTTAAAAACTGTAGCACCAAATGTTGACGCATTCTCTGGTGCAACTCCACTAGGTCAATTAGCTGTTAATCATGCACAAGAAGTATTAGGTCACCAATTAACATGGTTTGACGCGTTTATCGGCTTTATGCCAGGTACTATTGGTGAAGTAGGTAAATTAGCTTTAATCTTTGGTGGAGCTGTTTTACTATTTACACGTATTGCGTCTTGGCGTATTGTATGGGGTGTAGTTGTTGGTACAGTTTTAATGTCTCTATTCTTTAACTGGTTAGCAACAACTTCGATTGTTTCAGAATCTTCTAAAGCTCTATTTGCTTTACCATTCTGGTGGCATATGGTTTTAGGTGGTTGGATGATCGGTACGCTATTTATGGCGACAGATCCTGTTTCTGCATCATTTACTGAAAAAGGTAAATGGTGGTATGGTTTCTTAATTGGTGCTTCAGTGGTATTAATCCGTGTTGTTAACCCAGCATTCCCTGAAGGTATGATGTTAGCGATTCTATTTGCTAACTTATTCGCGCCAATTATTGACTATATTGTTGTTCAAAGAAACATTAAACGTCGGAGAGCAAGATAATATGGCACTAAACAAAAACTCAACTCTATACGTAACAGGATTTGTTGCAATTGTTTCTGTGGTATGTGCTTTTATCGTAGCTTTAGCCGCGAGTGTTTTAAAACCACAACAAGATAAGCAAATTGCAGAAAACATCCAAAAATTCGTATTAAAAGTTAGTGATATTAGCTACACCAATGAAAATCTAGGTCAAGAGTTCAATAAATACATTGAAACTCGCTACTTAGATCGTAAAACTGGTAAATTAGTAGAAGTTTCTGCTGATTTAGCTAATAACTACGATGATATTTTAATCTTAAATAAATTCAAACAATATGTATCTACTATTAGTTCAGCAGAAAATACTCCTGGATTAAAAAGTAATGCTATTGCGGATATTTTACGTATTTATTTAGTAAAAGATCCAGCAACAAACCAAGTTACAAAAGTAGTGTTACCTTTCTACGGTAATGGTCTATGGTCTGTAATGTATGGTTTATTAGCTGTAGATACAAATGGTAATACAATTAAAGGTATTACTTACTATAGCCAAGGTGAAACTCCGGGGTTAGGTGGTGAAGTAGAAAATCCTAACTTCACTAAACAATTCGTAAATAAAAACATTTACGACCTAAACTCAAGTGATCCTACTGATCCAAAAATTCAATTAGTTAAAAATGCCAATCCAAATGACCCGTATACAGTAAATGCTTTAACTGGTGCAACTTTAACATCTAATGGTGTTAATAATCAGTTATCATTCTGGTTCGGTAAACTAGGTTATGCGCAATTTTTAAATAATTTACGTAACGGTGAGGTGAATTTAAATGGCAAATAATAAACCTAAACTGTTTTCAGTTTTAAGCTCGCCTTTCATTGATAACAACCCAATTGCGATTCAAGTGTTAGGTATCTGTTCAGCTCTAGCTGTAACAGTGAAAATGCAAACTGCAGTAATCATGGGTATTTCTGTGGCTCTAGTAACGGCATTTTCAAGCTTTTTCATCTCTTTACTACGTAATTTTATTCCTAACAATGTGCGTATTATTATTCAATTAGTAATTATCGCAACATTTGTAATCTTAGTCGATCAAGTACTACGTGCTTATGCCTATGATCTATCTAAACAACTATCAGTTTATGTAAGTTTAATTATTACAAACTGTATTGTAATGGGTCGTGCTGAAGCATTTGCAATGAAAGAACCTCCATTTGCTTCTTTTGTAGATGGTTTAGGTAACGGTCTAGGTTATGCCCTAGTGTTAGTAGTGGTTTCTTTTATTCGTGAATTATTTGGTTCTGGTAGCATTTTCGGTTTAACTATCCTTCCTACTGTAAATAACGGTGGTTGGTATGTACCAAATGGTTTACTATTACTTGCGCCTTCAGCATTCTTTATTATTGGTTGTTTAATTTGGCTAGTTCGTCAACTTCGTCCAAACCTACGTGAAGAATAGGAGAGTGCATGTTATCTCATTACTTATCGCTATTTGTTAATTCTGTATTCATTCAGAATATGGCTTTAACATTCTTTTTAGGGATGTGTACTTTCTTAGCCGTTTCTAAAAAGGTGTCAACAGCTGTAAGTTTAGGGATTGCAGTAACTTTCGTATTATTACTAGCAGTTCCTAGTTCTTACTTAGTTTACTTCTACATCTTACGTCCAAATGCATTAATGGAAGGTGTGGATTTAAGCTTTATTAGTTATATCGTATTTATCGGTATTATTGCCGCTTTAGTACAAATTCTAGAGTTATTCTTAGATAAATTCGTACCATCTCTTTATAACGCTTTAGGGGTGTATCTACCTCTAATCGCGGTACACTGTGCGATTTTCGGTGGTGTACAATTCATGGTACAAAGAAGCTATAACTTTGCAGAAAGTGTTGTATTCAGTTTAGGTTCAGGTCTAGGTTGGATGCTAGCGATTGTGCTTTTAGCTGGTTTACGTACGAAAATGAAATACAGTGATATTCCAGTTGGTTTACGTGGTATTGGTATTATCTTCATTACCGCGGGTATCATGGCAATGTCATTTATGATTTTCTCTGGTATTAAGTTATAAGCGAGGCGAAGATGAATGTAATTCTTTATGGAATTATAGTATTAACTGTAATTTCGTTAGCTCTAGTTGCATTAATCCTCGTAGCGCAAAAATACCTTGTGCAACAGGGAGATGTAACTCTACATATTAACGAAGACTCAAGTCTAGACAAACAAGTTCCTCGTGGTGGTAAACTTTTAGGAGCATTAGCTTCTCAAGGTATTTTCATCTCTAGTGCTTGTGGTGGCGGTGGCTCATGTGGTCAATGTAAAGTTATCGTTAAATCAGGTGGTGGTAATTTACTACCTACTGAAGAATCACACATTAATAAATTACAAGCTAAAGAAGGTTATCGTTTAGCATGTCAAGTTAATGTGAAAAATGACATGAAATTAGAACTTCCACGCGAAATTTTCGGTGTGAAAAAGTGGGAATGTGAGGTTATTTCTAATAACAACGTTGCTACATTCATTAAAGAATTAGTATTACGTATTCCTGAAGGTGAAGAAGTTCCTTTCCGTGCCGGTGGTTATATTCAAATTGAAGCTGAACCTCACACAGTAAAATATTCTGATTTTGATATTCCAGAAAAATACCGTGCTGACTGGGAAAGATTTGGATTCTTTAATTGTGTATCAACAGTTGACGAGCCATTAACACGTGCGTACTCTATGGCTAACTATCCTGGTGAAAAAGGGATTATTATGCTAAACGTACGTATTGCAACTCCTCCACCAAAAGATTTATCTTTACCACCAGGTAAAATGTCTTCATACATTTGGTCATTAAAAGCTGGTGATAAAGTTACAATTTCAGGTCCGTTTGGTCACTTCTTTGCTAAAGATACCGACGCTGAAATGGTATTCGTGGGTGGTGGTGCTGGTATGGCTCCAATGCGTTCACACATTTTCGACCAATTAAAACGTTTACACAGTAAACGTAAAATGTCTTACTGGTATGGTGCTAGATCATTACGTGAAATGTTCTATGAAGATGATTTCAATCAACTTCAAGCAGAGAACGATAACTTCAAATGGTTCGTTGCCCTATCAGATCCACAACCTGAAGATAACTGGACAGGTTATACTGGATTTATTCACAACGTTTTATATGAAAACTACTTAAAACAACATGAAAATCCAGAAGATTGTGAGTACTACATGTGTGGCCCTCCAATGATGACTAAAGCCGTTATCGATATGTTAACTAACCTAGGTGTTGAAAAAGATAATATTCTTTTAGACGACTTTGGTGGTTAAACATAAAAAAAAGAGCGCTTTATGCGCTCTTTTTTTATCTTATAGCAAATTCAACGAATTTGTGATCTTGTCCTTTTGTAATAATTACATTAGCAATTTTTTGCGTAGGTTGTACATTATTAACATAATTAGGTAAATTTATACTTTGCCAAATACTACGTGCTTTAGCTTCTGCTTGCTCATCAGTTAGATCAGCATAGCGTTTAAAATATGAATTTTCATCTTTAAAGGAATTAGCACGGAAGCTTTTAAAGCGTTTAATATACCATTTTTCAAGTAATTCTAACGAAGCGTCGACATAGATGGCAAAATCAATAAAATCAACAGGTGAGCTTGGAGCATCACTTTCTTGTGGTTTTACTTGTAAAACGTTTAAACCTTCGAGAATAATAATATCTGGACAATTAACTTCCAACATTTGCGACTGACGGTCATAAGTAATATGACTATAGACAGGAGCATAAGCGGTTTTACACTCTTTAACATCGGTTAAAAACTGCGCTAAGAGTTCAACGTCATAACTTTCAGGAAAGCCTTTACGTGCAAGAAGATTATGGCTATTTAAATAGCTTAGCGGGTAAATAAAACCGTCTGTGTTAATAATTTGGGTTGTTAAAGTTGGATAGAATTTGTCGAGAATTTTCTTTAGAATACGAGAGAATGTGCTTTTACCTACTGATACCGAACCAGTTACACCAATAATAAATGGAGGTGGTTTAGGGGTATCTTGATTTAGAAAAGTAGGTAAAATATTGCGTTGTTGTAAGTAGTTTTGGAAATTTAAGTCAAGCAAGCGTACTAATGGAGCATAAGAACTATTCAGCTCTTCAGTATTTAAGAGAGTCTCATTAAATCCTAATAGAGGTGAAATTTCTTGTGTATCGACTTCAATAAATAAACCATTAGATAAATCGGCCCACTGTTGGTAACTGAGTTTCTTAAACTCTTGGTTACGATAATTGTGAAAATGAATATTCATAATGGGACTTAGAAGAGACTAATCTTCTTAAGTTATAAGAAAAACGGATCTAGCAGAACCATTTAGGTTCTAGTGAAAAAAAACTAAATCATTATAACAACTTATAACGCGTTGTGTGTATTTTTAATAAAAATTTAATCAATTTTGGCGCAGAAAGAATAAAGAACTTGTAAGATTTTAAGTAAATGGATTATAGAGAGTAACTATATTATTACCAATATTACACCGATTTAGTTTCTAATTATAAGGTTTGCGATACAGCTCTGTTTAGAAATGCAAACTTCAGCTTTATATTTTAAGAAATTAGGATGCTTTCAAATTATTAAATTTTTCTATCAATAGGC
>NZ_NRJG01000096.1 GCF_003585935.1 Psittacicella hinzii
TTTAAACTTGGTGGTGTACCACCTTTTTGTAAAGCAAATTATAATGGATGAAAAAATCTGACGCTAGGTCAGATTTTTTCAGTTTAGGGGTGCAAAGATATACGTAAACTATAGTTTACTAGATTTGTGGTAGTGATCTTTAGCAACATGATTTATTATCTTTTTAGATAATACTCTGCGTTCGCTTGCACTTAGTCTTAGCGATAAACATCAAAAAAATTCAAGCTACTTTTAGTTTTGCCTTTAAAAATTTAGCTTATAATAGAGAAGATTTATAAGAGAACATAACATGCAAAAATTACAATCACTCATCCAACTTTTCTTAAAGCGCCATCCTAAAAAGAGCTTATTAGGATTAGTTCTGGTAATCCTAGGAGCTATAGCGCAAAACTATCAACATAGTGCTAAACTAAACTCCCAAACGCAAACTACCGCAACTACGCAAACGAGCGAGCAAAAATCAAACACTCACTACAGTCAAACTCAGACTAAAGCTGCTACGCAAGATCAAGATGACGAGCAAGATGATTTTGATCCGATAAATATGCTTGCGAATCAAGGGGTAGTTTATACCTATGCAAGTAATCGTGTAAGTACGAGTGGCGTAAACAATAGTTTAAATCTTAATAGTCCATGTTTATCTGGAGCGACGCGTATTCGTTACGATCGTGATTTAAATTTTCAATTATGTTTGCTCGACCATTTACCGTTAAATGAGCAAAACTCTTATCCTTTAAGCTTGTTTAAAGAATACAACGTCTCACAATGTAAGGTAACTTCAGTTCATGATGGAGATACTGTACGTTGTAATATTCCAGGCACAAATAAATTTATTCGTGTGCGTCTATTAGGTATTGACGCTCCAGAGACGAATCAACCTTACGGTAAGCAAGCGGGTGACGTGTTACGTCATTTAGTGAATAATAAAATGGTGTATTTATACACTACTGGTGCAGACCGTTATGGACGTTTCTTAGGAGCGATTTATATCCTGCAAAATAACAACACTCTCTTTAATGTAAATCAGTATCTTGTATCTTCGGGCAACGTATGGTCGTATAAGTTCTATCGTAAAAACCATATGAGTGAGTTTTTTGATAAGCTCATGTATGAAGCTGCTAATAAGCGTTTAGGATTATGGGCACAAGATAACCCAATTAATCCTAAAGATTGGCGCGATGGTCGCCGTTAAAGAAGAAAAAAGTGCGTTGATGAATTCAACGCACTTTTTTCGTTTGGTTATTGTTTAGGTTTTTGTTTAAGTTTTGACTATTGATTTTTTAAAGTCATTAAATCTTTTGACTCAAGTTTAACTTCAACTCCAGAGCCGTTTTTAATAAATACGTCTAATTGGTTGAAGCTAATATCAATGCCGCGTTCATTACATAAAGTGTTAATCATACGATTCACTTCATGGGTAGCTGGCATACGATCACCTAGACTTTGTACATAGAAGCGTAAATAGTAATTTAAGCTTGAAGCTCCAAATTCATAGAAGTAACATGATGGTGGAGCATCGCTTACATTTACTAATGGGCAAGATCTTGCCGCTTCCATTAAGGTTTCAGTTACCATATCAATATCTGAACCATAAGCTACACCGATCGTAAACACAATACGTGTTCTGGTTTCACTTAAGGTCCAGTTAGTAAATGAACCTGTTACAAAGTTTTGGTTAGGGATAATAACTTCTTTATTATCAGCGTCGACAATGGTAGTTGCTCGGATCTTAATCGACTTAATTGAACCGCTAATACCATTAATCGTAATATAGTCTTTAATACGAATTGGGCGTTCGAATAGAATAATAATCCCTGAAACAAAGTTCGAGAAGATTTGTTGTAAACCGAACCCTAGACCTACTAAGAGAGCTGAAATTAACCATTGTAATTTACTCCAACTCATACCAAGGGTCGAGAATGAAGTACTAAAGCCGACAATAATTACAATATACGTAGCAATGGTTTGAATAGCGTAAGGTAAACCTTCTGAGAATTTTAATTTACTGAAAATTAAAATATCTAATAGTGGTTTTAAGTTGCGCCATACAAAGTAAGTAATAATTAAGTAGATTAATGAACGTAAGGCATTGAGCAGAGTAATATTCTCAACTGTACCCGCTACTGTACCTTGTACTTGCCAGATAGTTACATTATCTAAGTAAGTGATTACTGACATTAGATCAGACCATACACTATAGAAAATAGCAATACCTATTACCCAACTAATTACATTTGATAAACGTAAGAAGTCTGGGAAGTTAGTCATATAAGTATCACGACGCGCTCTAAAGAGGGCGCGTTGCTGTTCTTTCTCTTGTAAGAATTGGCTGATCGTATTTTGCGTAAATGAAGATTGTTGACTTTCTTCTGTGTTATTAACTGCTTGTTCAGGAGTTGTATTACGCGCAGCTTGTAAAGAAAGGATCGCAAATTCACGTTGTAAAATACGCGCTACAATTACTAAAATAATTGCCCCGTAATAGGTATAGAGTAAATGTTTTAAGATAATGGTAGTGGTATTTACATAACCATTTGCCGTCATTATAAATAAGGCGATCGGAATTAGCCACATTAGTAATAAACCTAAACGGAATTTAAAATCTAAATGTGGATGGGTTAGACGATAATTACGTACCATACGTAAAGTGTACTTAATCATAATAATGGCGGTTAAGCTAATACCTACGAGGTATAAAGTCTGACCAATAATGTTTTCCGATGGCGTTACTGCTGGGTGAGTATTAAAGTACATAATATTCACAAATAAGAAAATTGGGAAGAATGTAACTTTTAATACATTACGGAAAGCAGTGGTAAAACTTGCGGTTTTAATGAACTCTTGTTTTACCGGAGCGTCAGCTAGATCGATATACTTATCTTGCTCAAGTACTTTACCTGCTGTTTGATGATACTCATCTTTACTAATCGAAGTAGCAGATAAATGATGCACTACACGTTGATCCACAGGATCGAAATGATCCGCAGTTGGCGCATAAGGAGCATAATCAGCAGTTACATAACCATTATGACGATGATAGTCATCTAAGTAAGCTTGACGACGGTCGTAAAAGTTCTTTTCTGTAACCGCAGCAACTTGTGACGAAGTAAAAATGCACAGAGGAGTATAAGGTACTCTTGGCTGTGGAGCTGTATCTTCTTCAAGGATTTTACTGTCTTTATTATCTAACTTAGCGTAGAACGAACCTTGCGGGCTATAGTGAGCATTAATCACTCCACCTTCGCGTGTAAGGTTCATGGTGTAAGTGTAGAACATTAAGAATACAAAGCTATAAGCAAAGTAATCTAATAAATAAGTAGTATCAGTAAAGACCGTATTAAAGAGAATTAAGGCTGTACCACCCCAAATAAATGAACGGTGAATATCCGTAAATAAACTTAAGAATACGGCTGCTGGAGTTACTAATAAACTATCTTCAGAATGTACGTTTACGCGACGACGTAATAACTCTAAAGTCGCAATTAAGTGGTTTTTCTGACTGCGAATCGCAAAACCAGCAATAATTGATAAAGCACCCAGTAAGTAATATAACCAGTAACCAAGATGTAGAGTCATTTGACTAAAAATGGCTTTAGCTTGGTTTTGCGTACTATAGATAAATGATTTAACCCAAGTTGTATTTACACTTGGCGTTGAACGTACGAAGAAGTCTTGTTGATTAAGTTTATTATCAATCTCATTAATGGTGTTAATCAGTTTGGCTTGTACACCATCTAAGTTTGACGCGTCAACAATAATCTGATTAATTTGTTTAATGTTTTCGTCGAGCAGATCTGCACGTTGTGCTAGTAAGTTTACTAGTGTTGCGCGTTCTTGCTCGGTAAGAGTTACATTGTTTTGCTCTTGTAGTTTAGTAATGAACTGATTTTGGTTTTGTAACTCTTGTAGTTCAGCAATATACTGGAAGTTTTGTACACGTAAGTTTAAAACTTGCGAACTATAATTCTCTAAAGCATCAACATTAGGTAAGAGCTCTTTTTGTTGATTAATCAGAATATTTAATTCCAGTGTACCTTTAAGTAACTGAATTTGTGAGTCAATAGTATTAGATACTTGGGTCGCTAAATCTAATTGCCCTTTACGTAGATGTGCTACATCATTAATACGACTCGCTTGACTAGTAAGCTTATCTAAGTTTGCCACTAGTTGACGGTTAATTTCAGCTTGTTGCTGAATTAACGGCGAACTACTACTTGCAGCCTGTTGATCTACTTCGGTCGCTAAACTTGCAGTATAAGCACGTGAATAAGCAGTCAGTTGTAAATTATATAAACGACTTTGTAAATCATGTACTTGCCCTAAAGCATTGTTGTAGTCATGATAAGTCGATTCTTTATTAATGTAATAGTTATTTAAAGCGTTTTGTGCATTTAAATATGCTGCTTCGGCTTGTAAAGCTGCAGTTTTAGCTGCTGTATTAGTGCCACTTAAAGCCGTAGAGATTTCTTGTAAACGGCTATTGGCATTAATAACATCTAAGTTAGCGTTTTGGTTATAGGTAAAACCGCTAGCACTAGCATCAAGAGCGGCTAAATTATTGGTAATGGCCTGTACTTGTGCTTGGAGCTGTGCAGCGCTTAAACCTTTAGTTAAGCTTTGAGCGTTAAAGTTCTCAACTTGCTCGGTCAGAATAGTAATTTGACGCTCAAGTTGTTCCGTTTGTGCTGGTAAAGCTTCAGTTTGCGCAGTTACGCTAGTTAAGGTTGCTAATTGATTTACAGCCTTATTTGCAAAATCAATAGCCGAGGTATAGGCATTAATTGCTTCGTTGGTTTCGTTGTCGGGGTTAGATTGCTCTTTAAGCGTATTTAACTGCACTGTCCAAGCAGCAATTTGTGCTTTTAAGCTATTCATATTTACCGTAGAGGTAGCGGCTGTAGCTGCGCGTACTTGCGGGATTGGAGAACTAAAAGTTCCTTGCCAAATAGTCGGTGCAATAGACATCCCTGCTAACAGGCTCGCACTAACCCACAATGGTGTAAGTATAGAGGTTTTCTTTTTCATGATTAGTGAAAATAGAGAGATATTGAGATTACTGTAAGCATGGATACTCACAGTTAAGTAAGTTAAGTAACGTAAGTCATGGGGAACTTGAGCTTACGTATTCGATAAAATCTGATAAAGAAAAAGACCTAAACAGCTAAAGGTCTAGGTCATTGTTCTGGCACTATTATAGCAAATTAGTGCCTTAAATACTTAGCTTTTAGGCACTAGGTGCACAATTATGTCGAGAATACATAAACTTATGCCCTCAAAGAGTTCTTTGAGGGCATAAAGTTTGCATTTGTATTTTGTTTGTCTACCTACTTATTAAAGCTAGTTGTTTAAGAAGTAGGTTTAGTATGCGCTTACGATATCAGTATTGATGTCAGCATTCGCTTAGGCGATACCGTCTGTTTTAGCACGCGAACCGTGACAGTGTTTGAAACGTAAACCTGAACCACATGGGCATGGATCATTACGGCTTACACCTTCGAATAATTTAGGATCTAATTCACCTGATGGTAATTCGTTAATTGGTGCTTGTTGTGGTAATTGATCTACAGGTTTAGCTTGTTCTACTTGGATTTTACTTAAAATCGAAATTACGTTGTAATTTAGATTTTCCATTAACGCTTCGAACATTTCAAACGATTCACGTTTATATTCTTGTTTTGGATCTTTTTGTGCATAACCACGTAAGTGAATGTGTTTACGTAAATGTTCCATATCACTTAAGTGTTGACGCCATAATTCGTCAATGTTTTGCACAAATACTGTACGCTCAACTGCAACTTTAAGTTCTGAACCAAGTTGCTCCATTTTACGACTATAGTCTTCAAGCATTTTCTCCGCAATTTCTCTTACGAAGTCACCTTCAGAAAGGATTGCAGATTGTTCAAGACGTTTTTTCACTGAATAGTCTAAGTTGAAGTCGTTTTTCAGCACTTGATCTAGACTATCTAAGTCCCATTGCTCGAATACGGTATTAGGTGGCATGAAACGTGTGATCACACTACCAATTACGTCGTAAGTTTGGTTAGTTAAGAGTTCAGTAAGATCTTCTTTGTCCAGAATGTAATCACGTTGTTGGTAGATTACTTGACGTTGTTCATTAATCACGTCGTCATAACTAATAAGTTCTTTACGAATATCAAAGTTATGCGCTTCAACCTTACCTTGAGCATTAGCAATGAATTTCGACATAATCTTCATATCAAGATAGTCGTTTTCATTAGTAAAGGCATTAGCAAGTGATTTTAAACGTTGTTCTGGAATAAAAATACGTAATAAGTTATCTTCTAAAGATAAGTAGAAGCGAGATGAACCTGGGTCACCTTGACGACCAGCACGTCCACGTAATTGGTTATCGATACGACGAGATTCGTGACGTTCAGTACCGATAATGTGTAAACCACCTGCTTGACGTACGAGTTCGTTGTTCTCTTCCCATTTTTTGTTAACTGCTTCGATTTGCTCTTCAGTTGCATTTGGACCAAGTTCAGCAATCATCGCTTTACGGTTACCCCCAAGGATAATATCCGTACCACGACCAGCCATGTTAGTAGCAATTGTTACTGTACCTGGTTTACCTGCTTGAGCAATAATTTCAGCCTCACGCATGTGGAACTTAGCGTTTAACACTTGGTGAGCAATACCTACTTTAGAAAGATAGCTACTTAGCACTTCTGATTTTTCTACCGAAGCTGTACCGATAAGTACCGGTTGACCTTTAGCAATACGTTCTTTAACATCATTAACGATCGCTAGGAACTTAGCTTTTTCGGTTTTGAATAGAATGTCCGGCATGTCGATACGAGCATTTGGACGATTCGGTGGAATAACAATAGTGTCTAAGCTATAAATTTGGTTAAACTCAAACGCTTCTGTATCAGCCGTACCTGTCATCCCTGAAAGGTTTTCATAAGTACGGAAGTAGTTTTGATAAGTAATTGAAGCGATTGTAGTGTTTTCGGCCTGAATTGGTACACCTTCTTTAGCTTCGATCGCTTGGTGCGTACCATCACCCCAACGACGACCTTCCATTGTACGACCTGTATTCGGGTCGATAATCATAATTTGATTATCTTGCACAATGTAGTCTACGTTACGTTCAAAGAGAGTGTGCGCACGTAAAGCTGCGTTAAAGTGGTGTAATAAACTTAATGAACGAGTTGAGTAAAGAGATTCACCTTCTTTTAATAGACCAGCTACGGTAAGAATTTGTTCTACTTTAACTTGTCCTTGCTCTGTAAGTAATACTTGTTTGTTTTTAAGGTCAACAATGTAATCACCAGCTTCTTCATCGCTATCGATTTCTTCTTTAGCTTGGGCTTTTAAGTGCGGGATTACTTTGTTCATTGCCGTACATAATTCTGTAGAATCAGAGGCTTGACCAGAAATAATTAGCGGAGTACGCGCTTCATCGATAAGAATTGAGTCCACCTCATCGATAATACAATAGTAGTGTTCTCGTTGTACTTTATCTTCTTTACGTGTAACTAAGTTGTCACGTAAGTAATCGAAACCTAATTCACTGTTAGTTGCATAAGTAACGTCACAGTTATATGCTTCACGTTTTTGTTCATTAGTCATACCTGAAAGGTTAATACCTACAGTCATACCTAAGAACTCAAATAATGGCATGTTGTTTTGCGCATCACGTTCAGCTAGGTAGTCGTTTACTGTAACTACGTGCACCCCTTTACCAGTTAAGGCATGTAAGTATGACGCCATAGTCGAAGTAAGAGTTTTACCTTCCCCCGTTCTCATCTCGGCGATCGAACGTGAACATAATACTAATGAACCGATCACTTGCACGTCAAACGGACGCATGCCTAAAACACGTTTTGAAGCTTCACGTACTACGGCAAAAGCTTCTGGACGAATGCTAACTAAAGATTCGCCATTTTTTAAACGATCACGAAATTCTTGCGTTTTAGCTTTTAATTGTTCGTCGCTTAATTGTTCAACGGTTTTTTCTAAATCGTTAATTTTGCGTACTTCGCGACGAATACGAGTAAGTACACGCTCGTTGTTTGAACCAAATAGTTTAGTAAAGATTGCTGAGAAAATATTCATAGATTTATAAGCAGTAAGAACCCACTGCTAATTCCTTATTTATAAGTAGAGATAACCATAAATGCGGAAAATAGCTTAATCACTAGTACGTGCAGTACCTGCAGTACCTGTTAGCTAGGCATAAGCTCTAAATGCCAAGATTATATTCCGCGACTTAATTACATAATTAACTCTTTGGTCTAAGGAGCGGCAATATAAATACTATGAGCTAAAAGGTTGCGTTTAGTAAAAGCAAGGTTTGGTTGCTTACTAATTTGCGGTTGTAAAACTAAGTGAATTAAACTATGATTTGCATGCTCGTCTTGCTGGGTAAGTTGAGAAACTACAGCTAAGTGCTGGGCTTTATGTTGTAAATAGCTAATGCTATGACTCGCATGTTGACGAGCTAGAGCATTGGCTGCATTTAAACTAGACGTAAAAACCGCAGTAAAAAGAATAAAGCAAGCAAGAAAAGCACGACGATAAGTATGAGATGTGTACTTTGTTTGCATAGTTTGAAAAAAGCTCAAAGATGAGCTTTAGAGATTGAAATCTGAAACTGGTGGCAGATAAACCACACAGCAATTTATTATAACAGTAAGCACGGCTTGTTGCTAGCTCGATAGGCAAGAACCAGAGCCTCGAGAGCACACCTAAACTCTTAACAATCAAGAAGAATAAAAAACAATATTTCCTACCAACTGATGCCTTGATTGAGGTGAAAAAAGAGTAAATTGGTAGATAAAAATTATCTAGTTGCTTAAATTAGGCAGCTAGATAGAGATTTGTCTAAAAATAAAGTAAGTGTGCGCTGCATTATTAGCATGTAAGAAGATCTTACGTGGTTTGTCTGAAAAAGGTCATCACTTAATGAAGGACGACTAGAGCTAATAATGTCATTTAGCTTGTCTGAATTTAAGATATGTTTAAGAAGTAAAATCATGGTATTGGAAAGATGATAATACTTCGAGCTAAATGAGTGCTTAATATCTAAGACAGGCGAATTTGGTAAAAGTGTCTAAGAATTTTTAAATATTTTGCAGAATTTACGTAAATGCTTAATAAATAAAAGAATTTAATTTTTCAGACAACCACAACTAACCCAACTAATCAACTGACTGGCGAACTAAGCAACTAACAGTATTAATCAGCTAAACAGCTAGCCAACTAAATAACTAATTAACTCAACAATTAGCTAACTCAACAATTAGCTAATTCAACAATTAGCTAACTAAACAACTAACTTACTTTATTTAAAGAGCTTAAGTTTTTATTGGGCATTACCAAAACGAGCCTGCATTTGGCGTTTGTGGTATTTAATAGCTTTCATGCGTAGTTTATGCATGCGAGCTCCAGGGGCTGGATATAAGCGATTAAATAAGAGTACTACTAAAAACGAGAAGACAATTACCGCTCCATCAAAATATAAGAAAGTAGTACCCATATTACGCGGAGCAAAGCTTATCGCAAAAATTAAAATACTTGGGATGATCGTACGTAGGCTTAAGAACAGCGAAGAGGCTGTGCCCACCATGTGACTATAATCCATTAAGTAAATAGAAACCAGATTAGCATTCTGGAATCCAGTAAACAGTGCATTTAAAGTTTGTGCTACCACTAAACCTATTGCTCCTAAGAAATACCAAGCCACAATTAAATTAATTACACTAAAGATAGTTTGAATTAAAGTGGAGGTAACTAAAATTTGTTGTGGGTTGTATTTTTTAACTAATGAGCCATTGAGTTTGTTGGCAATAATGGTAAAGATTACTGGAAAGATTGAATAGTATCCGATGTTTTGTGGGGCAATATGATAATCGTTAATAAGTAAAGCTGAACATAATGCCGTCCATGCAAAAATGACTACGGCCAGTAAACCACCAAGTAATAAACAGAGTAATGATTTTAAATTCGAGAGAATGGTGTAGTAGTTTTTAAGAATCTTCAGCGGATTGATCGGTTGACGTCGGCTCGGATCTAAGGTTTCTGGAATTTTCATCCAATAGAATAGTAGACCAACAACACAGATTGCTGAAAGGATCGTAAAGATACATTGCCAACCTAAACTAATGAGAATGTATCCTCCAAAGAGCGGCGCAAAAGCTGGCGCTAGAAGGAACAAGATCATTACCCAAGAGTTATAGATAATAAAGTTACGAGCAGAATAACTATCGCGTAACACTGCCGTAGGTAGTAAACCAAAACAACTAAAGATTACACCTTGGAAAAAGCGTGCAGTTTGTAATTGAGCGTAAGTTTGCGTATTGATAAAGAGAAAGTTAATCAGACAAGCTAAAATAGTACATGCAAAAATCGACTTTCTTCTTCCAAAACGATCAGTTAGCGGTCCCCATATGAGCTGTCCGCAACCTAAACCTAAAAAGTAAGTGGCTGAAAGCGCTTGAATTTTTTCTAAGCTTACATGGTAATGACTAGCTACTTCCATAATTGCCGGATTAAAAGAAGTATTAGCTAGACCTGGAGTAATAGATACTATGGAAAGTAAAATTACCATAAAGTAAGCAGAGGGAAGTTTACTTTGTAAAGCTCGCTGATGAGGTGTTACAACGTCATAACTGCTTGTACTATTAACACTCGTTGTTTTAGTAGCAGCTAGAGTAGAGTTATTAGTAGTACTTGCGGTAGCAGCAGAATCTTGTTGATCTGCATTAATATTGCTCGTATTTTCTAAGTTACTGTTTCTAGCTGCAAGACGTTGTTGCTTGAGGTGGATCTGCTGTTGATTTAATGGAGTATTGATTACTGGTACTTTCGCAGGATTAAGATCTACAGTAACCCCCACCTCATGTTTACTTGTTGGATTAACTTGATCCTCAAGTGAAGCATCAAATTCTTCTTGAGACTCTTGTTCATTTTGACGATAAAATTGTTGCCGAAAACTCTCTTGATTACTCGCAGCATGTGGCATCTGTACATAAGTGTCTTGGCTCGACGTATATTGTTTAATAGCCTTACCAGACGGATGTACTTGCTCAAAACTAGGTTTTAGTTGCTGATTATCACTTAACTGTTGAGTAGTTAAGTTATCTTGTTGCTGTTTTTGAGTGTTAGTTTTAGCGTTAGCTTGATCTTGGATTAAGATTTGCTGTACACGGGTAGAAGTAACAACAGGATAAGAAGAGCTGGTGCTAGAAGAATTAGCACTAGAAGAATTAGTGCAAGAAGAGCTGTTTATGTTAGCCTCTTGATTGTTATCTGCATTTGCTGTGAGATCACTAGTCACTTGCTTACTAACCTGACTATTACTTGTGGTAGTTGAATTATAGGTGGGAAAAGAAGACGTAGACATAACCTTAAACTAATAATAACTGAATAATCAATACTCTAGATAAAAGGCAAGCTTAGTAAATATTCACTTATCTGTAAATTGGCAATATTTACAGATAAGTGCATATTTAACTCTAAGGATAAGGTGATAGATAATAAAAACTAAGCAAAGACTAGACAAAGCAAATCTGCTGTGAATATAGTTAAGCTAACCAAGTAAAGCTAAGAGGTTCATATACGACTATGGTAAAGAATATCGCATCCTCTAATTGCTTTTTCTGCTAATCTTTTTATCTTATCTCTTATCCTAATTACGAGCTTGTCTAACCAAAGAAAGGAAAGTGGCTTAGAGAAAACTTTTACCTTTAAGTAGTTTTGTCTCACAGATAGAGCTAAACCTCAAAGCTGTTAAAAACTCTTGACACTTAGTAAAGCTAGGATAAATTTTCTGCGCTATTCTTTATTATATAATTTTTTCCTTTTTCTAGCTGTTAGCTATCCCTGTAGCAAGTAAGAGATTGCTTACTTATGTTTATCATTTGCTAGGCATGAAGAAAAAATCACTATGCTAACTTAGTGGAAAATAGTGATTAAAATTAGTCATGCTTTTAACCTGTTATAATAGATAAAAAGCCTGATAACCAACTATAGAGCTTATAAATTATTTTTAGCTAGGTAATTTTACCTACCTAATTTTATATACCCAATTTTACATACCCAATTATCTCTAAATGGATTTCTCTTTAATGTAATCCTAATTTTCTTTAGAAGTAATATCTAGTTTTTCTGATCTTGAAATTTATGGTCACAACTATTTACTCGTCAAGTGAAGATCCTTTAGATTATCTCGATAATGTCCCAATAGCAGACTTTAGTTCTTTTATGACAGATCTGCAACTAATGCTACGTATTCGTCAATATTTATGGGAGCATTTGCCAGAGAATATAGGATCAATCTTGGCTAATGAATTGGACTTAAAGTATGCACCAAGTGTACAATTATTAATTTGTCCAATGTTTAAGCGCTTAGAGGCTAATAAACTGGAAATAGTTGTTAACTATTATCTAGGTGCTTATAGTCATCCTTTACGCCCTCAAATCTTAACTTTAATTAAACAACTAGCTACCCATCGCGATTTTCGTTTAAGTGGTCAAGTAGAAGTAAACGCTCGTTATAATCCGAGCCTGTTAGCTAGTGCGCAAAGTTATGATGCGCAATTAAAGTTACAAGTTCGTGCCGATATTGATAAGCAATTACACGAACAACAAATCCAAGCACAAATTGACGCTGAACAAATTAGACAAAGTCTTGGCTTAACCGTAGAGCAATTTAAACAGTTACAACAAGTGGGTGCTCAAGCAAGTCCACTAGTTGCACAGATGCAACAGAATAACTTGCAAACTTCGCTCGCTTTACAACAACTTGCTACTGGTCTAAATGCCAATAACTTATTTATGAGTTATAGCCAAGCTAGTGACAAGATTAGTTCAGGTCAACAATTTAATCAGTTCTTGCAAGAGCAACATAAGCAATTACAAGCTAATGTTATTGATTTATCTAATCCGGTTTTAGCTGAACAAATTGAACAAGTTCTAAATTATGAATACGAACTTGCTCACGCTAAAGCTCCAACTTCGATTAAAGAACGTAATCAAGCACAAGTACAAAAAGCCACCGAGCATTACCAAGAGCCAGTAAGCCAAGAAGTACCTGCTTTTTTAAGTGAAAGTAGAGAAAAAGCCGCAATTTTCTGGGATAAGGTTTTACATGCGCTTAACCAAGATAATTTAAACCCTGAAGTTGCAGCCATTCAGCAAGCATATGTGCAGCAACAAGAGCAGCGTTTAGCGGCGCTGAATGCACAAACAGAGGCGACCGATAAGATAGATCCGCTACAAGCGCTTGCGGCTTTAGAGCAATTAGTTGCCAAGAGAGAGCAAAATTTAGATGTGAGTGACGCTAGTACTACAGCTTCAACTAATGATTTAGCTTCCTCAACTACAACAAATAATGTAGTGGGTAGAATTGCTAGTGATTGTCGTACTAGTGATGGTAGTACAGGTATAACTGGTAATGCAGCTAGTATTACTTCTGATAACTCTACTGCTGATAACTTGGCTTCGAGCATTGACGATAACTATGTTGCTTTAGGCTATGCAGCTTTAGAGCAAGCGCAGCAAGCTCATAAAGCAAAAATCGACTTAAGCTTACAAATTAGCGATAACTTAGATACCTTACAACGTCAGGTATTCTTACACTTAAAGAATCTTACACTAGATTTACTTGCTCAGATTTATGGTAATTGGCAAGTAGAGAAAGTAGAGTTTCATTATCATCAATTAGCTCCACGTTATAAGTTACTCTTAGATTACCGTCAAAGCAATGCTTACAATGTCGTAGTTAAAGAATATGAACAAAACCTTGCTCAACCTTTAGATAAACAAGTGTTAGGATCTTGGTCACTAACAGCTATCGAGCAACAAGCTCCTGTGATGTTTGAGGCAAAAGCAGTTAATTTAAGTTATCAAGTAGGAGCTTATTTAGTAAGTAAGCTCTTAGATCCAATTACGCTTATAAACTTAAAAGAACAAGCTAGCCTTAAATATACTCTTGAACTAGATAACTTTTTACCTTGGAATAGTAAAAAAATCATTGACTTTACTTGGGAGTTCTTAGGTTTATTTGAGTATTGCCAAGAATTAAGTCGTGAGCTAGTGTATAAAGAGCTAGACTACAATCTGATTGCTAAATTTAATATTTATCACTTAGCTGATTACAATCGTATTTACCAAGAATTACAAGCTGGTAAGATTGCTTTACCTGCAGATTTAAGTGTTGAGCAACAAGCGGCCTCACTTGCGCAATTACAACAAGTAATTGATGAGCAGCAATTCTTAGTGGAATATGAACAAGGTTTGGGTGGTCAAACTGATAATGCCCAATTAGCAGCGTTACAACTTAAAGCCCAAGAAACTATAGCTTTAGCCCAACAAGCTTTAGATGCTACAACTCATCGTACTGAGTTTCAGCAGCAAAGAGAAGCTTATACTTCACGCTTAATGGCGGATCTAAATCCTGAAGTTGCGTTACAGGAAACACCTGTAGCCTCTCAAGTAGCACAGGATTTAAAACAAGCCGGTAATAATGAGCCTGAAGATGGGAAAAGTTATGCTGAAAATAATGCCGAAGTAAATGCTGAAAATAATGCTAAAGATAATAGTACAAGTGTAGTCACAGAATCGAATGTTCTTGCGAGTGCTAGCGATTTAGACTATCTCCTAGCAGACCTAGCTCAACAAGGGATAACCTTAGCCCAACAACGTTATGCTCAACAACAAGCGCAACTAAAAGCTTTAGAAGCGCAGCAACAGGAAGTTAAGCAAAAAATCCAAGCTGCTGAGCAACAAACACAAGGTGCTGAGTTAACTTGGAGACAACGTAAAGAGCAACAATATATTGCACTCCAAGAACGCAAAGCTGCTTATCACCTTGCAGAAAAGATAGCGCAAGTACAAAAAGCATTAGCTCAAAGTGAACAAGAAATTACTCTTGGCAAGCAAGAGCTTGCCAAACAAGAGACACCCGAAGCTTCAGACTTTATTGCCCAAGCCAAAACTCAAGCACAAGAGTTAGCAAATAACTCTAATGCAGAGCTAGAAGAGAAAGAACTACGTGCTGCCTATTACCATCAGCAACAGGATCTTGCATATATGCAGCAGCACCCTGAAGTTGCAATGCAATGGCAAGCTTTAAGTGCGAATTTAAAGCTCTTAATGCAACAACATGAGTTAAAGAAAAACTTTGCCAATAGTGTTAATGCCCAAGCGAATACGCAGATTAATGCTGCGGATTTAACCACGGTTGAACAGTTACAGCGAGACCTGCGTTTAGAGTTATTACGTTGTTTAACTGTTAGTGGTAATTCTAGCTTTACCGCCGAGTTTAATAAGCAATTGCAAAGAGAACGAAATGCTTATATGGTGGCTGTAACTGCTAATCGTAATCCTGCTTATAAACTTGCCGAATTACAAAACAAGTTCTTACAAAGCTTAATTAAGCGTAAGCGTAAACTTGAAAGAAACTTTGTTTATCTGCAAGACTATTTAGGTAAAGTACCAGTTGCTTTACTGGCGCATGATGTAGAACATGCTCCGTACATTAAACGTATAGGCTTAGAATTAGCTTTAGAACAAAAATTGCAACAAGCTAATGAACTATCTTCTAGTAGATTAGGACAAACTAGTGCTCCAAATACAACCACTACTAAAGCTGGAAAGCAGACTACAGTTGCTGATAAGCACGAGACTAAAACTACAAGCAAGAAAAAGGCTTCTCTTGCTGCAAGTTTAGACGCTCCCGAGAGTTTAGATCTAAATTTAGGCACTACTAATCCTAATGGAGTAAGTAATAATTATGAACATTTACTTACACAATTAGATCCAACTTTACCAGCTGAGCAAGCGATTAAGAAATTAATGCAGCAAATCTATCAACGCCGTGAGCAAGAGTTTGAATTAGGCTTATTCCGTAAGTGGCAAGATCTGCGTCTACAAGAGGCTAATGAAAAAGCCGCTTTAAATCTTGAAGATAGTAAAGCAGAGGAGAATAATGCTAAGCTGGAGGTAACTACGGAGGGAATAATTTCTGAAGTAGGAACTTTAGAGACAGTGATTTCAGAGGTAGGAGCTTCAGAGATAGTAAATTCTGAAATAGCAAATTCGAAAGAAGTAACTTCAGAGATTGTATCTCAGGAGATAGCTCCTCAAGAGATTGCTACTCCTGAGCGGTTAGTTTTATTACTAACAGCCTTTAAAGCAGTCTATGCTTACTATCAAAAAGAACTACCTTGGGATACTGAATTAACGGTTCAAGATTGGTTGGCTTTAGGCTTTACTTTGGAAAAAGCTTTAGATCTTCTGGTGCAAGATAAACTTACTCTTGCGCAACTAGTTAAAGCTAGTAGTATAGTAAATAAAGCTAAGCATCCGCAGTTTATGTTACTGATTAATCATTACAAATCCCAAAAAGAAACGTTGCAAGAATCAGAGCCAAGCCCTCCTAAAGTTGTAACCTGGACTGAAGAAGAACTACAAGCACAAATCGCTAAAGATCCTCGTGCTTTTAATGTTCAAGCTCATAAAGAGGATATTGCAGCTTGGCAAGCTGAACGTAATAAACGTTTAGCTGTATCACAAGCTCAATTACAAGAGTTAGAAACCACTCTTGTAACCGAGCAAGCAGCTTATGCGCAATGGCAACATGAGCAAAGGCTGCAACAAATGCAACAGCTGCAAAATCAAGCTTTAACTGCGGATATAAAAACTCTCCCGCAAGCAGCCTTAACTGCTGACAATACTCATGTTGGAGAGCAAAAGCTACAAAGTAAGCTTGAGATAAGTCAAGCAACAAGAGAAGTTACTGGCAAAGCTGCAGGTAAAGCTACAAGCGAAGGGACAAGCCAAGCAACTGATCAAGCTACAAGCTCTGATATCAAGCAAGCTATAAACTCCGAGGCAAAGCAAGATACAAGCCCTGAAACAAAACAAGCAAGTAATCTAGCAGCTCGCTTGCCAATTGTTACTGACTTTTCTAAAACAGGACAAGAGTTTGCTAAAAAACACGGCATTTATCCACAACGTCGTGGTTTAGGTAAACAACGTCTGGGACAATTAGAGCAAGAAAAAGAACAGCTTAAGGCAAACTTAAATCCACAGCAAGATAAACTCCAACAACTTGCAAGTACTGCTGCACCTTTAAGTAAGGCTAAAGATTTAGCTCTACCTCTAACCGAGAGTAGAACTAAAAGTACTAACCACTCGGTAGTTAAAGCCAAAAGTAGTACTTCTATTGGTGTTAAAGCCCAAATTAATGCTTTACGTCATGCTGAACCAGCAAAAGCCTTACCTCATTTAGAAACTTTTGCACAAAAGCAAGAGAAGTTTGCTCCGACAGTTTGGGGACTAACTATAAGTATCCAAGATGCAGCCGTGGCTGCAAAATTACAGCACGAGCAATCTTCTTATGCCGAAGCTAACTCAGCAAATAAGCAAGAGCCACAAAGTGATCTTGCGCAATGGTTAGCTGGAGCTAAACAGCGTCAAGAACGAGTGGCACAAGTGTTCCAAAATTCGATGTTGCGTTTTGTGCAAGCAAACCAGCAACAAATACTTACTCAAGTGCAAGCTGAATTACCTCCTGAAGTACTTGAACAAGCTCTCAAGCAAAGACAAGTACAAAGCGAGCAAGCTAAACTCTTAAGCGCTGCAGTAAGTGTAAGTAATAAACAAGATGAGCAAGCGACCGCCGAACCTAAAACTAAAACCCGCGTGCGTGCAGGAAGAAAAAAGGTTAAGGCTGCGCTTGATTAATAAAAATTAAGTCCAGAAACATGAGTTTCTGGACTTAATTTTTAGCTTAAAAAGCGAACATCAATTTGTTGTTTATTTGCAAAATAACTAGTAACTAAGGCTGTAAGTAAAGAAGTACCTAAAATACATACGGCAATAATTAAATTACTTTGCCAATTAATACTTACCGGAATGTAATCAATAAAGTAAGTGGTTGCATCAATTACTTGTACTCCGGCATTAATCAGTTTATGACTTAAGAACTCTAAAGCGAGGCTTAAGAGAATGCCAATTAATGTCCCAATTACAACCGCATGTAAAGCTAAGATTAAACTGTATTTAGCAAAGATGCTATGAATTTGTTTAGTGCTTAAACCTACAGCTTGTAAACTCGTAATGGATTTTTTCTTATCTTTAATTTGAATTAAGATAGCACAAATAACATTAAAGCCCGCAAGTGTTACCACAAAGAATAAACCTAGATTGAGTAAAGATTTAATCATTGGTAGATCGTGGTAGATGTTTTGATAGATACGTCCCCAACTGGTATAGCTTAGTTCTTGCAGACTAGTCCAATTAGCTGGAGGAATAATATCTAAATTATCAGGATCTACTAAACGGATTTGCATTGCATTAGCAATAGTAGTTGCCTCTAGTTTTTGCGGTTGAGCGATTAAATTACACTTACTAACAGCTCCTTTATTGGCACTAATTTGTCCTTGTAAATTAACTTGCACACGTGGACAACTAGTGTCGGTTAAACCTACAATCCCTGTAGCATCGTAGATGTTTATCATCGCTAATTCTTTATCGAATAAGCCTGATGAATCTACGATCCCACTTACTAAAAAGTATTGGTTTTGTGAAAGAGTGGTTTGACCTGTTGCTTGATTAAAGACATAAAAGCGAATGTAATCTCCAACCTTTGCTTCTAAAAAAGTTGCTAATTGTTTACCGATAACTACACTTGGACTATTCATATACTCTAGAGCTAAACTTTGTTGAGCTTTAGGGAGAGTATTGAAGTTTATAGTAGCATTAGGATCAACTAGATATGACTTATCTGTCGGTCTATTATATTTATCTTGCTCAGTGCTAAGTTCTTTGTTTGACTTAGCATTTTCTTGATAATTGTCTTGAGCGTTAGCTTGAGCATTATCTTGGGAGGTTTTAGTGAGGATTACTTGGGCTTTCGCTCTTAGCAGCTCTTTAGTACTTTGATCGAGTGGTGAAGAAAGTAATAAAGATAAACCACCTTGCGCTTGTAAGTAATCACCTAGCGAACTAACTTGGGCGTAAGTTTGTGGGTCGATGCCAAAAAGTTGGATAACTTTTTTCTGCGTCCCGTTTTCCACTAAAACAGTTTGCGAAACTATAGGTGATACCGCTTTAACGTTTTTAAACTGTGTTAAGTCTTGCGCTAATTGTTTCCCTTGTTCTAAAGGTTGTAAATTAGTGCTAAAGACGATTCCTTGCGGAATTAAATTAAGGAACTTTGTATGCAATTGTTGATCAAAACCATTGATCACGGCATTGGTCATAATCAGAATAGCAATCCCTAAAATAATCCCAAGTTTAGTTAACCAGTTAATAAAAGCTAAAACCCGAATAGTTGCTTTTACGCGATAAAAACGCCAAGCTATTGCCCAAGTAAGTTTGCCAGAACTAAAGTTTCCGGCTTGGGGAGGAGTTAAGGCGTTTTTAGGCATGTTTAATTAAGCTCCCATTTTTTAAGCGCCAACGTTCAGGTAAACTTGCGGCTATATCTGGATCATGAGTTACTAAAAGCATACTAGTATTAAAGTCTTGGGCAATTTGTTTAATCAATTGCATAACTTCGAGCGAAGTTTCTTGATCCAGATTACCTGTAGGTTCATCGGCAAGAATAAGTTGCGGATTATTAATAAGTGCACGAGCAATAGCAACACGTTGACGCTCACCGCCTGAAAGTTGTGCTGGATAATGCTCTAAACGATGCTCTAAGCCCATGTAAGCTAATAACTCTTTAGCCCGTTGAGTTGAAGCTTTAAGATCAAATTTACCAATTTGAGCAGGTAAGAGGACATTTTCTAATGCTGTAAAATCTGGTAACAGATTATGAAATTGGAAAATGAACCCTAGTTGTTGATTACGTAATTGGTTAACTTGTTGCGCGCTCATAGAGGCAAGATCAACTCCTTGCCAATATATGGTTTGTGGAGCTACCTTTTCAAAGCCAGCTAGAACATATAAAAGTGAAGATTTACCATTACCCGACTTACCAACCAGAGAGATTTGCTGCCCCTCAGTAATGCTAAAACTTAAATCTGAAAAGATGGGTGTATGTTGTGCATCCGGAGATACATTTAATGGTCCATGGCTAATTTGCGCTTGGTTATTCACATAGGCCAAAGACAGGTTTTTAACTTCAAGAATCATTCCTTTACCTACTTATCGCAGAATTTGCGCAGGACGAATACGAATAATAAAGTAACCAGCAATTGCTGTTGCAATAAAGATTGCGGCCGAACAAAGAAGATAAGTTAAAGCTACTTGTAAGTAATTAATTTGGAGTGGAATTGAAATAGCTAAGTATGGACTATAGAAAGGCCATAAAAACGTACAAGTAATAAAGAGTAAAATACTCCAAATATTTGCGCGCACTAATAAACCTACTACCATCATTAAAAATACTTTATTCAGATCTTTAGGACTCATGCCAAGAACATTAAGAATGGCAATGTCACGATCCTTTTCCACAATAATAAAGCTAAAGGTAATTAAACAACTTAAGATCGCAATAATAATTAATAGTGAAGTTAGAGTGGTTGTTACGCGTCCTTCAGTTTTTATCGCGCCAAAAACTACAGCTAAACGATCGCGCCAATCAAGAGCTGCAATAGGTGTTAACAGTTGCTCTTGTTGATCAGCTTGCGAAGTTTGCGAACTTGCTTGGTTAGTTGTAGTTGTAGTTGTAGACGTTTGCTCACTAGTTAAAGCGTAAGGATTAGTAGCACTAACTTGTAAATGGTTAGCTTGCGCTAACTTTTGCATTGCCTGTTCAATAGCTAAAGGATCTTTTAAGAAGATATTAACTTGATTAACTTCACGACTTAAGTTTAAGCGCGCAATATCAAATACATTGGCATACCAGACGTTGTTTTGTCCATTATCAGCATAAATCTGACTAATAGTAAACTCACGCATAATCGGCATAAAGCCTGAAGGTAAGTAAGTAGATTTATCGTTATTAATTAGTGTAACTGTATCCCCAACATTAAGTTGATATTGATAAGCTAAAGTTTGCGGAATAGCTAGATAATATTCTCCGGCATTTAAATCTGCAGTTAAAACTGCATAAGGGATATTTTCCACGAGCTTGTCGTGAGTATTAGTTAGGTTATTAGCGTTAGCTTGAGTTGTTGCTGACGAAACGTCATCCTCGGGTTTAAGGCTTGCTTCAGGACTAGAAGGATAGATTGCAGCTGGATTACTATTATCTAAACCTAACACTTGCCCTTCAATTAAATTCTGACGAATTTGTAAGAAGAACTTTCCTCCGGCATATAAATTAAGACGATTTATATCCTTGCCTAGAGTTTGCTGTAGTTGTGTATAGGCTTGTTGTAATTTAGCTGTATCTATTTCTCCGTTTTGTCCTAAAGGCTGATTATAGCTAACGATAATTTGTGGAGTGTAATTTAGTAAACGGTTCTTTTGGAACTCTTGCATCGAATATAACACCGAGGTGATTAAAGTAATAGCTAGAGTTGCCAAAATAAACGCTAATACAGAGAGGATATAACTCACACGTGTAAAACGCGTCTGTTTAACCGACTTACTAAATTTACGACTTATATGAAAGATTAAAGGGTTAAACATAAAGTAAAGGTTTTACCTAATAATGGGGTAAAACAAATGGTTAAATTAGTGCTAGATCCAGTTGTACAAGTACTAGATCTAGCTGGATACAATTTAAATCAAATTAATCTAAACTAAATTAATCCAAATCAAAGAGGACTAAACCTAATTAAATCTAGAAAAAATAGATCTAGAATAAATCTAGAGAAATTAACTTTAAACTAAATTAGCTCTAAACCACGAATAATGCGACTTAGATTTTGCAGCACTTGGTGGCTTGGTTGTTGGGTATAAACACCATAGGTTTTATTATCTTCTGGGTTTAAATACAACATCCCTCGCATAAATAAGTGCATACCGATAAATTTAATTTGAGCTAATTGTTCTGGATATTCATCAAAGAGTTCTTGTTCACAATAAGTGTAAACCGCAGCTAAGTAAATATACATTTGTAAAATGTAACCTTGAGCTTTCATTTTTTCGGTTAATTTTTCAGCTGTATAGTCACTAAGATTACTACCTAGATCATTAGTTTTATAGTCTAGAATAAAAATTTCTTGGTTAGCAAAAAGAATTAAATCAATAAAACCAGTGAATTGTCCGGTTTCTAAGGTAAATTCTTCTGGAGAATTAAGATCAATTAATCCCTCTTGTTTAAGATAAGTCGCTAAACGACGTACTAGTTGCTTGTATTCGCTTTGTGCTAATTCATCTTCTGGAGGATTGAAAAAGAATTCCCATTCGTTTAAGCGTCCAAGATCTGCATCACTAATGCGGATCGTACGATTAGGAGCTTGAGTATTAAAATCTTGCAGATTACATAAGGGATAATCAAGAGTAGCTTGAATAAAATTATGTATAGCCTGATTAGTATTACGTTCTTCGGCAAAACGGGTAGGGAATAACATTTCTAATAGTTGTTGGTTATTCTCCGGTGTTTGCGGATTATATTCTTCGAAGAACTTGTGAACCTTAGTCCCAAACTCCGCTCCGTGTGGCAGATTATTACGTAGCACTTTACTAAACTGATATGGATCAGTAATAAAAGGTAAGGTTTTAGTGGTATCTACGTGTAAGTTATTGCTAAGTGGAGCGCTTGCCTCTTGCGGGTTGTCTTCGGAAACTGCTTCAACTTGCTCCGCAGATCCAACTGATGCTTGTATTTCTTGCGTATTTAGTAACTCTTGCGATCCTTGTGGTTTAGTTTGATCATTAGCTTGTTCATTAGCTAGGAAATTTAGAGCATTAAGACTAAGATCAGCATCTTGAGTTAATAAAGCTGGGTTCTCTAGCTCATCCGCATCTAAACCATTTAAAGGTTGCGCTACTAAATAGTCAATAGTATTTTCTGCTTGTGAAGTTTGCAATTGCAGATTAGCACTAGTTTGCGCAAGGTTGTGTGCTTTTCGCGTATTTTGATAGTCAGATTGACTTTCGATCTTAATTTGCACTTGATTACCTTTTAAGGAGTTATCTCGTTGTAAGAGTTCGAGATACTGCTTATTTAAACGGGTAAAACTCATTAAAGGTAAATGTTGAGCTAAAGCATTAAAGGTATAGGCTTTAGCTTGCGGAGCAATTAAGCTTTGTCCTTGGAGATCAACTAGTGGTTCAAACTTAACGTTATCTTGAGCAAAGGTAGTAAAACTTTGACCAAGTAAAGTTAAGTCTTTAGCTTGCCATGTAGAACTTGCTTGTGCTTGGACAGCTAATTTATCTTGTGCAAGTTGTTTTTGTTCTTCGTGTTTATATTCGTTACGTTGTTGGCGTACTGTTGAGGTTTGCGTATTAGATTTACTAAAGGCTGTATCTGAGAGTAAATCCCCCAGAGCATAATCAGGAAGAACGTAAAAGCATTGCCATACAATCTTACTCTCTGGAGAAGCACCTTCAGAAAGAGCAATTTGATCGGCGTTACTAAAGCCATCTTGAGTTTGTTCTAGCATCTTATTAAAAATCGAGCTAGGAATTAGTTCTACAAACTTATAACGCTGAATATAAATGTCGTAACGCAGTTTGAGTAACTCTTGTTCAGAGCTTGCAAAGTGTTGACTATAGAAGTCAATCATATAATTATTTGGCAAGCTATGCTGGTGATTAGCTAGATATTTCTCAAAAGCACTAGCTAAATAGCTAGTAAAAGGTTGCTCACTTTGAGCAATACTTAAGGCTTGTGGCTCTGGAGTATGCGAGTGTAAGTAAGCATTTAATTGGGTTGCATAGATCTCTTGGTTCGCTTTCGTTTTAATCGACGATGGGGATTTACCTGTGGCAAAATCTCTAAAGATCTGCTGATCGTAAAGATAGAACATTGCGGTTTTAGCACGTGTACCAGCTACATAGAATAAACGTGCATCTGATGACTGTTCATCATGGAAATTAAATAAGCCATGTAAGATGTTGTTAAAGTCATAAAAACCACTAAAGTTCGGCATATAGTCTTGTAGCTTAAACAGCTTACTATCAAAAGTAGCAGCGCTTTTTTGATAGCAAATAACAACAGGGAACTCTAAACCTTTAGAAGCATGCATGGTCATTAAAGTAACTTTATGCTCATTAGCTTCTTGTTGCATGTTTTGCACTAAAGTATGGTCTTTATTACTTTTATTGAGAGCTTGTTTATAGTTATCAATAAAACTCTTACAAAAATGCTCGTCGTTAATTTGTTGGATTACACGTTCAAGGTTTTGCGGGCTTTCGAGCGTTTCAACTAATAAGTGCGTTAGTTGCCAGAAGTTCTCAATAAATGAATAACGATACTTACCAGCATTAGGTAAAAGGTTATCACGAATTAAAGCACTAATGGCAGCACTTAAATTTTGTTGTTGCCACAAGAACTGATAGTTTTGTAATTGGGTTTTTACCGCACTATAGAGTTCACTATCTTTAATGATTTGTTGTACTTGGCTAAAGGATTTACCTGATAAAGCTGTATAGAGATAATTCTTTAAGGCGATTTGCTCTTGTGGTTTACTAATAGCTTCTAAAGCTACGATTAGTTGCTTAAATAAACTATCATCAACTTCAATACTATCATCGGTAATCTTACTTTCGATCCCAAAGTAGGTACGTAAATAATTACTGATTGTTTTAATTTGCTCGTTAGTACGTACTAAGACACAAATATCATTTTCCGTTACGGCTTTAGCTTGCTGTAAATGCTTAGTGCCAGCTAAGCTAGGTTCACCAATAAATAAGCGACCCTCGCGCCCTAAAACCACTAAATGATTAATAAAATGTGCAATAGCATACTGACTGTCATAATTACTTTTAGTTTTTTTCTTACTCGCTTTATCTTGCTCGTCTTGTTGCTCTTCAATACCAATAAAGGTAATAGGGCTAGCAATCTCTAGTAAGTCTTGCGTATTTTTAAAAAGTAAGACCTTGTTGTTTTGATTACCGGCTTGAATAGGTTGGTAACTAATTTGCGGTAAAGTAAAAAAGCGATTATTAGCAGTAAACAGTAAGTTACACGCTTCTAAGTAAGGAGCGCTCGAACGATAGTTTTTGGTCATAGGTGGTGCTTGCACGGCATAGGTTTTAGCCGTGAAGTAGTTATAAATATCAGCTCCCCTAAAAGCATAGATTGCTTGTTTAGGGTCACCAATCATAATTAAACCACGTTCGAGATAGTTGTTTGCTGCGTTTTGAGCTATATCTGTAGCTTGATCTGTAACTTGATCAATAGTGTTTGTAGCTTGAGCAATAGTACTTTGCGAATTCTGTCCAGTTTGAGTTTGTTGTGTAGGAGCAAAGATACTCTGAATAATATCAAACTGTAATGGGTTAGTATCTTGGAACTCATCAATAAAGACAAAGCGATATAGACTTTGTACTTGTTTACTAATTAGTTCAGGATTCTCTTTAATGCTGCGCTCCAGCATAATACCGTAAGTAGCTAAATCTAATTCTTGTTGGCGTAAACTAAAGTCTAAATATTGATCTAAGATCTTTTTAATTAAATAGACGCGTACACGATTAAAGAACTCTAAGTTTAAACTCGCAAAATCTGGAGCATCTTCGGCGTTGTCTTGAGCTTCTAAATGTGCTTTATTCTTCAGATAGGCATTTAAAATAGCTTCAAGATTTACTTGCGCTAGTTCGATACCTTGAAAATCTGCATGCGTAAAATATTGGGTAAATAGTTTTTCTATTTCAAAGGGAGAAATAGTACCGTAGATTTTATCGCGGATAAAGGTTAAGAGATTATTATCTTTAGCTTCACTTGTCCCTAAGAGATAACTTTCATCAGCGCTAACTTTACCTACTGAAAACTTAGTTTGAATAGTATTACTTACTAATTCACTAAACTGTTGCGGTGCAAAAATCTGATTGAGAATTGCTTGTGCTTGTTGCTGATTTGCGTATTTAGTACTTAATTGCTTTAGTTCTTGTTCAAGAACTTTAGCTAAACTTTGACGTAATAGGGTAAAAGTACGTTTTTTACTTTGGCTTGAAGGAGCACTAGCAGTAACATTTTGCCCTGAAAGTTCAGGTTTAAGTTTAATTGCTGTTTGTACGATAAAACTATCGATGGTTTGAATACAAAATTCATTGTTTTTGTACTCGGTTTGTAAAATCTCAAGACAAGAGGCTAAACGTTGCTCTTGGCAAATTTGCACCAGACAGTTCTTCTCAAATTCATCATAACTATCTTTTTTCGTTACATGCTTCAGAAACTCTAAAACTAAAGCTTCTACTAATGCAGAGTCATGAGCTATTTGCTCTAAGTAGTCTGCAGGTTTGTACTCGGCAAGATAAGTAATAAGAGCCTGTAAACGTACTTGCATCTCATACATACGTTTTAGAACTCGCTCTTTTAATTCATCGGCCGAGTTATTAGTAAAGGTAATTAAAAGAATGTTTTTAGCAGGTACTGGCGCTTTTAAGGTGCTAGATCCTAAATTAAGGAGCAAGCGAATAAACATATTCACAATGGAATAGGTTTTACCTGTACCAGCACTTGCTTCGATGAGACTCGTTTGATCGAGCTTAAAGCTAAATGAGTCGAAGTTTTGTGACATAAAATACTTAAAATTATAGATAATTATTTTGCTTAAAGGTCTGCTTAACATTGCCTTTAGGCTAAGTCTATTATACCGAAAAAGCAAAGGCTGCTTGCTGTAAGTCGCGGTAATTTCATGTATTTAGGTGCTGTTTTGAAGACTGTCTAAATAATTAAGTAGCATGTAAAAAGTCCTCCGTGCGAGAAGCATGGAGGACGTATTAAAATTTAGGATTTGGTGCTGAAGCCAATACAGAGAAGTATGTAAAAAAGTAATGTTCTACATACTCCAATACTAACTTAGTTAGCTTTAGTTAAAGCTTTAGAGCTTAATTAGCAGCATATGAGTTAGTAGCAGTGCTTGAAGGTGTATCAAGATCATCAATTTCTGCAAATAGCTGATCATATTCAGCAAACAGATTAGCTTGTTCTTGTTGCGTAAGCTCAATGGTAGCCTGTAATTGCGGATCAAGCTCTTCTTCATCGTCAGATAAGGCAATATCCGCTAATTGCTGTTGTAACTCTTGCGCTAAAGGATCATTGGTACTTTCGCTCTCGCTAAGATTTTCACTACTATTAGTATCTGCAGCAGATAGATCTTCAGTAGATAGATCTTCAACGGATTCAGCATCCACTTCAGTCGCTATTTCTGTAGCGATATTACTTTCTACTTGAGGCTCTATCTCTTTCTCAATTTCTCTCTCAATGATTTGTTCACTCTGCTCTTGTTTGGTAGTAACACTATTGACTAAGTTCTCACTAACAAAAGAAGCAAGTTTAAGAGCTGGAGCTTCGTCTTTATCAACCTCGAGTTTATTAACTTTATCTAGTTCTTCGAGAGCTTTAGCCGCTTGCACGTTAAAGCGTTCGATTTGGCGAATCGCTCCTTGGGTATTACCTAGAGATTTGACTAGATCATTATATGAACCGTTAATTTGTTGTAGGTTATTACCTAAAGAAATAGCCGAACGTGCCACTCGCATTACTGCGTCAAAGAATTTATCTGCATTGCTTGCAAGTTTATGCACATTATTCGAGAACTCATGGTTTTTCCATAAACGATCAACCATTGCTAAGAGTGGAATTAAGGTCGAGTTAGAAACAATTACCACATTTTGTTTCAGCGCTTGCGCAAAGAGTTCTGGTTTAGCTGCAGAGATATATGCCAATACATTGTCAATTGGAATATACATAATCACAAACTCGGGGCTATTGAGTTCTGGGATATTTTGATAAGCTTTACTGCTTAATTGTTTTACGTGAGTTTCAATGTTTTTAATAAGCTCACTAATAGCTGCATTTTCTTCGTCTTTAGTTTGCGCTTGATAGGCTTTTAAGTAAGCATTTAATGAAGCTTTACTATCAATAACAATTTTACGCTCGTGCGGTAAATTAAGTACACAATCTGGGATTAGATTTTGTTCTTTACCTGGGCGTTTAAAAACTGCTTGCATTTGATAATGTAAGCCTTTTACTAAGCCTAGACTTTCAAGTGTAACTTCTAGTTGTTGTTCTCCCCAGTTACCGAGAGCTTTCTTATTAGAGCCACGTAAAGCATTTGCTAGATTAGTAGCATTCTCATTAATATAGGCAATTTGTTTATCAAAGCTATTGATCTTTTCAAAAAACTGCGCATCTGTTTTTAGGTTCTTTTCTAAAAGCTCACGTGCCCCTTGCGTTAGTTCGGTCATTTTTTCTTTAAGAGGATTAGTGATTAAATTAATCTTTTCCACTGAATCATTAAAGAATTTTTGTGTTGTGCCTTTTACCAGCTCACTAGTTGAGTTTTGTACTTCTTCACGTAAGATTTGCAGGTTAGCTTTAGTTTGCTCTTCAATAAACTTTAACTGCTTAGCTGTAGTTTCTTGTTGCTGCAGCAGTTGCTGCGCTTGGTGTTGCTTAAGAGTTTCTAATTCTTTAGTATGAGCTTGTTCTAATTGCGCAATTTCTCGCTGATGCTGCTCACGCGTATGTTTTAATTGGTTATCGAATTGTTGGCGTAAATCTTGGTTTTGCAGTTTGAACTCTTCTTGCTGCTGTTGCAGATTTTGCTCAAGAGTTCTTACTTTTAAATCAGCAACCGATACGAGTCCTTGGGCATTATTAGCCTGAGTAAGAAAATCACTGTTGCTTTTTTGCGTAGCGGCTAATTCCTTTTTCGTGCTCTCGAGTTCAAGTTCAAGATGTTTATGTAAAGATTTTAGAGCATGGTAATCAGTTAATTGTTCGTTGTATTCATCTTTATCAGCAGCGCGTTGTTCATTAAGATGTTGCAACTGATTTTCAAGAGTTAGTAAACGATTGGTTGAGTCATGTAGATTGTCTTCGACTTGACGTAACTGTTCTTTTAAACGAGAACTGCGACTAACGTAGACCATTAGTCCGATAATGCTAAAAGCTAGGGCAACCCCTAAAATAATTAATAAACTATTGTACATAAAACTTCCTGTTGCTTTGATCTAAAAAATAAGTTCGTAGAGAATGAATGATAGTTCAGTGTTTTTTAAAGTTAGTAGTTGCTTTGCCAATAATTAGAAGTGCTAAATATTCATGTACACATCACATACACATAAACATACACCACACAACAATAATTACAAACATAATTTAATTATTTTGCTCATTACTAGTGACAAAGTTCTGTCTTTTAGATCAAGATTACGTTAATGAATAATAAGGAAAAATTTAGTATAATTATACCGTTCACAGGTAAAAACTGCAGTAAAACATAGCATTTATTACCTAGAACAAGAAAGTAAAAAATACGTCCCAATTATAATGAGGCAAAATTAAATTGCAAGTTTATTGGGCATAAAATCTAGGAGATCTAATGGCAAAAACCTCTGATGCCGATAACGAACAACAAGTACGTTTGGATAAATGGTTACATGCTGCGCGTTTTTATAAAACTCGTTCCCTAGCAACCCAAATGGTTGATGGGGGTAAGGTTACTTATAACGGTCAACGTACTAAACCTTCGCGCATTGTAGAACTCGGAGCACAAATTACTTTACAAAAAGGTAATGAAGTCATTACGGTAGTGGTTCAAGAGCTAAGTAAACAACGTACAGCTTATAAAGTTGCCAAAAACTACTACGAAGAAACAGCCGAGTCGGTAGAAAAGCGTCAAGCGCAAGCCGAAGCTAAACGTTTAGACCGTTTAAGTTATATCGCTCCAGCACACAAACCAAACAAAAAAGAACGTCGCACTATTCAAAAGTTCAAAATCGATCGTGCTTCATATGATAACTACGACCACTAAGTGTTCTTAGTGGTCTTTAACCGTCTATAGGTGCTAAATTTTAAAATATAGACGTGAATATTGAAAAATCTTAGATCAATGCTATAATACTAGCAGGAAAAAACACAAATTAAATTAGAGGTCAAATGTCGAATAAATTTGCCGTATCATCGGCTCAAATACAAGCCGGAATTAAAGATCGCGATTCAGTACATCGCTTTCTTTTTGATGTAAAACCAGCACAAGGTTTATGGGTTAATGTTAATAAAACCTTAAAAGATTCATTAGAACATCAACCTAAATACCCAGCTGCGGTTAAACGTTTATTAGGTGAACTGTTACTTGTAGGTTCAATTCTTAAACACTATTTAAAAACAGATGGTAACTTTAGCTTAGCAATCCAATCTGCAAATACGCCAGTTACCGGTTTATCTGTAAGTCTATATGGTGATAGCGCGCGTGTAGTTGCAGCTTTAGCCGAAGACGCACAATTAGATGCTAATGCAAAACTAGAAGATTTAATTAATCCAGAAGCGAATCTGATCATGTCGGTGTACTTTGATGACCGTCAAGCGCAACCTTATCAAAGTATTATTCGCGTAAACTTAAATTCAATTCAAGAATCAATTCTAGATTACTATCGCCAATCAGTACAGATCCCAGCATTCTTACGTCTAGCTTCAGAAGTAGATGCGCAAGATCAAGTGAATGCTTCGGCTTTATTTATGCAGTTCATTCCAGATGAATCTGGTACGCAGGCTGACTTTGAAGATTTAGTAACTTTAGCAAGTACGGTAACTGAGCGTGAGCTCTTAGATCTAAGTGCTAATGACTTACTCTATCGTTTATTTAACCAAGAGCAAGTAACTGTAGCACGTGAAAAAGATTTAACTTTTGCTTGTACTTGTTCGCGTGACAAATACTTACAAGCTATTGCTTCTTTAGGGGAAAAAGAACTTGCTGATCATCAAGAACCTGAAGTAGTAGCAACATGTAATTGTTGTGGTAAATCATACGCTTACACTCTGCAAGAAATTAAAGATTGCATTGCGCAGCGTACAGCAGCACAGCAAACAGTAGCTGAATAATTTTTTACACGTCGGGATTAACTCGACGTGTTTATTTTTGTCAAAAAATAGTGAATATACCTTAATACTCACAATTGTAGTAGTTAGCAGAAAAAACAATACTTCATGTGGTTCACAATTAAATTAAAGAAAAATTTGCATTTAGAGAAATAAATCGATATACTTTACGCTTTGCAATCGCCCATTATAGATTTATCTCTGAAGAACATGCAGATGAATTAATTTTAATTCGCTTGAGAGGTAAAAATTAAAAGGTTTTAATTTTACTTAATTACATTTCTACTCATTTTGTGGCACTGCTCATTTGGTAAAAATTTTTAATTAGGCTAAAGTTATTTACGTTTTAATTAGGCTAAAATTAAGAGCTTTAGTTTATAAAATTTATAAATAGATAAATCTTATAAATAAATTTGATTTTCTTAATTTTTAGTATAT